>JBCBRY010000101.1:0-32390 GCA_039819485.1 Bacteroidota bacterium | reverse complement strand
GGAGTCAGGCTTAATCGGAGCCTGACTCCTGACCCCTGACCCCTGATAGCTGACTCCTAAAAAAATGATATCCACCGAACAGAAAATACAACTCGACTTCTCAGCGGCCGCCGAACGGTTGCAGCCTGTTGTTCGCAAAACACCGTTGCAGTACAACCAGAACTTGTCCGACCGGTATGGTTGCAATATCTGGTTGAAAAGAGAAGACCTGCAAAGGGTGCGTTCTTACAAAATCAGGGGTGCTTTCAACCTGATGAGCAGTTTGCCGAAGGCGGAACTGGCGAAAGGGGTTGTTTGTGCAAGTGCCGGCAACCATGCCCAGGGTTTTGCCTTTTCGTGTAATAAAATGCAGGTGAGTGGAGTGATCTTTATGCCGGTCATTACCCCTCGACAAAAGATCAGGCAAACCCAAATGTTCGGCAAAGAATACATCGAGATCAAACTGGTCGGAGACAATTTCGATGCCTGTGCCACCGCAGCGATGGAGTTTACCGAAAAAAACGACATGACGTTCGTCCCGCCTTTTAACCACACCCGCATCATCGAAGGACAGGGAACAGTCGGGCTGGAAATTTTTGCTGACTTAAAAGATCCTGATTTTGTATTTCTGCCCATCGGCGGCGGCGGACTGAGTGCCGGCGTCGGGACTTGCCTGAAAAACCTGTGGCCACGGGTAAAGATCATCGGCGTAGAACCAGAAGGGGCACCGTCCATGAGCGAAGCGATCCGCGTTGGCGAACCTGTTACCTTACCGGAAATTGAGCGCTTCATCGATGGTGCCGCTGTGAAACGGGTCGGTGACATCACTTTTTCCTATTGCAAAGATGTACTGGATGATGTGGTGCTGGCCCCGGAAGGCCAAGTGTGTTCCACCATTTTACGACTGTACAACGAAGAGGCCATCGTCGTGGAACCTGCCGGCGCCCTCTCCATAGCGGCGTTGGAACAGTACCGCGATCTAATCGAAGGCCAAAACATTGTCTGTGTAGTGTCCGGCAGTAACAACGACATCGACCGCATGCCCGAAATCAAGGAACGCTCGCTCATTTACGAAGGGCTGAAACATTACTTTCTCATCCGTTTTGCGCAGCGGCCCGGTGCTTTGAAGGAATTTGTCAACAACGTACTAGGCCCCACGGATGACATAACCCGTTTCGAGTATATCAAAAAAACCAAGAAAGAAAGCGGCCCTGCACTGGTCGGGATCGAAGTGCAAGTCCCCAAAGACATCGAGGCACTGAAACGAAAGATGAAAATCTACCAGGTAGATTTCACCGAGGTCGGCCGGGACGATAAGTTGTTTGGGTATTTGGTATGAAAGATTCCCTACCTTTCCCGCGGAAATAAATCAACCATATGTCCGCAAACCTCGAGATAAAAACGCGGGACCGATCCGATATCGATGAGGCTCTCTGGAATGACTTTATCGTTGCCTCCCCGCAAGGCGCCAACTACGCCATGACCTGGTACCTCGACATTATCTGGCCAGGGTGGCAGGGCATCCACATTTTTTACAAAAAACAATTGTACGCAGTCATGCCGCTGCGGGTGGCCAGCAAATTCAGTATCCGCTATGCCCTCCAGCCGATGCTAAGCCAGTACCAGGGCATTTTTTTCAAAAAAATGCAAGGCAGGACAGAAAAGGTGCTGGCCTTGAAAAAGAAGCTGGTGCAAGCAGCAGTGGACGCTGTACAAAAGAAAAGACTCCGGCAGTTTGTGATCCACTTCGCCCCGGAATTCGACTATCCCCTCCCTTTTCATTGGGCCGGTTTCAAACTCCAGGCCCGCTACTCCTATTGGCTGGACAACCAGGCAGACAAGCAGGCCATTTTTAAAAATTTCAACGAGCGCACCCGTACTTACATCAATAAGGCCAACCGCTCTGGACTGATGGCCAAAGAAGTTGACAGTATCGATGAACTGATCCAACTCAGCCGGCAAAACGACTCCTATCTCATTGATTATCAATTACTAAAAAAAATCTGGCTGGCACTTCGACAGAAAAAAGTGGGCAGGGCGCTGGAAGTGAGGGATGAAAAAGGCACCTTGCACGCAGGGCTTGTGTATCAAATCAGCGGTAGAAAACAGATTCATCTTTTCAGTGCAAAAAACCCGACATTGGCCAACTTCGGCGGCATGTCGCTCGCCATTTGGGAAAGCATCCGGCAGGCCGGGGAAGAAATCCTTGTCCATGATTTCGAAGGCTCCATGTTACAACCGGTAGAACATTTTTTCCGGGGGTTCGGCCCTCATCCTGTCCCTTACCTCAGGATTTCAAAAAACAACTTCCCAAGACCCATCCAATGGTGGTTCGATTCCTGAGTTTCGCTCTTTTCCTGAATATTTAAATTATTCAATTGAAATAACTCACGCGGAGTCCGCCAAGCACGCAAGGATTTCTGGATCAAAACGCTGCGTGCTTTGTGGCCTCCGCGTGAGTTATTTCGAAGACTTTCAATGCCCCTGCGCCGCGCCCCTAATCCCGTCAAAACAATATTCGGCACAATTCTCGTCCATAACATTTTTGCCTTCCTTCCGTTAAATTCTCAATTCATTCTCCTAAAAATCTTTAAAAAGCAAAGACAAAAACTAAATTTGTGTGGCTTTTGGACAATTTTTCGTCTATAAAAGGCATTTAATCTTTTTCTTTTGTAAAAAGCACCTTCCAAGAGCAAACAAAACATCTAAACAGTGCATATTCCATACATGAAGCAGGGAATTACGATATTCTTCTTTTTTTTGATTGCCAACTTTTTGTGCGCCCAGGGCGAGGACAGCAACCTGGCACTGGAACCCAACCCCGAATTCTGCAAGCCAGGAGTTTCCAACAAATCACCTGGAAAAGGCCTGCTCATCGAATACACTTACAATCCGGAGTTTACCTACCGCCCAACCAATGCAGAACAAGCCAGTGAAGTAGATGCCAACCAACGTTTTTTATCCAAATTGAAAATCCCTGTTTTATATAAAAACCGCGTTAAGTTCCTCCTCGGGCTTAAGTATGGTTTTGAACGTTATAACTTCGACGACATCGATCCGGAAAATGCGTCTCTTTTCAGACGGCTGAATGAGTCCAAATTGAAAGACACGGAAGTAGCTTCCTACTTTATTCTACCACTCAACCACAAGCATTATCTCTCTCTCCGGGCCAGTACCTCTTTCCGAGGTGATTACGATGGTTTGATCAGCACCGACAGCAAGTACCTGACGTACCGGGTGGCCGGTATTTTTGGGATCAAAAAGCACAAGGACCTGGAATACGGCTTTGGTGTGTATTATTCCAGAAATGTTCGCCGCAACATTATTTTTCCCTTCGGCCTGCTCAACTGGACGTTCAATGACAGGTGGGGGCTCGAAGCCGGTATACCGGTGGCCATGCGGCTGCGCCATAATCTGAAGGATGGGAATTTATTGATGTTTGCGGCTGATTATTCCAGCCAAAGCTACACCGTGGATGTCCGCAATGATTTCACTACCCTCAACAAACCGGACGATACTTTTTACCATTACCGCCGCGGTTCCATTGAATTGTCCACCAGTTACATGCGCCATTTTGGTGGCTGGACCTGGATGCAGTTCAAATTAGGTTACGCCCTCAACATCAACTCAGATGCCCAGAACCTCGCCACGGGCCTGGAATACGACCTCCGCCCAACGGGCAGCATCGTAGGTACCGTTTCGTTTTTCCTTTCTCCTCCGAAAAAGCATACACATAAATAATTGTCCTTCTCAAATCAATCCCCTTTGGAAGAAAGTCAAGCCTCGAAGAGGACTTCGGGCAGACACCCAGGTTTTACATAAGATACTCCATTATTTTGAATTGTTGGAAAATCTGCTGGTAATAACGCTGTCCAAAATCTCTTAAGGCTGGATTCGATATTTGGCAAACAGCGGTGTTACCGTTGGCAACAGTAACACCGCTCGTTTACCTAAAATTTCGTTTCCATAATTGTTCCGCGGTAGATTTTACCTAAAAAACAAAGATTATTCATGTAGCTGGAGGCTCCTTCTGCGTTACTTTTTCACCGTCACCCGGAGCGCCTTCAGCCCCTGCACCCCCTGCAATTTATCCAAATCGAGATCCTCGATTTCCCGTTCGATCAAACCCTTGCGCTTGAGGTAAGTCAGGTAGTAGAGGTACTCCTCCCGGTCCTCTTCGCGGGCGTAGACGATGGCCACCTTACCAGCCTGGGTCAGGCGTTCCTGCGAGCCATCCGCCAGCGTGACGGTGGCTTTGTCGATGCGTTTTTTGATGATCTCGTAACGGATATTGTAGGCGCCGTCCACGTCGAAGCGTTTGTCGTCCATCCGGAAACGGATGGAGATGGGCGAGCCGTACACGAAGACCAGTTGGGCCGTTTCGAGGGGCATGGGGAGTTCCGCTTTGAGGGCTTCCATCTGGCGGGTGATTTCGGTGATGGCCTGCATTTGCCAGAGGCGGAAATTGCGCAGGTGCATGTTGTTGAATTCCCCGTTTTGCAGCAGCGACTGGCCGACGTACAGCTCAAACTGCACCCCGTCCGTTTTGTATTTTTCAAAATAATGTGGCAGCATGGCCTGCCCGCGCTCTTCTTCCAGTTCCAGGTAATCGGAGATGGTCTGGTTGATGCGGTTGACGCTTTCTTCGTAGTCTTTCCGTTTGTGGTAAACGACCCCAAAGTGTGGATCGAGCTGGCTTTTATATCGGCTGAAAGCATGCGCAACCGACCGGTCTTTTTTGGCCATTTCCTCTATCAACGGATGTACTTCGTTTTGAATAAAATCAATGACGTGCGACTCGTCACTGGAGCGCATTTCTTTCGACAGTTCCTTGATGCGGTAATCCGTCTCCAATAAATATTGATCGAGCAGCGGAAAGTCAACGTGCTTTTCGGCCAGCTTCAACATGCTTTTCAACAGTTCGAGGTTTTTCAACAAATCCTCTTGGATCGATTGATTCCGCAAAGTAGAAGAACTGACGATGTCCGACTGGGCGTACAGCGGAAACACATTTTGAAAAGCGATCGGCTCCATGGGTACGCGCTCGTTCGCTTCACGGGCAGAATTCAAATGATTAAAAGCCGCCTGTGAAAAACGCCATTCAACACTCGGATGGATGGCCGTGAATTTTTCGCGGATGATGGCCTCGATGGTATTGTCCGTTTCTTCGCGGCTCCGTTCGATGGCCATGTTGAACAACGGCAACAAATTTTGCAGCTGAAATTCCGAAAAGCTGTTAAGTCCGTAGGAACGGGGCGTCGCTAACTCCAGCATCCCGATCACGCCGTTCTCCTTATTGACCAGTGGAGTCACCATGATGCTGCGGTAACCCATGTCCAGCAATTTCCTCTCGGCAGCGGTTTTGTTCGGCATGGCCTTGAGGTCTTCCACCAAAACTGTTTCCTGATAGGTGGCCGCTTTTTCATAAATGGAATTGGCGTTCTTTTCGTCGAGCATGCAGGAATCCCAATTTTCCAAAATGCAGTGGCGGATGTTGTATTTGAAGGCATCCTTCTGGTTGGCCGGAAAATCCAGTGCCATAATGCCCATTTTCAGATCGGACATGCCGTAGTAAGATTGTACCAGCCGTTCCAGGTTCTGAATATTTTCTGCTTTGACAATCGCATCTTTTTCCAACAAACTGAAGCGGATGCGAGAAACACTTTCCTCCTTGGTCACATCGATCAAGTTGATCCCGACCACACCTTGTATCTCAAAATTTTCCGGCGGAATGGCGGCCAGCCAGGCCTCCGTATCATACACGTTGCCGACGAGTTTATTGATATCTTCCTGGGTCAATTTCTTCAGCGGTTTGGTCGGAACCATTTCCACGAACTTGATATTCATCTCCGATTTGTAATGGCGCATCACGCCGCCATCCTTGGGCGCCATGGTGTAAATGATCGTCGGATCGACATCCAGGTTTTGGCCGTAGTGCTGATTCAGAATAACCGAGCAGGCATTCACGACAATTGCATTGGAAAAGAATTCGGCTGACTTTTCAATCTTTACGTTCATGGCACAGCTCGACATCATTGCTTGTACCCGGGGTGTTTTATAAAAAACATTCATGTCGAACGGCCGGGTAGCTTTGCCCAGTTGGGTCTCCCTCAAATTCAGCGGGAACAGCCCCGCCAGCAGCAGTTCAACGATTTCTGAATATTGCACGAGGTCTTCATAATCTTCGATGGGCTCCCAAAGTTCGGGGTGCTGTTCGACCCGCTTCATGATTTCCGTTGCCATGATTTTTTCGGCAATATCGTCGCTTTCGACTCTGGTTTCCCAAAATCGCAGCAAGGGCGCAAAACTCAATCGGCTTTTAAACGGCATGATCATACCCGGCAGGTCCCGCAACTCCTCATGGTCGATGGTTTGTAGGGTAGGTTCGTCTTTTTTTGGTGAAACGTTCGGTCTGCTTTTAACCGGTTGTACAGTGGTCGTTGATGACATATCAGGTGGATGAAGCTGCCTCAAAAGCACCGATTCGCTAAATTTCATCCCGAAGTGAATTCGGGTATTAAATCTAATGACCGGGACAAAATTTTCTAACTCTCAGAGATTTAGAAATTACTGTTGCACTTAAATTTTTGAAACAGACTTCTTTAATTTAGATTTTTAACACGTTCATTAAACCCCTTAAAACAGCCAAAGTTCTACTTTTACTGTTAAGGATTGATGAAAAAAAGACCTGTGGATTTAGCCTGTCTACAAGAATTCCCTGGGTTCGGGCAGGACTGATTGATCCTAATTTGACTACTACCAGCCTCCCCCCGGCCCCTCCAGCGGGGGAGGAAGTCCATGCGAATATTACAGAAATATTATTTTGTCCCGTAATTAAAAGAATTTATCTTTTCATTATTCTAAGCCAATCAGGAATTCAATGTTTTATGACCTTCCCCCCGCCCTGCACCAACGATGCCAGCAGATCCTTGGCACTACCATCCACAAGGTCGAATTTGTTGGTGGAGGTGACATCAATCAGGCCCGGCTTTTAAAGGCCGCAAAGGGGCATTTTTTTATTAAAATCAACAAAGCAGATTTTGCGCTTGAAATGTTTGAAAAAGAGGCAAAGGGGTTGGCGCTTTTGAAAAAATCCCAGGCAATTCGCACCCCTGAAGTCATCGCATTTGACCAGACGGAGAACGAATCTTTTTTGCTGCTTGAATACCTGGAAAAAGGTTATCGCAGCGAGGGTTTTTGGGAGGAGTTTGGTCAATCATTAGCGGCGCTGCACCGCACCACCTCCAATCAATTCGGCCTCGACCATTCCAACTATATCGGCTCCCTGTCCCAGCCCAACGGTCACCATGATACATTTATTGATTTTTATATAAATGAAAGATTACAGCCGCAATTGGACCTGGCGAGGAACTCCAAAGAGTTGACTGTCAGGGATGAAAAACATTTCAAAAACCTATATAAAAAACTGCCCGAACTCCTGCCGGATGAACCGCCCGCACTCATTCATGGTGATCTCTGGAGCGGCAACTTCCTCGTTGGTGCAGAAGGGGGCCCAGTTTTGATCGACCCATCTGTGGCATTTTCCCACCGGGAGCTGGACCTGGGCATGAGTCGTCTTTTCGGAGGTTTTGACCGGACTTTTTACCGGGCCTACGAAGCTGCCTACCCGTTGGCACCGGGGTTTGAAAAAAGGCTGCCGATCTGGCAATTGTACTATTTGCTGGTGCATGTGAATTTGTTTGGAGGAGGGTACGTCGGGTCCGTGCGGCGGATTGTTGAAAAATTTTGATTGTGAAACGTACGGCCGGTACCTGGTCTGGGCATTTGGGGAGGGATTGCAAGCTGTGGAAAAAATACTGGTACAATGAGTTTTTGGGCGAAAACAATTCGTAAAAGGATTTTGTATCCTTCGCCAGTCCGAAGTGAGGTCAGGGAGCAGAGGGAACTGTAAAATGCCTTGGTTGACTGCCTGCTGATTTTTATGGAAAGCAAATTAGAACATCAGCGTCCGGGAAGCTGCGCACGGGTGCGGTAAAACATCAGTTTTGAAAAAAAAATCTATAAATGCTAATTCAGTATTAGGTGATTTGATTTTTTTTCAAGTTATTAGTGCATCAATCATGATATTCCTGAAATAACCTATTTTTTGAACGAAGATAGACGAGGAAGAATGAACAGGCGGCGAAAGTTCTAATCATATGAATTGGCAAATCCTATCGCTTATCAATTGGGCTTTGCTGTAAACGTTGGCTTTGACGTTGAACGATTTTTCCCAGGGTTAATCTCCATTGTATTTTTATCCATTTCAGTTTAAACATACTGTCTCGACAAATTAGAAAACAAGTGAAAAGGGATGCCTTCCCGTATATCATTTTATGATATTATCCGGGAATTTACACTCGGCTATACCATCAAACACGTAATGCACCTAAAACTCAAAAAAACAGATGAACCAAAGAGACGCAAATTGGGATTTTATAGTGGATAAGATCGACGAGGAACAGTGCGTCCTCGTACTCGGGCCGGAGATTTACAAAAACCCTGACGGGCAGCTTCTCAGCACGGAGATGGTGAAATACCTGGACATTGAAAACAACCCGAACATCACCAAATACTACCCATCGGAGGATTTATTCCTTTTCGATGAGGCGGGAGGCAAAACACTGGCCTGTCACCAAATCAAGACCTTTTATCAAAAAGAACCCCCGACCGAACTGTTGCTAAAACTGGCCAAGATCCCTTTCAATATCATCATCACGGTCACCCAGGACCTGATTCTACCAAAAGCTTTTGATAAGCTCAGCATCCCTTACCAGTTCGATTTCTACCAAAGGCATCAAGAGCCCAAAAGCATCAAAACGCCTTCCAAAAGCCAACCCCTAATCTATAATTTATTGGGAAGTATCAAAGATGAAGAGTCGATGGTTTTAAGCCACAACGACATGTTCGAATACATCAAATCCACCCTCTCTGCCAATCGAATGCCCGATAAACTGAAACTGGGCCTGCAAAAAACCAGAAACCTGATCCTGCTTGGGCTCCCTCTGGACAAATGGTATTTTCAGCTGGTCTTGCGCTTTCTTGATGTAAGAAGCAACAACCTCGCAATGAAGCGATATGCCGCCAACCAAAAGCTGGAGGATAAAGTGTACACCTTCTACACCGAGCAGTTCAAGATGAACTTTGTCAGCGATGATTTTTCAGATTTTGTCGACAACATTTACAGTCGTTGCGAAGCCAAAGGCATACTCAGGGAAAGCGGTGACAACAGCGGCGGGTCGGTCCTGGACAGGATCAAAAATTTCGTGGCCGATGCAGAGCTGGAAACGGCCATTGACATGCTCAAAGAATTTTTGGAAGATGCCGATGAGGGGCTCTACGATGAAATCGTGGGCCTCGGTGGCAAATTCCGGCGGTTGCAGCGAAAAACGAGAATGGGGACCATCAACTCAGAAGAAGAGTCTGTGGCAATGGCAAAAATCACTGAAAGCCTTTTAGAACTGGTCAACGAAGCCAAAGAATTTGAATAAAACCCTATGGAAGCAACCCGCAGATATCCAGGCGCCAAGCCCTTCTCGCCCGACCAACGAGGCATCTTCTTTGGCCGGCAACAAGACATCGATGATCTGGCAGAAATGATCAACATCGAACAATTGGTCGTCCTTTATTCCAAATCGGGCCTTGGCAAAAGCTCACTCCTCAATGCAGGGGTTATCCCAAAACTCGCGGCCGAAGATGACATCGACACGTTTACCTTCCGCTTCGGTGCTTACAACAAAGAAGGCCATCTGACGCCCCTCGAAATTACCACGGAGCAACTGGCCTTTGATGGGCAGTCCAATCTCTTGGACAAAATCCTTCCCAACGAAAATTCGCTTTGGTACCATTTGAAGAACAGGCAAATGGCGGAAAAAGGCAAAAGAAGTTACCTCCTGATATTTGACCAGTTCGAAGAACTTTTTACCTACCCGGAAAAGCAGGTCAACAATTTCGCAAAACAATTGGCCGAGGCAATGTACACGGTCATCCCGGGCCGGTACCGGGAAGTGATGGAATCCAAAATTCACGGTGACCAGAACCAGCTGTTCCTGTCTGGTCAGGAGCTGAAAGACCTGCACGAGGAAATGGAAATAAAGGTACTCATGGCCATCCGGTCGGATCGGATGAGTTTGCTGAACCAGGTTTCTGATTTTCTCCCCAATATTCTCAAATCGTGTTATGAACTAAAGGCCCTTAATGTCGAACAGGCCGAAGATGCCATTTTGACTCCAGCCTACCTGAAAGACCCTTCTTTTGAGTCCCCTACTTTTGACTACAGCGACGAGGCCATCGAGACAACCCTCGATTTTTTAACCAAGGGCAACACGCATAAAATTGCCTCTTTCCAATTGCAGATTTTATGTGAATCGTTGGAGCGCAAGGTGATCGAGCAAGGGTTAAAAGTCATCGAAATAGAACACCTCGGTGATATTGAAAATCTCTACAAAAACTATTACGACAATCAAATCAGCCTGATTCCCGGTGAGGAGGATCAATTGGCGGCCCGCCGGCTCATTGAGGAGGGGTTGATTTTTGAAGAAGAAGAAAGGCGGTTGACCCTGTATGAAGGCCAGATCTACAAAACCTTCAACATCAATGATTCCCTGCTCCGCAAACTGGTGAACTGCCATCTTATTCGTTCCGAACCCAGTTCGCAGGGAGATGGTTTCAACTATGAGATCAGCCACGATTCACTGGTAGCGCCTATTTTAAAATCAAAAGAAAAGAGAAAGGCCAAAGAAATCGAAGATGCGCGCGTGGAGGAAGAACGGAAACAAACGACCATCCAAAAGAAAAAGCTGCTGGAGGAAAGAAAGAAAAGACGCCAGGCCCGCCGCTTTGCAGCCTTTGGTTTTTTACTGTTTGCCGTTGCACTGGTTGCCGGCTTTATTGCCCTCATCCAATCCAGAGAGGCCGTAAAAGCGAAATCATTAGCGGAAAATGCGCTGGTAGAAGTCAGGGCTTCCAGGGACAGTATCATCCGGATCCAGAAAGAAGCCAGGGCGGCTAATTTTGAAAAATTCAGAGACGGTGGAAAAATTGCCATGCAAGAAGACATTCAAGACGCATTGGAACAATTTCAACTTGCCCTGGAATTCGCTGACACAAAAGCGGATTCATCGGAAATACTCCAACTGATCAGAGAAAGCAGGGGGCTCGCTGCAAAAAGGGCACTCTTTGAAGAATACCTCGCCGAGGCAGATTCGAGCTTCAATGCCGAAATCTATTTGTCGGCCATGGAATCCTACCTCAAAGCCAAGAACCTCGACATGGATGCACAGCATACAACGATCGTCAATGAAAGAATAAGCAAAGTAACCGCACAGATGACCCTGGAGTCTGTTGAACTTATTTCGCACGCAAAAATATATGCCGAAGCAGAAGATTGCCGACTGGCCAAAGGGAAACTCAACACCGTTGATAGTTATAAATACTACATCAACACCAAAAACCTGACCCGTACCACCAGAGAAAATCTCAGAATCGTGCAGCAATTGTGCCCACAGTGATTTTACGAGAATTGGGAAATTGGAAATGTCCAAACGTCCGCCTTAATTTCTCAATCTTCTTTGTTAAACAATACCGGAAATATTCTGCCGGCCAAGGATTAAAAACTATGATTAAAGACCTGATCTCCATATTGGCAATTGGCATTTGCCTTTCTTCCCTTTCCTGTATCAACCCGGAATATGACCGCATCGAATTTTCCGATCTCGAAGTGGAGACCATCAGTGCCAACATTGAAGGAAGCACCGCCACCGTGGAAGGCGCCGTCACTTTTTTCAACCTGCGAACGGAAAACCTGAGGGTTAGGCAGGGCATTGTCTGGTCCGCCGGACTCAACCCAAGTCCGACCGTCATGGATGAAGTACAGGCCATCGAACAATTTGTCAATGATGATTTCCTGATCTCGGAACAGCTGACAAACCTTCAGCCCGGTATCCGCTATTTTGCCCGGTCATTTGTGGAAGTGGAAGGGACACAGGTTTACGGCGAGCCCCTCTCGTTCATCTTCAACTGGGGAAACACTGACTTCCAAAACCCCAATCTCCTCGGCAGGAGCAACGCCAATGCACTTGTTTTGGACGAACAATCCATTTACCTCACTCTCGGCAACGATGCCAACAACATTCTGACCGATACCTGGCTGTTCAACGGCAGCGAATGGAGTTTCGTGAATGCAGATTTTGGAGGCAGCAAACGCACCAAAACTGTCGGCTTCGCTTTGCAGGACAAAGTTTACGTAGGCCTGGGAACGGACTCGTTCGGCAACCTGTTGGACGATTTCTTCCATTTGGACGGTGATTCCAATTGGGCCCCTTCCAGCACCTTCCCTACAGGCGGTCGCGAAGGGGCCGTAACTTTTACCCTTGGGAACAGGGCGTACATCGGTATGGGAAAATCATTCTCCAACTTTTATGACGATCTCTACGCTTTTGAAGAAGGAGGCGGCTGGGCCGGGATCGCTATTAGCGGAGGCCCATCGGCGCGGTCCGAAGCAATTTCTTTCACCATTGGCGACATCGCCTATGTCGGCCTGGGGAAAACGGGTGGAATGTTTCACAACGATTTCTATGCCTTTCGTGCTGTTCCGATGCCCCAATGGACCAAAGTGGCAGATTTCCCCGATGGGGGGCGTATCGGCACCGTGAGTTTTGTGATTAACGGCAGAGGCTACATTGCACTTGGTGTCTCTGAGCAGGGCGTTGAAACGGATATCTACGAGTACCGACCTGAAGACGATTCCTGGAGCTTGGCCGGCACTTTTCCTGGAGCGCCCCGTGCCAATGCCGTGGCATTTGCCATCGGCAACCAGGCCATTATCGGGCTGGGCAACAACAATGAGCTTTTTTTCAATGACTGGTGGGGTTTTACTCCGGAAAATTGAGTGTTTTAAATTCATACGGGTCGCAGGAAAAAACTGAAAACTTAAAATCTGAGTATAGCAGTCCTCCCCCCGGCCCCCTCCGGAGGGGACCAGGGGGAAGATCATCGAGCATGGGACGTAGAAAACAAAGCATTGTCCCGCATTCAAAAAATCATGTTGATATTAAAAAAAAGATGTTTTATACCTCATGTTTTAACATCTTTCGACAAAACAAACCAAAATGAAATCTTATCTATTCCTACCTTTTCTATTATTTCTTTCATTTTCCATAAGGGGGCAGGAACGGCTGATCGATCAGCAGGCAGACACCCTGCATTATAAATGGGACTTACAGAATGGGCAGTTTGTTTTACAGGCCGTTGATCCGTATGAAACCAATATTGAGATGTTGAAGGTGACTTGCGTCGATGGCGATATCCTCATTGGATTTAAAGTAGATGAACAACCAAAAAACCGGCATGCGAGAGTACGGTTAGGGATTAACATGGACGGGGACAATACCTCCTACTTTGCCCCTCCCACCAATTACCTGAGCGGCGATATGAGAATCGCTGACACGGAAAATGGCAGAGAAAAAACCATCCATTGGCACGATGTACTCGACCGCTATTCCATATTCCCAGGGGATGAAATGTCGATCGCTCTACAGGTAAGTGGATATGAGTCACCGCCGAGAAGGGTCATGGTGCGCCCCGAATTTAAGTTCAAACAAACCTGGCCGCACTACGTCGCATTTGCGGGAGGTGCCAGTTTGGTGGCATTTGGCTTTATCGAGCGCAGAAACGCAGATGACGTCTACGAAGAATATAAATCAAAATTCTTTGCGGAAAACGCCGAACCGCTGTACCAAGAGGCCAATGACACAAAAAAACGGGGAACGGTCATGGTCTATGCCGGGGGCTCCATCTTACTGGTCAACACCATCTTATTCTATGCCCGCTGGAACCGCTACCGGATCAATAAAAACATTTATCATTTATATTTTGAACAACCGGGGTTGAGCTTTCAACCTACGGTAGAGCCAGCCACCGGTATGGGCTATTCGCCCGGGTTCCGGTTAGTTTATACATTTTGAAGACAAACAAAAATCCGTTCACTACCAACTTACCTAAAATGCAATTTCCTAAATACATCTCCTTCTTGTTGGCATTGCTGGTTCCCCTGACAGCTTTCAACCAGTCCGACCCCGATTATGTCAGGTTCATGAATCAAGGCAAAGATAAATTGGAAAAAAATGATTTCATGGGGGCCATTGCCCAGTTCAAAGCGGCCAATATCAGTACCGATGAGCCGAGTGAGAAAGCCGAGGTCGATGACATGCTGCGAAAAACATACAATGCGATGCAGGAGTTGAGCGCCAAGAATGCGGCACTGGCAAAAGACCTCGAAATAAAAGCTGCCAGGAACTTAGTCTTGTATGATGCAAGCCGTCTTTCCGTTTTGGCCAGGCTGGAAATGGAACGCGGGGATTCGCTGGAAGCCTTTAAGCATGCATACGAAGCGACGCAAATCAAAGGAGATAATGACATGGACTTCGTGACGCAGACTTACGGGGACGCTGCCTACCGGTACTACCGAAAACGGATCAACCTGCCTTCCAATGGCTTGATCGACCTGGCTTTTAGTCCCAACGAATTGGCCATTATGGTGCTGGGCACCACCAACCAACATTTATTTGTAATGAACAAAACGGGTAAGCTGTTGCTCAAGATCCAGCACCCCTACATGATGCAATCCGCCAAATACTCAAAAGACGGCCAGATGATTTTGGTAAATGCATCGGATCATTCTGCCAGTATATGGGACACTGAAGGAACCATACTTAGTTCTTTTGAAGGACACTCACAGAGAATCGGCACCCCCCTGTTGTCGGAAGACAACCAAAAAGTATTGACTTTTTCCAAAGACGGTTCCGCCATCCTCTGGGATACTTCGGGGCAAATTGCTGCCAAACTGGTGGGCCACACCAAAGGTGTCAGGAAAGGGTATTTCTCTCCTGACGGAACTAAAATCCTGACCGTCTCAGCCGATGGATCGGCCAAACTCTGGAACACGGATGGCCAGCATTTGTCCGACATGCAGCATGGAGGAACCTGGCTGTACAATGCCATTTTTTCGCCATCGGGTGATCGAATCCTGACGACGGCCGCGGATCGTTCTCCACGGCTATGGGACGTTGAGGGAAACCTTTTAAAGACGCTTTCCGGCCATGACGACCTTGCAACCCAGGCCATCTATTCACCTGACGGAAGCCGGATATTCACCTATGGAGCCGTCAAGACGGGCTTGCTTTGGGATGGCAGCGGAAACCTGCTTCACCAGCTCGCAGGCCATCAGGAAAAGATCACAGCCACTGCCTTTTCAAACGATGGTACTCTGCTGTCAACAGCTTCAAAAGATGGAAAATTAAGGCTTTGGAAAATCGATGGCCAATTGGTCTTTGAAAAGGATTTCCATATCATGGAGGTCTCAGGCATCGTCTTTTCTCCGGATGGTTCCCAAATCCTCACCAGCTCGAACGACAAAACGGCTAAGCTGTGGGACCTCCGTGGCAACCTGCTCATGGATATGGATGGTTTTGATAGCCTGGTAACGTCGGCCACTTTTTCCGCTAATGGCGATTACCTGCTACTGGGGTTGTCCAGTGGAGATATGATCATCACCCCCAACCCCAACATCGTTCCCCGCCTGATCGAAAACAACCCTTTGCCAGGTTCCATTAATAAATAACAAATGAAAAAAATATCTACTCCCCTATTGTTATTGCTCGCTTTTGCTTCTTTTGGTTTTTTGTTAAACATAGAACCTCCTGCTCCGAAGCCCCTCGAAAATGAAAGCCCTCCTGCCATGAGCAATGTCATCTATGTGAACCTTGAAGCGACCGGCAACAATGATGGTTCCAGTTGGACCAATGCTTTTACCGATCTTCAGGATGCCCTTGACACCGCCGACGGTGATAGTATCTGGGTAGCCAAAGGAACCTATTTTCCCAGCAGGGATGCAAACGGGGATTCGACCGGCATCGACTCCAGAACAAAGACTTTTTTTGCGGATAAAACCATGTCTGTTTTCGGTGGCTTCAACGGCTCCGAATCCGCATTGTCGGAGAGGGACCTGACAGACCCCACATCCGTCACTACCCTAAGCGGCCAAATCCCGAACACCGGAAACGCATTCAATGTGATTACCCTGAATGGTGCTGCAAATGCGGATGTGGTTTTATTGGAAATAAATGGTTTTAGAATCTCTGATGGATATGACTGTCCTCTGTTCAACGGATTTTTCTGCACCGGATCAAAAGGGGGGGCCGGGGCTTTGATCAATGCGAACGCCAATTCATTTTTTAAATTTGACAACTGCCATTTCACCAACAATGTAAGCGAAGGTTTTGGCGGAGCCATTCGTTATGAACATCCAGTGGACGGTCAGAGTGGGCTGAATTTGAACAATACCGTTTTTGAAGGCAACCGGGGCGTAAGGGGAGGAGCATTATATGCACAAATAGACTCCACTTCCACCAACGGTATTTCCAGCAATATTGTCATCGACAATTGTGAATTCATCAGTAACAGTGCGCAAAATGATGGGGGAGCAATGGTATCCAGATTCCTGAACACGCAGGTTTTTTCCAGTTATTTTTCCGACAACTCACTAGGCGGTTCATTCGGTTCACTGGGTGGAGGGGCCATATTGTTTGAGGGAGTCATCAACTCGATATCACAAAACAACTTGCTGGTCGTCAATACTACATTTGAAAACAACCGGGCCTTTGCCTTTTTCAATGAACAACATCCGGGGGGCGGGGCCATTATGGCTTACAGCGGAGATATCACTATCGTGGATAGTGATTTTTTTGAAAATGGGACTTCAAACGCTGGCAATGCCATCAGCCTTTACAATAATGTTCAGGATGAATCGGGCATCGATGATCTGGATTTCCTGATCCAGGGCTGTTATTTTTTTGGCCATACAGGGGGAAGGTTTGGTACGGTCTATTATGACAGTGGCCCTTCCGAATCAAATGTTATTTTTGGTTGCACCTTTGAAAACAACCGCTGTGCGGGCGGAGGAGCCATTTATTCGATCAATCCGTTTTCCGAACTTTCTAATATCATCGCATCTTGCGGTTTTTATGACAATACTGCATCCGAGGTGGGTGGAGCCCTTTACATCAGAGACGGTGACATGGTCGTCTTTGATTCTGAATTTGATGGCAACACGGCCCAATTTCTCGGCCCGGTCGTATACACCGTTGCTTCCTTTGCCCCCGATGTAGAATTCTTTGATTGTCATTTCAAAAACAATGAACAGGTGAGTAGTTCGGAGCCGGCTTTCGCCGTCCATAACTTGCAGGGCATCACCGTATTTGACAACTGCGTTTTTTCTCAAAACACAGGCGGTGCGGCTACTTCCAAAGAATTGAGGGCTGTCAATTCCGTTTTCGATAACGACGGAATGAGTATCTCCGGCTTCAATACCATCATTAACTGTACCTTTTTTAATAATACAGAAACGCAGCCATTGCTGGACCTTAATTCAATTTCAATCATCGAAAATTGCATTATCTGGGATGAAATAAATGACCAGACCATTGTGGGCAACCCCAATATTTCCGTGAACCATTGCATTGTTTCCGGAGGCTTTAGCGGAAATAGTATCATTGACCTGCCCCCACTATTTGTACATCCGGATACTGGAAACTTTCAACTGTTGCAATGTTCTCCAGCCATCAATAATGGCGACAACCAACTCATCCAACAATTTGACACTTTAGACCTGAACAAAGCCCCCCGGATCATCGGCAGTAAAGTCGATCTGGGGGCTTATGAAAACCAGGAAGCCTCAAGCCCCGTGCACCACCATTTCATCAATGATGACACTGGAAATGACAACAACCGCGGACTGTCCTGGGACTGCCCGCTGGCAACACTACAGGCCGCAATTGAAAGAGCCGTTACGGGAGATACGATCTGGGTGGCCGCAGGCACCTACTACCCTATCAAGGATATTGCTGGCAATGAACATCCATCAGACCTGCGTACGAGAACCGTTTTCATAGAAAAAGATTTACAGATTTATGGCGGTTTTAAAGGAGATGAAGACCCCGCAACTTTTGACCTCACCAATCGGGATTTCCAACAGAACGAAACCATTCTGAGCGGGGATTTCCCCGATAGTGACAAAGCGTATCACGTAGTATACCTGGAAAATGTGACTGAAGCCGGGATATTCGATGGCTTTACCATGACCGGCGGACTTGCCGACGGCCCCGCCGGGCGGAAAACAGGTGCCGGCATTTACAACATCAACAGCAACCTGAATATCAGTAACTGCCGCTTCATCAATAATGAAGCCCTGGAAGGCGGAGGCGCCCTGACCAACCTCGGCCTCAGCAGGCCAACCATCAGCAACTGCCAGTTCGTCCAAAACAGGAGCCTGAAATTTGGAGGTTCATTGTTTTTGGAAGGTTCGCCCCGGATCATCGACTGTAGCTTCCAGGCCGACACCTGCATTGAGATTGGAGGCGGCGCTATTTACACCGTCGAGGATGCCCTTATTCTTCGATGCAATTTTACGGACAATTACAGTATCGAAGGTGGGGCTATTTATACCTCTGGAAATCCAAGGATCATTAATTGCCGTTTTGATAACAACGACAGTGAGCTTGGGGGCAGCCTGCACAATCTGAATGCGAACCTGACGGTACTCAACTGCCTGTTCACCAACAGCAATGCCCCCAAAGGGTCGGCCATCTTTATGGAAGGGTCGAGCGAAAACCAATCCCAGATCACCAATTGTACTTTTTCAACCAATGCCACCGCAGGAGCAAGTGGTGTTCTGCATGCCAGTGACGAAGAAGCCGTGCGGATCGCCAATTGCATTTTTTACGGCAACAACGGCAACTCCATCATTGATGAAAACAACCGGGTGATCGTTTACAATTCGATCATTGAAAATGGTTGCAACACCGGGGGCATCGAGGACTGCAACGGCAACAATATTTTCGATACGGACCCTATGTTCGTGAATCCGGTGCCAGCTGGGGGAGACTTTGGCCTGATGGCCGGCTCTCCTGCCATCGACGCTGGCACCAACAGTGTACTCGGTGGCCAGGATACCGATCTGGCAGGCATCCGCCGCATTATCAATTCCGTGGTCGATCTTGGCACATTCGAGTTCTGCGATGAGGCGGGTGGGGACGATTGCACCCTGGTCAGCAATCAGGAAGCGACAGGAGGAGTGGAAATTACCGCTACTGTATTTCCCAACCCCGTCCAACAAGTCCTATATCTGTTGTTCGAGCATCCTTTCTGGCAGGACGGTTCAATTGAGGTGTACACCGCAAACGGTTTAAAAGTAAAGTCCCTTTCGCTGCCCAGAGGAGGCAGGCAATATTCGTTTGATGTAAGCGGACTGGAAAACGGTTTTTATTTTTTGAAAATTAAGATTGGTGAATCCATTTTCACCAAAAAAGTTGTTGTGCACAATTGATTGGGAAAAGTAAAAGAACCCTTAGCTTTGCCCCTCCCGCTTAAAGATGGAACTTGTCAGATGATTAAATTTTATACTGACGAACTACCAACCACAGCGCGGCCCCATAGTTCAAGGGATAGAATAGCGGTTTCCTAAACCGTAGATCCAGGTTCGAATCCTGGTGGGGCTACTGGTAAAGGCAGCAAAAGTTACCTTGCATTGACTTTGCTGCCTTTTTTGTGTTTTTAATTGTCATCGGCGCTCAAAATCTACTTCTCGTTGCCTATCTTCACCCTAAAATCGTACCCCCATGCCGTACCCTTGCAAAAATAAAATATGTCTTCCTCAAAAAAAGGGTACACCTTGATGGCAAAGTCGATATCTACCTAGAATTCAATAGCACTACAACCGGGGAAAAAAGGAAAAGAATGTCCATGAAATTGAGAGTTCCAGAAAATTCATGGATCGACAGGAATGGCAAATTTATTTGTGAAAGGGGCAGGCACTGGTTTCGAAATTTGCCATGGGACCGAACTGTTGGTTGATGGTTTACGCTAATTTCGAAATGAAAGACGGGATTTAAAAGGGGATGCGTAAACGGCTTAGGAAATGAGACCGGGAAATGTGCGAACTTTTTGAATTTTGTGGTTGCCTTCTGTTTTTAAAGAAAAAAAGTGTTGAACAAATGAATGCCCTATCCTTGTCTTTATTGATATCTGTTCCTTCCAAAAATAGCGACACAAAAATTATTGTTTAAATATGAAACTGCTGTAAATTTGGCTAATGGTACACCCATCAAGTCAGCCCATAGGATAATATTCCAAGCTTTGCACAGCCTTGATATACGCTTTACGATTATTTCATTTGATTTTACCAATACACCGCTACAACCCAAAAACGAAAATCAATTCCGGGCCCAGCTCTGCTTTCCAGGTAATTGAAAGATGGAGCGGTCCCCGCAACTGAAAAAAAGAGTTGACCAAATTGATTGTTGCCGACCTGGGGGTCGGAGCGAAAACCAATGTGGGATATGGGTATTTGATTCCGGTATAATGAAAAAACCTACATCCATAAAACACCTCCCCGTTGCCACGGCCCACCTCCACCTCCCATTGCGGGGCCTGGAAATAGATGCCTTCCGCAAGGCCGTGAACCGGGTGATGGGCCGGGAGTCCGACCTGCTGCACAACCATGAGCTGGACAGCAGCGGATTGAAGTACCGCTACCCGTTGGTGCAGTACAAGGCCATCGGGGGGGAGGCTGCCATCATTGGCCTGGGGGAAGGAGCCGCGGTTTTGCGGGAACTTTGGCGACGGCGACCGGTACTCCCATGGAAGGGTACGGACTGGCCGCTCTCCGGTACGCTGGAGATTGAGGCCCTTTCACTGCACATCGGGGAAGAAAGGAATGCTTACCAAGTCAGGAACTGGATGGCCCTGAACGAAAAAAATTCACAGCGCTGGGACATGGCGCCCAACCTGTTGCGCCGGTTGGAAATTTTGGAAAAGACACTGGTGGCGCACGTCCTGAAATTTGCGTCGGGGGTACAATGGCTGCTGCCGCCCAGGTCACTGGAAGTGAGCCTGCAAGACTGCCGGGAAAGCAAGACGCGTTGGAAAGAGACCCGTTTTAGATCATTTGACATCAGCTTCCGCACCAACCTGCAACTGCCCGCTTATGTCGGTCTCGGCAAGGCCACGGCGCACGGCTTTGGTACCGTGACACCATTGCCGGAGAGTCGCTGGCCAAAAATCCAAAACGTTCTTTGACATCGTCGGGAAATCCTTTTTTAACGGTTAATGGTTAACGGTTAATGGTTAATGGTCAACGATTAACGGTTAATGGAAAATGGACAACAGTTAATTGTTGGATGCTCCATTGAGCACACTTTGACAAATGGAGCGGCACTAAACCCTGTGCTGAAAACCGGTAAACCAAAAACCATGAACCACCACCCTACCCGTACCGAGCCCAAGACCTCGTTGAAAAAGGAAATGGCATAAAAAACAGCACCGGGAAATAGCGTAATTATCATAAATTTGCCACCGTCGGACCTCAGAGGAATGGCCATCATCGGTAAGCCCAAGTTTCCGTACGACGAACTGATCGATCCACCAAATACCTTGTTTTTTTGACCATTTGCACAAAACCCTTGGTTGTCGCTACAGCTCAAATGACATTAAGTCGCTGGTTTTCAGACTGTTATCAATATAGACGGGTCTGAGAGCCTTCCATTTTTAGATAGGATTGCGACTCAAGTATCTCTTCAGCACTCTTCCCACTTTGTTGAGTCTGAGAGCCTTCCATTTTTAGGCAGGATTGCGACAGTAGTTTATAGCTCGGCCCTTTACGATAGTTTAGTCTGAGAGCCTTCCATTTTTAGATAGGATTGCGACTCTTTGAAGTACTGCAAGTCGGCAGAACTGCCAACGTTGTCCCGTCCTAAAATATCGACACAAAAAATATTATTTAAATGTGGAACTACCATATATTACATTTAAGAAAAGGAAAACCAACCCTAAACCCAGCTTTGCTTTCCAAAATATTGAATGGGTGACATTAATGTGTTCAATTTCCTTTATATTCCTATTTTAATTTGGAGCATTAAATAGTTCTTCTATATATTGGCAGCGGATATATTATTTAAATAACTTTCTTGAGATAACTGATCACAACTATATTATTTTTTATTTCAACAAACTTTACACTTCTTATTTATTGAAAATCCTTTGAAGGGAAAAATTATGGTTTTGCGGTAGCGTATTTTAGATAGCAGGTTGAGAAAGCCTTGGCATTGATAAAGGCATGACGATTGAGCAAGCTAACAAAATGCGTATTTGGGTTAGAAAACATTACTCGATCAATAGTATAACCTTGAGATATAACAAGACATTTACTTATACATAAAAATCAGAATAATACAACCAAATTAAGATGAACGAAATACCATCCAAAACAGGTATGTCGCTGTTTGAGGCTGAAAAGGGAAAGCTTGCCCAAGTAATAAATGAGGCGCACCTGAAAAGTAAAGATTACGCTGGTTTTACTCACTTTATAAAAGGAGACATCTCCGGGATTCAAGAATTTATTTTTAACGTAAAATCAGAGAAAGCTGCCAAGACCCTGAAGGCAAGGTCTTATTTTATCGAGGCATTGAGCCATATATGCATCCAACTAATCTCAGATGCATTGAATGGAAACATAAAAACTCTTTACAATGGAGGAGGCAATTTCTATCTTTTTGTAGACGAGGAAATCAATGGTGCTTTGCCTAAGATAAGGAGCGCAATCAATAAAGCCTGCCAACATTCGGAATTTTATGTGACACTCTCAGTGATAAATGAAATTTCCGCATTCAAGAATTTCGGTGAACAAGTCTGGCAACGTATACAAGAGCAATCTGCAAAAGACAAATTGACTAAGTTCACCAATTTCTTGGGGGTCTTTGATGCCTATCCGGTTCCCATGCCTCAAGACTGGTACAGATTTACTCCTGCGTTTCGGAAAGCTAATGGGGCAGCCGTTACGGACAAAGGCAGCATGGAATCAAGAGTTACCGACTCTCAAATGGAAGTATTTGGACACACTTTATCCCTTTCCCCGCTTTCATCAGGTAAGATTTCATATAAGCATTCAATTGTGAATAAAATTCCAATATGGGAAGACACCTTGATCGACCAATATGACGAGGCCCTTAATCGATTCTACAGTGGGAATGAGGAAGACCGGCCTCAAAAAGAAAGGTCTGAGGTAATCGAATTCAGCGAACTGGCCAGTGTGATGGCCAAAACCCGAACCGGGACTGGCAAACTTGCTGTGCTCAAAATGGACATAGATGGCCTCGGTAGTATTTTCGATGAGGTAAAGTCCGTTGCAGATGCAGGTAGTGTCTCCGCCTCCTTCAAATGGTTCTATGATTACTTCATGTTCCGGCTTCAACAACAATTTTTTACCTGGCAAAAAACACAGAAAGATGGCACTGTAAAAGCAGTCGCAGAAGCATTTAAAGACAATATCTACACGGTCTTTTCCGGTGGCGATGACTGTTTCCTACTTGGTGGCTGGGATGCTGTTTTTGAGTTTGCCAGAAAATTTCACTTCGAGTTTGCAGCTTTTACTGCTTTTTTGAAAACCCACATTCAAGCGTTAAGGAATAAAAACCTGACCATCTCGGCTGGTCTCATCGTAGTTGACCCACAATTTCCAATTGTCCGGTTTGCCAAGTTGGCTGAAGAGGCTTTGGAAAAGTCAAAAAGCCGGACAGTAAAGAATGTTGTCAAAAAAAATGCAATCACGGTATTTGACCAAACACTTACGTGGGAAGAATTTGAAAACGCCGCTACGCTAAGCAATCAGCTTAGAAAATTAATTCAGGAAAAGGGGGAATCAAGAGCCATCTTGGAGCGCATTAAGCGGAGCGCAACGGGTTATGAGCACTTACAGCGAAGAGCGCTAAAAGGGGAAGTTCCAGCTCCCCAGGTCAGCCGCTTGTTCTATTATCTGCGCAATGTCAAGAAGGAAAATCTCGATGACATGGGGATTATCATGCAGCGCTATGCCAACTCCCTGATTACCGCTTTTCAAAACCATGAGACCGTGAATCCCATGACTTTTCCTGTAGGTGCCAGATGGGCAGAATTTTTAACCAGATCATAAAATCAAGTTCGGTTGGGTTACGTGAACCTGGCCGGATAAATTAACCATAAATCAATAACTATGAACGGAAATAGAAATCGGAACCGACCCCAAGGTCGAGGAGGTGGTGGAGATAGGGGTAGTCGCCAAATTGATCCTGATGCCATCGTGCAGGCTGTACAGCAGCACTTCGGTGGATATTACCGGGAGCTTTTAAACATGGAACAAAGTGATGACCTAAATGGCTTAGATAAAAAACTAAAAGATTTTGTGGAAGCCAATTACCGGGATGTTACCTCTTCCCAGTTGCGGAACATCTTTGGGAAAATAAAACCTATTGACAAGCAGGACAAGAACAAACTTAAAATGCAGCGTCCTAAACTGGCATATATCATAGCCCGGCAAAACAAAAAGAAAGGAGCCCTGAACCTCATGTACTGGTTCGATGACCTGATTAAAAAAGTAAATACCCCGGAAGATGTAGATGGCTTTAAGAAGCTATTGGAGTCCGTTGTAGCTTACCACAAATATTTTGAAACTATAAATCCAACCAAAAGATGAAACTCACTGGCAAATTAATCATAAAAGGAAAGATCAATACTGAAACCGGCTTGCACATCGGCGGTTCAAAATCTTCGCTCGACATCGGAGGAGTAGATCTCAACGTGATCAAATCGCCACAGGGCGTCCCATTCATCCCCGGCAGTTCCCTGAAAGGAAAGCTCCGTTCTTTATTGGCCAAAACGGAAGGTTCCACGGCCGTCAATGCCCGTGATGCCAAGGGCAGCAAATCGGATGAAGATTTCCCTTATCTGCTCCAAATATTCGGCAGCAGCGGTGACGATAAAGACCGGGGAGAAGTGACTCGCCTGCTGGTCCGGGATGCCAAACTGAACGAAGATCATTTCGGAAGCGCTTTCGACAAGGATAAAGTGGAAATGGACTTTCCTTATTCCGATGTGAAATGGGAAAACACCATCAACCGCAAAAAGGGAACGGCCGAACATCCGCGCCAATTGGAACGGGTGCCTGCCGGGGCAGCTTTCGAATTTGAAATGGTCTATGACCTTTATGAAGATGCAGAGTCGAGACCTTACCTGAACAAAGACAAGCAGCCTGAAAAAATTGGCGCCGATAATATCTCTGAATTAAACAAACACCTCAAAGCGCTTGAAACAGCGATGCGCCTTTTACAGGACGACTATTTGGGGGGGCAAGGATCAAGAGGCTACGGAAAAGTAAAATTTTCGAAAATTTCGGTCGAACAAAAAAACATCACCGCAGATTGGGTCTATCAAAAAGTAGACCTCCAGGCCGATGTTGCTGTTTTTGCCGAAAACCTCAATAACCTCTGAGTATGCAAGCCGTGATTCTAAAATGCCCGCAAAGGGCACAGTTCCATTTTGGCAAAATTGCCCTTGATGTAGACACTTCACTGGATGACACGTCCGTCATCCTCCACTCAGATACCATCTTCTCAGCCATCATTACTACCATCGCAAAGATTTCTGAACACGATGCCAAGGAAGAAAAAACACTCGGCCCGGAAGACTTCATCGAATTTTTCGAAAACGACCAAATCCGTATTTCCTCCGGTTTTCATTGCCTGGAACTGGCTGATGCCAGGTTCATTTATTTTCTTCCAAAGCCTATCCATTTTAACCTGGACAAAAGCGAAAATAACGAAGATCGCAAGCAGCAAAGCCGCATCCGGTTTATTTCAAAGAAGGTTTGGGAAATGGGGCTTGGGCCCAAAGAATGGGCAGATTGTACGATTTTTCAAAACCGATATGTAGTACATAATAGTGAGCTCGTTTCTATCGATGGTTTCAATACGGAACGGATGAAAATCTACGAGATTCACTCTTTGCCCAAAGTTTCTATTCATAAGCCTACTAAGGAAGACAGCATCTATTTTCAGACCAATTTAATGTTGGCAGACAACAGGCATTTGATCAGTAAAAAAGGAAAAACCATAAAACAATTGGCCAGCCTAAAAGCACAACTGCCCGGCATCCATTATTACTTTCTGCTGAATGATCATAACCTGCCAGGTGGATCAACCGGTAAGGCGGCCAAAAAACTGAGAGCAGCCATCAGGGTGTTGGCGGATACCGGGATCGGCGGAGAGCGCTCCGTCGGGTGCGGCAGGTTGGACGGAGTCGCATTCAATGATTTTGACCTTGAAGTGGGGCAGAATAAATATTGGTGCTCCATGTCCCTGATTAACCCAAATGGGCTGGCAGAACAACAGCAATTGCAAAGGTGGAAAATGATTACCCGCGGTGGACGGCGCATCCCTAAATCACAGGTTATTACCCAGGAAAAATTACCCTTGGATTATACACCAAAACTGCAACGAGTAAAAATGGTGGCAGAAGGTGCTTTGCTAGGTGATGACATCGGCGGGCGTATCGTACCGATACCTGTCGAAGATAAAAAACATGAAACGACCAGTCACCACGTGCGAAGCGGCAAAGGCATGTCTTTGCCGATCCACCCAAATGTTTACCCTTAACCGCAGAGAACTGTATAAATCTTGACTGTACTGATTGATCAACTCAGGGTCAAATGTTCGCTAAGTTGGCACCGCAGCGCTGGACGGAGGAGCAGCGACTCGGGCGGCTGCCCTACATACAGGACTGTCCCCATGTTTATCAATCAATACACTTAACTGTTATCAGTTATCGACCTTCAACTTGACCATAAAATGAACAAACCCGTCCTCATTACCCATCAGCTTCGGCTTACTACCGAAACTCCAGTCAGCATCGGTGGCAACCAGGATCATAAATTGTCCCCTTATGTAGATTATGTATTCAGTCACGATGGAGAAACTGTACACTATATCAACCAAAGGGCATTGGAAGCTGCGGTCTCTGCCACAGGCTTGCTCGACGAGTATGTAAGAAACATCAGCCTTGGAATGGAAAACAACCGGTCCGATTTTGACCTGCGGGCCTTTATTATCGGACGTCTGCAAAAGGAACTGGACGATGTAACTGCATTCAAAACCATCAACCGGGGCATTGCCACCGACCGAAAACAAGAAGTAGCCCCTATTGCCAAAACTGCAGGCCGGGCATACCTGCCGGGCAGTTCGCTCAAAGGGGCCTTGCGCACCGCCATATTGTATGGATGGCTGATTGGATCGAAAGAAGGCGAAAAGGTCATCGCCGAGTATTTCAGCATGTTAAAAGATTGGGAATACCTGGAATCGGAGTTTCACCGTCTGAAAAGAGATTTTAGCCAACACGCGAAAAGCGAAAAACGGGAACTGAACAAAAAAATGAAGGCGCTGGAACGGAGGCTGTTCAATGAAGAAGCCTTGTTTGGAACGATCAAGGATGACGTCGGGCAGGATAGTCGCCGTATCCGCCTCACCGATACGAATGTGGTGGGGCTGTGGGAAGTATTTGGTGTGCAGCGCATCCGCTTGAGACCAGAAGGCAGACAAAACCCAAAGGGAAGGGGCAGTACCATCCCAACACCGCGGGAAGCAATACCCGAAGAATTTTCCCTGGACTGCCGGCTCACCATCGAACCTCCTTTGCGGCATCCAGCCTTGCAGTACCTCGCCTCCGAAGATACTGGTGAACTACTGAAAAAGCTGAGCTATTTTTCGCAGGACGCCATCTCCTTTGAGATCACCGAGCTGGAAGAGGCCCGCTACCGCGAACATCAGGATGCAATAGATGGGTTGTTGAATTTTTATCGCAGGTTAAAAACCCGCTCCGAGAAAGGCGAAGTATTCCTGCGGCTCGGGGCCGGCAAAACCATTTACGACAATTCACTGGCCCTCGCCCTCTACAACGGTGGTGACCCCGAACCCAGTATGGATGCCTTCGACCGCTTCCGCAACGTGATGTGGCGGGTGCGGTACGCTGACCGCATCTACCCAGTTACCAGGACCCTGACGGCAGAGGGGCTGCCGTTGGGATGGGTGAAGGTGGAGGTCACTTGAGGTATTTTGTAACCTATCATTTACCCAACGAAAGATTAAGGCTGCATGGCCGAATGACCTTGGCGAACGCTCCAATGGCACTGCTCAATAGAATTTTATAAACATTGAAATTCAGTAAATTAAAAAAACCATGACCAAACCCACCCACCTCGTTAAAACCCTCACTGCTACTTTCGACCTTCCCTTAAAGGGCAGTGAAATCCCTGCCTGGAGAGGAGCTTTCATAGCGATGGCCGGCATAGAAAACGACCTCTTCCACAACCATGATAATCGTTCGAACGTGAGACCGTTTGATAGTAAGACCGTTGAAAAGGCACAGGTGAGCAGTAAACTCAACGGTCACCGCCCCATAGGCAATAGGATGACCGCTGAACTGCCAACAGACAACGTGCCAACTGAAAAATTCTACTACCGCTATCCCCTCGTCCAGTATCGGAGCGTTCGGGGCAAGGCAGCTATTTTTGCCATGAACGAAGGGGTAGCCGCCTTTCAGAAAATACTGGCCTCCAAGGCGTGGGAGATTGAGTGGGAAGGACAGCCAAGGATGTTGCAACTGGAAGGACTTGACATGAAAGACCATTACTTACAGTTGACCAAAGAACCGCAGGCTTATTTGCTTCGCCGCTGGCTGCCTTTTAATGGCGACAATTTCCAACGTTGGCAGGAAAGTGAAAACCTTCATGCACGGGTCAACCTGCTGGAAAGAATACTACCGGGTCAACTACTCAATTTTTGCTCAGGAGCCGGGTGGCAATTGCCAGGCAGGTTTGATCTGCAACTGCAAAGGATATTGAGTGAACGCAGGATGCGGTACCATGATGTACAGAGAATTTCCTTGGATGTGGAATACACAACCAACCTGTTGCTACCTGCTGGTATTGCGCTGGGCAAGGCGGTCAGCCATGGCTTTGGGTGCAACTACCTTGCTGGGAGAAAGTAATACGATCCAAAATGTTCTTTGACAACACTGGGCAATCCTGTTCCTGTTGCCAAACACAAAAGTCGTCGATGGCCCAAGCAGTTGGCCATTCCGGTCACCGACGGTTTTTTCAGTCGATTTTACTGGTTTTCAAGAGAACAATGTCTTTGATACACAGTTGTTTATATATATTTATTTGCGGAGTCATATCCATTCTTAGGTAGGATTGCGACCCTTCTATTTTCAGGAGCTTGTCTTTAAATAAATTCGTCATATCCATTCTTAGGTAGGATTGCGACTGTGCTGGCGTGGTACTGCTCACTTGCGTTACTTCAGTCATATCCATTCTTAGGTAGGATTGCGACATTTTTCAATCCGGAGAACGGAAGGCATGTTTTCATGTCATATCCATTCTTAGGTAGGATTGCGACGAATTTTGGTAAATCATGGTGTTCATTTCTGACAAAGTCATATCCATTCTCAGGTAGGATTGCGACTTATCTTGATTTCCTGTATAATCCCAATATAATTCTGTCATGTCCATTCTTAGATAGGATTGCGACACAGTGAATGGCGTGTTGGCGTTTACTGCAAACTCGGACGGAGACCTTCCATTTTTAGATAGGATTGCGATGCAAAAACGTCTTTGATAAGATGTGTTTGAATGTCAGAAAGCCATCAATTTTAAGGTAGGATTGCGACTCTTGTGGGCTAAATTGATTGCTTCAATCGTTTCGTCTGAGCGCCTTCCACTTTTAGATTGGATGTGTATACCTGCTGGTGGGCTGGGAGCGACAAAACAGGTGGGTGCGGGGGCAGCATGGTGCCGAGCCATTGTTTTGTCTTGATTTTTTTGTTTCTTTTTTTATCGAAGAAAAAAAGAAAAACACGATAGAAGTCTACGGTCCGGACTATGCCGCTACGTCTGAGCGCCTTCCATTCTTAGATAGGATTGCGACGTGGTGGTCATCTCAGTGCCGAACCCGAAGAGCAGTCGGAGCGCCTTCCACTTTCAGATAGGATTGCGACATTCCATAGTTTAGGTTCATAAACTTTCCAACTGCCTGAGCAACTCCCATTTTTAGTCAGGACATCCGTTTTTAGGGAGTACATCAATCTGACAATCGGTTTATAAAAACAAAGTTCAGATCCCCGTGGGGCTACAAAAGAGGCTGTATCAAAACAATGGTACGGCCTCTTTTTTTGGTGCTGTAAGTTGGTGATCCAATTTTTACTTCTCAGGGCAGCCTGACAATTGATAAGGTGTGCTTTCAATAAAACGAAAAGAGGCCCTGTCTGTCGGATCAATTGGCCATTTTTGCCAGGTTGTGGGCCAGGGCGATCAAACCGACCTCGACCAGCACCTTGTCCTTGCCCCTCAGACTGAGCCTCCTGAACTTTTTGTTGTGCTTGATATTTCCGAAAGTGGCCTCTACATCCGCCGGCCGCTGCTTTCTCATCTCCACCCCTTTGTCACTCAACAGTCGCTGGCGCATGATGGCCTTGTGCCGCCGCAGTCCGTGGTTGAGGCTGATTTCCCGGTTTTCCTTGCTTTTGTGGCACTGGCCCCGCACGGGGCAGCCCTCGCAGTTGCGGGCCCGGTACACACTGATGGCCTGTTCAAAGCCCGATTTTGTTTGGCGTTTGTACCTTGAGCACCGCTCCATCCGCTGGCCCACCGGGCAGACCAGGAAATCCCCGGCCTCGCTGTAGAACAGGTTGTCGGGGTGGAAAGGGTTGCTGCGGTGGTTCTTCTTTTGTTCCCGGTGGAAGCTGGGGTACTTCACATAGCCTTCAATCTCCCGTTCCTCCAAAAACGCATAGTTTTCCTGGGAACCGTAGCCTGCATCCGCCGTTACCGCAGTGGGCAACTGCCCGTACAGCTGTTCAAACTCCCCGATGTGGTCACAGAAGGTCAGGGTGTCCGTCGGGCTGTGGTAGATGCCGTAGTTGAGGATATACTGGCCCGAGGTGCTCACCTGCCAGTTATAGCCCGGCTTGAGCTGGCCGTTGCCCATATGGTCTTCCTTCATCCGCATGAACGTCGCATCGGGATCTGTCTTTGAATAGGAGTTGCGGCCGTCAAGTATCCGCTCCTTTTCCCCGTACTCCCGGAGCTTGACCGGCCAGTTCTTCTTGCCGTGGGCCAGTTTCTGCCTGACCTTTTTGTCGACTTTTTTGTCCTTGAGCGCCTCGTTGATCCGGCCGATGGCCTGCTCCACCTTCTCGGCGTCCACTTCTTCAAAGGCCGAGGGCCGGTTGTCCCTCATTTCCTCCGCAGCGACCCCTTCGGCATAGGCCCACAGTTCCTCCAGTTGTTCCCCGATCCGCTTGCGGCTGCGCCTGACCGATTTGCCCCAGACGAAGGTATACCGGTTCGCACTGGCCTCCAGTTTCGTCCCGTCCGTGAACACTTTCTCCAGGCTCACCAGCCCCTCTTCCATGAGCAACTGCACCACCTGGGCAAACACCTCCTTGAACACGCCTTTGAGGCGCTCGCTGCGGAAGCGGTTGAGGGTGTTGTGGTCAGGGCGCTGCATGCCTGCCAGCCACATGAAATGGATATTGGAACTGACGGCGTCCTCCAATTTGCGGGAGGAATAGACATTACTGAGGTAACCATAGGTGGGCACCTTGAGCAGCATGCGGGGATGATAGGAGGAAGTGCCGCCACCTTTGTACTTCGCCATGATGCTTTCCAGTTTGACCTTGTCCAACACGGACTGGACAACACGGACCACATGGTTCTCAGGTATGAGGCCTTCCAACGAGGGAGGTAACAGACTCAGTTGATGGGGATCGTTCTCCTTGAACTTTGGCTGGCTTGGCTTCCTTCTTTTCATGACCGAAAGCTAGACAATTTTTCCCGGCCATAAAAAAAGAGGCTGCCTACTTTTGAGACAGCCTCCTCTTTCGATTTCGATGGGCTGGACGCCCATCGAAATCGACGCCTTAAGCCTGAAATTCGATTGTTTTGGATCAGTACAAAAATTCGGGATGAACTGTGTTCATCTGCAGGCAAAAAAGTGAAAATTATCGGTTGATGTATTTTAAGTAGTGGCGATTGTCAAAAACGGTATCGTTCTTCACTATTGCAAAAACCTGCCTGATCAATTTGTTCATCACTGCGACCATTGCCTGTTTGTGGCACTTCCCCCTTGACCGCAGCCGCTCGTACAGTTCCCTGCACGCCAGGTTGAACCGCCTTGCACTCCGGGCGGCCATGTAGAGGCAGGCCCTCAGCTCGGAGTTTCCTTTTTTGGTGATCGGCCCTTTATATCTCACCGAAGAGCCCGAATCATGCGAGGAGGGGACGATGCCTATGAACTTTGCCAGTTGCCGGTCGTGCTCGAAGGTACCGAGCCCGCCGGTGGCACACAGGAGTGCCCGGGCCGTCTTGGCCCCGATACCGACCAGGGAGGTGATCTTGGCCACCTGCCGTTCATGTTCCTCGTCCGAGAGGCTGTCAAGTTCCCCTTCCAGCAGCCCGACCTGCCCGTTGACGGTTTCCAGGGTCTGCTCAAATGCCT
>JBCBRY010000100.1:0-32490 GCA_039819485.1 Bacteroidota bacterium | reverse complement strand
CAGAAAAATTAGACCTCAAGAGAATATTCACCTTTTCTATTGATGATTCCAAATCCATGTTCCAATCCATTTGTGCTTTTTAAAGATGTTCTTACAACGGCCAAACCATATTCATTAAATCCTAGTATATCATAGTATTTGCATTCGACTATTTCATCTCCATTAGAATCGATCAGTCCTATTTTATGGTCAAAGTCCTGAACCCTCGCTATTCCATTTTCTAAAGTATAAATCCTTTTATATATTTTTGATTGACGAGAGGAAGCATATTCAATTAATTGTTCTCCGTTGGATTTGATTTTATAAAAAGATGAATAATAGTGAGATACCTTTTTCACCTCTTTACGAAATTTGACCACCTCTATCCCATTTTTATCAATTAAATACCACCTCCCCACATTTTCCACGATACTCAAACCGTTTTTGAAATTTTCCGCATAATCATATTTGAAATCAATGGCCTTTTTCCCATACTCGTTGTAAAAGCCAAATTTGTTGTTCCGCTTGACCCTGGCCATCCCTTCCGAATAACCATCAACGAGGACAAAACTGGGGTCATTCCTGATCTCGGCTAAGGAGAAGCCGTAAATTATTTTTCCGGAATGGGCATCCCTGATCGGTGTTAGCTCAATGTTGTTGTAAAGGCAATCTTTTGAACTTTTCAGTACATCCTCGCTTTTCCGTTTTACTTTATTGAATTCCTCTTCGATTATGGGATTCAAATCTTTTTTGGACAACGATTCAAGCAGTTGGTTTAGCTCGCTTTCTTCTTGCTGAACCTGCTCTTTGAATGCGAGTTTTTCCTGTTCCGGGTTTTTGCGTGCAATGGCTACGCCTTTTCTGTCTTCCAACAGGGCTTTTTTCTGGGCCTTGTATTTCAAGATTCACTTCTCCAGGTATTTTAAGCGGCTGTTGTTGTCCAGCTGGTTTAAGCTATGGTCATCGGAAAGTTGTTCCAGCAACTGAAGGAATTCCTTCATGGCCATGATGTCTTCCGCCGGAATGCTGAAGTTGTTGATGATTTTTACCGGCGCCGACGGGTCGGTGATGACCGTACTGCCATTAAAAGTGGGATTGTTCATGACGGTTCCATCCACATATACCTGACAGAGACCTTGCAGGCCCTGCGCACGGATACCTAAGGAACAAACCAGTAAAGCCAAGGTGAGGGTGTGCTTAATCATTTTTGATGGTATCTTTTGTGAGTGAAATGTTGTTGGTGATCTCTATGGGTGCGGTCGGGTTGGTGATGATTGTACTGTTGTTGAATTCGGGGTTGATAAAGTTGGTCTTTGCGCTTTTGTCGGGTGATGGGGTTTCCCTGGGAGGTGCCTTTGCCGGTTCATTAGTGGGTTTTTTGGGTTGGGTTTTCTCTTTGCGTTTAAGTATCAACACTCCGAGGCTGGCATGGTTGTATTGGTCGATGCTCACTTTTTTTTGCAGCGTTTGAAAACCTTCTTTCATGATGACCAGTTCAAGCAATGTGCCTTCAATGGATGCACTTGAGGTGATTTCAAAATTGCCGAAATGGTCGGTTAAACTGGTCACTCCTATTAACTCGGCAATTTCGATCGAGGCATTGGGTATCGGTTCCTGGTTTTCATCCAGCACTTTTCCCCTTAATGCAATTTGGATCGTTCCCCTTTTCTCGACGACAGTATGGAGCGTATCAGTGACGAGAGCTTCTGGCGTAACCAAATCTTTCATTTCCTTTGCCGCTTTCAGGAATTTTGAGAGTGCAAGAAAGCCCACAAAAAAAATGGCGATAGCGACAAACAGCCACCTGTTTTCAAACCACTCTTTTGTCCTTTTGAATTTAGTCTTGTTTTCCATCGTTTTTAATTTTACAGCTGTTTTATTCCTTGAGATGGAGGTAATATTTACAATGATAAAAAGCTGGTAATAGTTGCTCTTTTTTATTTTATTTAGCTAAGGTCTTCTGATATCAAAAGATTCTTTACTTGCCCTCAACGGATAAATATCTCAAGCAAAGGTGACCGATATGCTTGCCTGGACAGCGGTTAAACTATATATTACAAGAGTTTTTTATAATCAAAATTTCCTATTTCAAATTATATAGATTGAAGTTGTTTGAAAGTTTCTTGTTGGCCACCTCTCCTCTAAAGACTGGATTTGCGGTCAACAAGGAGTTTTCAGGCAACTCCATTGTTTAAAAGTAACAAACTCTTTTTTGAATCTCCCGTCATCCACCTGAATTTTAGGTTTTTAGTTCGCTAACATTTCGAACATCCACTGCATTAAATAATCGAAAATTAACATGAAAGGTACATGCCCTTAGACTTTGGCAGATAATTTTGATTTTTTAAAAATTCGAATACTATGTCCAGACCGTCTATCCTTGTTTTTTTCTGTTTTGTCCTTCTTTTCTCCTGCCAGCAGCGAGAGCAAATTCCTTTGGAGGATGATGGAACATCCACTCTTTTCCGGGAAAACCTTCGCCCTTTTTATCATGGCGTCGCCTCTGGAGATCCATTGCCGAATGCGGTCATCATTTGGACCCGGGTGACTCCATCTGCTGTCCAGGAAGTTGAAGTGAGCTGGGAAGTTGCCTTGGATCAAGATTTCAAACAGGTCGTTCAATCGGGTAAAACCAATACGGACGAGTCAAAGGATTATACGGTAAAAGTTGATGTCACAGGGCTGCAACCCAATACTGTATATCATTACCATTTTAAGGCATTCGGCAATAAATCAATGACTGGCCGGACCAAAACGTTGCCCACAAATGATCCAGGCCAGGTCCAGTTGGCCATCGTCAGTTGTAGCAACTACGAGGCGGGTTATTTTAATGCTTTAGGCAGGATTGCCGAAAGATCGGACCTGGATGCCGTGCTCCATTTAGGGGATTATATCTATGAATATGGCGTCGGAGGATATGGTGATACGGCCCTTAGCCGAAAGAATCTCCCCACTCAAGAAATTGTCTCCATCAGTGATTACAGAACCCGGTATGCACTCTACCGGTTAGATCCTGATTTTCAAAAAGCGCATCAGCGGCATCCTTTTATTACCATCTGGGACGATCATGAAATTACCAACAACTCTTATGTTGATGGGGCCCAAAACCATCAACCGGAAGAGGAAGGCGATTATAATGTGCGTAAGTCAGTTGCGAGGCAGGCTTATTACGAATGGCTGCCCATCAGGGAAAAAAAGGAGCTGTACCGAAAATTCGAGTACGGCAACCTGGTCGACCTGTTGATGTTGGATGAACGTTTGGCAGGCCGTCAGATGCAAGCCGACAGCATCAATACGCCGGCATACCGGGATTCAACAAGGACAATGCTGGGCGATGTTCAGGTCGATTGGTTTTTACAGAACCTGAAAGAATCTGAAGCCGTGTGGAAAGTGGTTGGCAACCAAGTGATTTTTTCGGACCTGTCATTTGAAAAAATATTTCCTAACCGGCCCAAGAACATGGATGCCTGGGATGGTTATCCATTTGAAAAGAAAAAGATCATCGATTTCTTAAAAGACGGTGGCATCCAGAATACCATTTGGGTGACTGGTGATACGCATTGTTCCTGGGCGTTTGAAACACCAACGAGCATCGAAGGCTACCTCGCTGACAGTGTTGCTGCGGTCGTTGCGGTCGAATTTGGAACCACCAGTATTTCATCTTCCAATTATGATGAGCGCACCAGCATGGATACTGTTAAAATGGTTGAAGGGCTTTACTTGCAGGACAATCCGCATTTGAAATATGTCGACCTCAGTCAACACGGTTACCTGTTGTTGACCCTGACCCCGGAGGCTGCTACCGCCGAGTGGTGGTACGTTGATACCATTAAAGAGCCCTCAAGTGCCGAAAGCCTGGCTCAGCGTCTTCAGGTTATGAAAGATGGGAAAACTCTTTCTTCGGGTCTATAATGTGACTTGCCACAACTGCCAAAACATGAAAAACCTACACTCCATCCTTTCGATTTGCCTGCTTTTCATTTTTTTTATTCCTGCAAATTTTGCCCAGACGGATACCAGCTCCATGATCGCTGACTGGACTTTTCATCCCAATTATACCTTGAAAAGAAATGCGGCAAATTACCCAGGCAACAAGATCGACCCGCCTACCGGGAGCAATCATTATTTTAAAATAAACGGTGACCCAATTATTTTTTTCGGGCAGGAACCCACCCAGCGAATTGCTGATATGCTCCAACCGGAGTACCTGCCCCAAAAAGCATTTACAGTGGAATTTTGGTTGTTGAACCACGTCAACCTCCCCGTTGGGGCTCTGCTGACCAGCCGTGGGTTGGCTACCACCGATGCACCGTCGTGGTATGTAGGATATTATGGGGATGAGGTGGTATTTCATGTCAATTCAGAAAGAGGGGAGGCGGTAACACTTTCGGCCAAAGTCAAGAAAGGTTGGAAAAAATATTGGGGACATTTGGTCGGGGTTTACAACGGCCAGGAAATGAAACTATATTTGAATGGGCAGCAACTTTCCTCTTCGAAAAATGTATTGGGCAGCTTAAATATTCCCGAAGACCCCACGCTTGAAATGGCCGGTTATTTTGATCAGGAACCATATATGGAAATTTCGAACCTCGTTAAGTCTGCCAGAATTTATAACCGAGAATTATCTCCGTCGGAAATAAACAACCGTTTTGCCGAATTGCAGCAACGCGTAGAAAAAGGGAAATTATTCGATGATCTATTTCATTTCAATGCAGGTCCGTATTTGCACTACAGCACTGAGGAAAGTATAAATGTTGTTTGGGAAACCGACAGGTTGGCCACTGCCAAGGTGGAATATGGAAGAAAACTTCCTTTGGATCAATCCATTGAAATAAATGAGCCCGCGTATATTCAGGAAGTGACCATTCCCGGCCTCCGGCCTGGTACACCTTATTATTACCAAATAACTGCGACTGCATTGGATGGTGAAACATGTGAGTCTGGAATTTTGACTTTCGGAACCGCCGTTGAGGACCAAGCCGCTTTTTCGTTTTGTATTATTGGCGATACCGAAAGCCGTCCGCATGTGAATAACCAACTGGGAGAAATGATGTGGGAGGAACGCCCCAACTTCATTATGCATTTGGGAGATGTGACGGATGGTGGCAAAGAACCACATAAATTCGAATGGAACTATGAATATTTTACAGGGATTACCCCGGTGGCCAGCCGCATCCCGGTATTCCCTGTCCCTGGAAACGGAGAAGGCGACTTATACTGGTACAGTCGTTATCATAAATTGCCGGAACCAGAGGCGTACTACCAATTCAAATACGGAAATGCGGAATTTTTTATGCTGAACAGCAACGCTAATGAAGAATTGTTAAAAGGTGGGGAGCAATATGAATGGTTAAAGGACCAATTGGAAAATTCAAATGCCGAATGGCGGTTTGTCGCTCATCATCATTGCCCTTACTCGTCGGACGAAAATGATTTTGGCGATACCTGGATCGGCCAACTGACCGGACTCGGAGATCCTAAATTTGATGATTTAAAAACGTTGTATGAAACAGCCGGAGTGGACGTGGTTTTCTATGGACACGTGCATGCCTATGAAAGAAGCTACCCTCTAAAGGACGGAAAAATAGATCGGGAAAATGGAGTGATCTACATTAAAAGCGGCGGTGCCGGTGGCCACCTGGAAGATTTTACACCTACACATTCGTGGTTTTCCAATAAAGTCCAAAGAGGCCACCATTTTTGCCGGGTAGATATTTACGACCAAACTTTTTCATTCAAAATGTATGATATAGAAGGAAGACTGAAAGATTTTATCGATCTGGAAAAATAAGCGGCTAAAAAAATTGTCGTTTTTACTTGTACATTTTTTTATACTTCCCTTTTGATATACCTTCTAACATTTTCGACTCCACAGGAATTTTCAGACAACTTTGATGTTAAAATTAAATTAGTGCAACGATATGTTTGCCTTTACGGGGTCGGGTTCCATAACCAATATCTATTTTTGGCGGATATGTTTTTTTAGAACCTTAAATCGAATGACCTTGCCTTTCAGATTTATCCTTCTTTGGGCGTCGCTGCCCATCTGTTCATTTGCTCAGATAGTGCCGGACACACTGCATGTAGCGGTCTATGATTCCCCACCTTTTGGTATGATAAAACCGGATTCGAATGGTTTCGATGGCTTGATGGTTCAACTTTGGGAAGACATTGCGGCAGAGCTTGATGTGCCATTTGAATACAAACTGGCCGACATGGAAGGCGTGATTTCCGGTCTGCAGGAAGGCAAATACGATGTCGGTCTTGGTGCCATTTCCATTACGCCCAAAAGAGAGGAATTGATTGATTTTACCCATGCTGTCAATCCGTCCGGTACCGGGATTGCCATCTCAAACAAATCGCGTACAGGCTCTTTTCTCAACAAGTGGAGGCCAATTTTCGTTGACCTCCTGGAGCTGGTTGTTACGTTGCTTTTGATGCTGTTTGTTTCTGCACTTATTGTCTTTTTCGTCGAGCGGAAATATGCCAGTGAAGAAACAACGGAGCGGAGTATCATGAGTATAGCTGACGGACTTTGGTGGTCGGCAGTCACCATGACCACGGTCGGTTATGGTGACAAAGTACCAAGAAGCAAAATGGGTAAACTGCTGGGCATTGTCTGGATTTTTATCAGCATCATCTTTTTTTCGCTGTTCACGGCCAATGCCAGTGCAAAACTGGTCAGCTACGAAGCCGCCAGCAGCATCAATACACTGGACGACCTGAGGAAGACCAAAGTAGTAGCGGTGGCCAGGTCATCGGGAGAAGAGTACCTGGCCAGGGAAGGGATTTCGTACATTCAGAGAGAGAATATAGAAGAAGCGATCAATGCCGTGAAAAATGGAGCGGCAACTGCCGTGGTGTCAAACATTCCGGTGCTTAAATATCAGAATAAAACCAATTTTGGAGGCAGCCTGGTCATTTCGGACAATTACCTTTTAAGAAACAATATGGGGATTGCACTACGTGAAGGGAGCCCGTTAAAAGAAACGATCAACGTCGTCCTCCTGCAAAAAATATCAGAACCCAAGTGGCAGCAAGCAGTGTACAAGTATATCGGGGATTAGCCGATCAACAGGTTGCAACTCACCATTAAGCGAGCGGCTGTGGCGTATTCCGAACCCGCTTCGAGCGAAGTAAAACAAACAATCGATGTTTTCATCAAAATTGGCATTGTCAAAGTCAACTCATTTCAACTTTAACCAACCTCGCAATAGATGATTGATATGCAAACAAAACCTGCTCAACCCGTTAAGTTTTGAAATTTGAATTAAGGGATTTGCAACGTTTTGTAAACTTGATTTGACCAACTTTTAGTCGAGCATTAAAGCTTGTACCAGCAACATTTTTTTGACTTCACTGAAATAAATTGCCCGACAAAAGAGGGGATTTGTGGCCAACAAGGAGTGTTTAAACAATGTCATTTTATGACAGGTGTTCAATATGTTTGAGCCATCAACTTATTTCAGAAATATTTTTCGAAGGAAAAAATTAAAGTTCTATTTTTGATAAATAATTATTTAAACAAATATCCTGTACTTTTCAGAGTTTACCGGCAATAATATATGAGCGAACAATCCAATCATCTTAAAGATGAAAACATTCTTGCTGCCATCCAATCAGGAAATGGCAAAGAAATATCAACCATCTTCAGGCAACTTGTTAATGACCCGTATCTGCTCCAATCCGTCAGTAAGTTTATTCCAGGCCAACTAACAAAAGGAGATGACCAGGCCGCTAAAAGACTACTTTGTGATGCCCTGGCAAAGTTTTACGAAATTGCGGATGAAGGAAGATTTGATACTTCCCAGGAGGCCAAGGTTAGTACTTTCATTATTGCAATTGCCAAGAAAATGAGATACACCAACGCCAGGTCGGACAGTCGATTTGAAAAGAGAATTGACAAAGCAACTTTGCAAGACCCGGAGAACCCTCTTTTGAACGATCGGATTTTCGACCCGGAAATGGATTTAATAAGACAAGAAAAAGAAGAGGCCATGCAAAAAGCACTGCAGGGCTTGGGTGAACGTTGCCATCAAATCCTTAACATGTGGAGCCAAAGATATTCTTACGAGGAGATTGCAACGGTAAGACACATGGCCGTCAATAGTGTAAAGGGGGCTATCAAAAGCTGCCGTGACAAACTTCACAAATACTTGATGACCCACCCGGAACTAACTAAAATCATATTAGAAAAATGAAGCATCCATACAAATTCGATGATATTGACAATTATGTTCATGGACGAATGAGTGAGGCGGAGCTTAAAGATTTCAAGGCTACATTGGCCATCAACGAGAACCTACAAAAAGAGACCGAAGCCGCGCAGGCTCAAAGTAAGATCATGGCCTATCTGCGCAAAGAAGCCTTGCTAAAGGAAATGAACGAGGAAATCACTGGAAAAAAAACAGCATCCGGCAATGAAGATGAGGGCAATGGCACCACTTCAAGTATTAAGATTCTTTGGTTGATTGGTGCCGTGTTGGCCATATTGATAGCAGCCTCTTTGTTGTGGAACATAAATTCTGAAAATGAGGAACAATCAAATCAAGAGGAGACGAACATAAACATTGAGGTGCCCGAAGATTCATTAAAAAACAAGCCCATAATACCCGAAAAGGAAACACCTGAAAAGGAACCGGAAGAAGTAAAAGATAAAAGCGTAAAAGATGCGCCAATTGCCTCGGTTGATGATCCACTCAAATATAAACAAATCGCAGATGCGGAAATCTCCACACTGGCTGACAACCTGTTGTCTCCCGAAAGTAAAGGGGCCGATGGTTCGGGTGACCAGGAAACCTATAAATTGGCGTATGGATTTTTTCAGGATAAAAAGTATGAAAAGGTAATCGAAATAGTACCAGCGAACCCTTCTTTTGATTTTATTTATCTGCTTGCCCTGTCCCACTTCAAGTCAAATGACTATCAGGCCGCAGCCAGAAATTTTGCTGTCCTGAAGGAAGATTTTAGATTAGGCTACGATGCAGGGTGGGGTGAATTGCTGTCCCTGACCGCACAATTACCAAAGACCTGTGCATCCCTGAAAACCAATTTGGAAGCTATCGAAAAGAATACAAGCCATTTTTACCTGGAACAGGCGGCCCGGTTAAAAGATTCGATAGACCTGCCCACCGCCTGTCCATAGTATGCCCCTAAATATTCGACAATCTGTTAATTGTTGGTGAGCCTGATAGGTGCCATATCGCCCACCGGAATGAATGAAGACCAATAGTAAGGATGAAGATTGTTGTTCGACCTGCCTTCTCGTTGCAGGTAATCTGACTGAGCCCTTCTGAGGGCCTCGTCCTTGTCTTTCCCTGCTGTCAGGTATTTGTAAAAATACCCCATCAGTTCCGAGGTCGATTGATCGTTCACCTCCCATAGTGTTGTGACGATACTTTTTGTTCCAGCGTAGGCAAAAGCTCTTGCGAGGCTGATGATCCCCTCACTCTGCCGCAGTTTTCCCGTTGCCGTGTTGCATGCTGAAAGCACCGCCAGGTCGGCGTTTAACTGGAGGTTGTAAAGGTCGCGGATAAAAAGAAGGCCATCGTCCCCTTTCTCTTTCTGTTGGGTGAAAGCAAGAAAAGCATAATCGCCCACCCGGTTGTCTGCCCACGCATGCATGGAGAGGTGCAGGTTGCGGTAGTTTTGGGCTACTTCTATGAAGGATCCCAAGGTAGCCTCCTGCCCGGTGAATACATCGCCTTCTTCCAGGTTTTCCATAATTCGGTCCATTTCTTTTTCGGCATATAGCAATTGAGAAAAACTTTTGGGGATGTCAGGAGAATGGGCAAAGCGGCTGGCCATCAGGGTGGTGTCACCATCGTAAGTTGGGGCAAAGGCTGCAAATGTTTTTTTGGGTTCTTTAAAATGTTTTTTGCTTTTCATTTCCATGAGCAGCGTGGCAGAATAACAATAGCTGATCTGGTGGTCTTCCAACATAAACGGATAGGTTTTGAAATTGTACGTATCGGTTGGTGGTCCGCTCAGCAGGGCACCAAACGGCACATAGCCGAGAGCTCCACTGGGTACAATGACGACCCGTTCTGGCAGTTGCCCACTGACCGGTGCGATGAGTTTTTTGTAGAGTTTTTGGCCATATTCGATGAATTGTTTCGTGAGCTTGGCGGTGGCCAGTGATTGTTGGAACATCTCCACCCACTCTTCCAGTGGAAAGTCTTTTTTTATTTCCAGTAGCTGCGGTGCTGCCCCTTTTTTTAGCAGGAAGAGGTAAATGTTGTTTTCACCGATGAAATATTCGAGGAGGGCTTGCCCCGAGGACAGGAGACTGTCTTGTACATAAGCCAACGAAGGCGTATTTGTCTTGTATTTAAATTGGTAATATTTTGGATATTTTTTCTCAAAATACCTGATCAGAACATCTCTGGTTTTTCTGGTGTCCAGGAGCTTTTGGTTCAAATTCATGGAATAGTTTTGCTTGTGCATTGTTTTTTCTAAGAAAGCAATTTCCTTTTTTAATTGCTCATCTTTTATTACCAGGCTGTCTGGAATATCGGCATAGTGAGTGGCATAATCTTCTTTTATGTGTTCCAATAATAATTTGGATTTATAACTCTCGGAAAAGAAAAATGCGTTGGGTATTTGATCTTTTTTATTCAATAGTGATTTGGAGGATTTGATTCCTTCTTCGTAGATCTTCTGGGATAATTCGATCAGGGTTATTTTGTCTTCTTTTTCGAGGTAAGATAAACTGAGCAAATCCAGTAGCCTGACCGTCCTGCTCAGTGTATTGATGGCAGCCATATTATCTTCCTGCTGATTGGTTTGGAATCCTTTGTCTCTAAGCACGACGGCTTTATTGTATAAGAGTTCCAAAACTTCTATCAACCAAAGGCTTGTACTATCCACGGCAGGATTGGAATATAAATTTTTCTTTAATTCCTCATCTGGTAAAACGGCATATAGGCCAAGTTGAAATTGCTCAAGCGCCGCCTGGTGATCGCCTCTGGCAAATAATATTTTACCAAGGTTGTTTCTGAAGCCGACTTTCAACCTGATATCTTTATGGTCTACCTTTTCAATTATATTAATGGCTTTTTCTTGTGCGTTAAACGCTTGTTCTATTTCTCCCAGATTAAAGTGTGCCCTGCTTATATTGTTGTAAGCGACAGCTGTTTTATAATGGTTTTCACCCCATACCTGCTGGTTGGCGGAAAGTGCTTTGTTCAAATTATCAAATGCTTTATTGTACTGTTCGAGATCTAAGTAGGTCAGACCGATGTTGTTGTAAATCGCCTGGACGTTTTCGTGAGTATTTCCAAAATATTCTAATTGTATTTCCAGGTTCTTAAAATAATATTCCAGTGCTTTTTCCGGCATCCCCAATTCATCATAAACGGCGGCAGCATTTCCGTAATTATTGGCTGCATCTAATTCGTTTTCTGTTGCGTTCTTTGAGTCAATCGACATGACCTGCATGTGGTATTGGAGGGCTTTTTCATTTTGTCCGAGGCGGTGGTAGGCTACTCCAATGTTGTTGTAACAGGCTGCCACTTGTGCGTGCGAATCCCCGAATACCTTTCGGTAAATGTTCAACGATTTAAAATAGTGCTCCAATGCCATTGGGTAATTTCCGATCCCCATATGGTAAGTCCCCAGTGAAATGTGGCTTTCCGCTACTTTTGAGTGAGCGTTGCCAAAAAAATACTGGTTGATCGATAATGCTTTTTCTACATAAGAAAGTGATTTGTCAAAATCTCCAACACGCTGAAATGCCATTCCAATATTTCTGTAAGTTTCGGCTATGTCGGGATGATTTTCTCCAATCAATGATTCCCTGATGTGAAGTGAAATGTCAAAATATATCCATGCGCTGTCATAATGGCCATGTTCAAAATAAATGACCGCCAGGTTGTTGCTGGTCTGTGCCAATAAAATACTATCCTTTTTTACTGCATTTTCTATGGAAAATATTACTTGACGATAGGTTGAAATGCAGTTGGTAAAATCTCCTTTGCTCTGATAAACAGCGCCTATATTGTTGAGTGCTTCGGCTACATTTCTATGGAATTCCCCGTAGTGCAGTTTTTGAATATTCAGGTATTTGTGAAAATATTGTAGAGCCGTGTCCAGTTCACCCGTCGCATAAAAATAAAACCCGATTATGTTGTAGGCAACCCCTTCTTCTGCATTGTTCTGGCCAAACATTTCGCTACTTTTTTTTACGGTTTGTTTTGCTAAAATATACGCCGAATACAAAGAATCCTGTTCTGCCAAGCATTCCGCAATTTTGTTTTCAGACCGAAAATGTTTTTCCCATTCTTTCTCCTTTATGAACAGGTCAGATGCTGATTTGAATTGCTCTTTGGCTTTAGCAAACTTGCCAGCCATTAATAGGGAGTCGCCTTGTTGGTAGTATTTTTCTGATAAAAGGTCGGAGCCGATTGTTTTATTAGGGCTGTTTTTTTTTTCGGCATTTTTTACTCCGAAACAACCGCATAAATGCACCGTTGTGCATAATAGAATAAGATAGGACAATGTTTTCATGAATTGAATAATTATAACTGATTTAAACCTGGCAAATGTTCTTGGACAAAAAGGTAAGCAGGTGGTCAAAAAAAATGACACTTTTCCATTATCCGAAAAAAAGCGTTTTAAATTATGGAAACCAAGCATTTACCAAAATAAAAATATCATTGTTAGCGCTCCTGTTTTTTGATCACTGCTTAACTAAAATATAATAATTGTCGAATTAAAAAAGTTGTTGATTCCCTTAAATGGAATAAATAATAAATTAAATATGTTTCCGGTAAAACGAACCTGGTGACTGATCAAAAAAATATTCCTTTTTCTTTGCTTGAAAAAGAACTTTAAAGTTTGGTAATTGGCATTTGCCGAGATAAAAGTGTTCTTTTTATTTGCACATTATTTTAATCAACCCCCAATAAAAAATAAAATAAAGATAAAACGCTTTGTCTCAAAAATCAACTCTTGCCGGAGATGTGTTGCTTGGTAGTTTGAATTTTTTTGATAGTAGTGGGAAAAAACTTTAGCGGGCATGAACTGGGTGAGCAAAAAATCATCGTTAAAGGTGATTTGATTGTAATTAGTTGTTGCTCAGCTTGGATAAATCAATGGCCGACATATCCCCGAAAGTTAAAAAAGGAGACCAATAATAAGGATGCAACAAATGGTTGGGTTTGTCTTTTCGCCTGAGAAAATCATTTTGTGCCTGGTTGATTGCGGCATCTTTTGAGCGGCCCTTGGTGAGGTGCTCATAAAAATATCCCATCAGTTCCGAAGTGGACTGATCATTTACTTCCCAGAGCGTGGTCAGGAGGCTTTTCGACCCGGCATAGGCAAAAGCCCTGGCCAGACTGATGATGCCTTCGCCCCGCCGGAGCTTTCCGATCGCCGTATTGCAGGCTGAAAGTACCACGAGGTCAGCATTTAACTGTAGGTTGTACAGATCACGGATAAATAACAGTCCGTCGTCTTTTTTCTCTCTTTGTTGGGAGAAGGCCAGGAACGCATAGTCGCCCACCCGGTTGTCTGCCCAGGCGTGGGTGGAAAGGTGAAGGTGGCGATAGTTGCCTGCAACGGCGGTGAAGGTGTCTTTAATGGCTGCGCGACCGGTAAAAAGATCACCATCCCGCATTGTTTCAAAAACATTATTTACTTCCTTTTCAGCAAAAGACAGCGGGGGAAATCCTTTGGGAATGTTTGATGCATTGACAAATCGACCCGCTAGCAAAGTGGTATCTCCGTCGTATGCCGGGGCAAATGCCGCAAACAACTTTTCAGGTTCCCTAAAATGTTTTTTCTCTTTCATTTCCTTAAGGAGGGTAGCGGAATAACAATAACTGAACTGGTGCTTGTTGATCAAAAAAGGATAAGTTCTGAAGTTGCGCAGATCTATTGGCGGGCCGCTCAGTAAAGCTCCAAAAGGCACGTAACCCAGCACGTTGTCAGGCACTACTACGACCCGTTCTGGCAGCCAATGCGCTACCGGTAAGATGAGTTTGTCATAGAGCTTCTGCCCATATTCTACATATTGCCTGGTGCGGTTGGTGCCGGCAAGCGACTGCTGGAAATTTTTTACCCATTCTTCCAACGGGAAATCCTTTTTGATTTCTACCAGTTTGGGCTCTTGCCCTTTTTTTATGAGGAACAGGTAGATACTGCTGTCGCCGGTGAAATATTCGAGAAGGGCCTGGCCGGGAGCCAGGATGGAATCCTGGAGTTCGGTAATTGAGCAGGTGCCGGATTTATATTTTAATGCAAAATAGTTCGGGTATTTTTTTTCTAAAGAACTTATCAGGTATTCATGCTCCTGTTTTAAATCAAATAATTTGACCGTTATTTGATTGAGCAAAGAGTCATTTGAATTATTTTGATTTTGTGCTTGTAAGATGGATTTTTCATAAAAAGTAATGTCTGTTTTTATGGCGTGTTCTGTTTTTATCAATGAATCTGGAATGCCCCCGAACTGCCTGGCAAATGACTCATACATTGAATGTAGCATGATAAAAGATTTATATTTTTCTGACGCGTTGAAAGCGCTTTCTATGTATTTTTTCTTATCGTGCTTTTTCTGGCCGAGGATGAAATTATTGTTGATTAACCCATCAAAATTTCTATATCCAATATCAATATGTTTGGTCAGTGATTCAGGGTAAATCATTAGTTTTCTGATGCTGTCGAATGTGTTTATATTGATCTTGAAATAATGATTGGACCTTTCCAGCAAACGATCTTCATTTGTTTTTACAAACTTTTTTTTCAATATTTTTCCCTTTCGGAAAATGGCTTCGGAAAATACCGGGATAGAGTGGAAGCTTTGTACGGAATGTGCATTTGGATCAAAATTTAAAATTGAAAAAACAGTATCCAAATGGATCAGGGAACTTTCAAGGTCCTGTTCTTTTTCATAGGCCCGACTCAGGTAAATATGTGAAATAGCGAAATTTCTGGAGTGAATGCTGCTGGCCTTTCGAGAAGTTTGAATAGACTGGTGCAAATATTTTTTTGATTTTTTTAAATCTTCCGATGTGAAATATAATTTGCCTAAAAGAAAATAGGCCGATGCAATTAAGTTGAAATTATCCGGCATATATTTTATTGCCAGGTCTTTTGTCCGGTTTAAATAATATGTTGCGGAATCAAATTGACATGATTCAGTGTAAACCTCGCCTATCAGCCCGGTTCCCTTAATCGATTCTACATGACTTTCCCCAATGGTGCCACTCTTGATGGCATGTGCTTTTTTCGAGTGAAAAATTGCCTTCGGCAGGTTTTTATTTATTACATAAGTCCTGGCCAGATTGCTATGGATTTCAGCAACCGCAGGATGGAAGGAGCCAAGTTTTTTTTCTCTTATGATAAGCGCTCTTTCGTAATAAATGATGGCTTTGTTAAAATTGCCTTGTTCAGAAAGACTGTTGGCGATATTGTTCAAGGCATCTGAAATGTAGATGTGGTCTTTGTTAAATTGTAGTTTCAAATGTTCTAAATCAAGTGAAAAATATTCTTGTGCTTCTGCGTAGTTGCCTCTGCTGAAATTTACAGAGCCTAAATTGGAGTAATATCCAGTGACAATGGGGTGGGTGTTGCCCAAAAGGTTTTTACTGATGTTGAGCCCTTTTAGGAAATAGTCGATTGCTTCATCATATTGACCGGTATAATAATAAATAGATCCGATGTTATTGTAAAAATCCGCAGCCTGGATATTGTTTTCTCCCTCTGAAATCAAATGTATATCGAGGGCTTTTTTGTAATAGATCAATGCTTTTTCATAATTCCCGGAATAGGTTGCCACGAAACCCATATTGTTGTAGGAAGATGCAACAGGGGCGGTGTTTGGTCCAAGGTTGTTGGTCCTGATTGTCAAAGCTTTTTTTATCAATGTCAACGAAGTGTCGTAATTGCCCAGTTTGCAATAAATAATACCTAAACTGTTATAGCCAATTGCGATTTTTAAAGAATCACCCTCAGGTGCGTTCAACCTCATTGCTAAATTTTTGCGGTAATGTTTTTTGGCCTGTTTGTAATTTGATAATTCCTCGGCGCACCTTCCCTTTAAATAATTAAGTTCCGCGATAAAGTTGTTGTAGCGGAGTAAGTCTGCTGGGATATTTGTCAAAAGGCAATCACTGTATTGAGAGGCGCTGTCGTAATGAGCAGAATCAATTAAATTGTAGATCGCTTTAAAATGGTAACTGATTTCCAGGGTGTCAATAATTTTTGCATTTGAATTTATCAAACAATTTTCAAAATTAATTTCCGGTGTGTTGTTTTTGTTTTTAAATCTTGATGGATCGTTTTCATTTATTTGAGCAACGCAGATGGAAACGATGGAAAGCAAGGCAATAATTAAAAATAATTTTCTTGAAAAAAGAGGATGTTTCATTTTTGATGAATTTTACGAGTACGTCCTCCCCCTTGCCCCCTCCGGAGGAGGACAAGAACGGATTTAATTTCTCCCTCTGGAAGGGTTATGGGGGGAGTTTTTTTTAATCAAAATATTATTGATTGGTTTGCGCTGCAATCAGCAGAAGATTATTACGGTTTAGATTTTAATGCCCCTTTTTATATCCTTTAATTTGATCACCTGCATATCATCACTTTTTAAGGTGGCTTGTCCCTTAAAAAATATTCACTGATTTAAAACGGAAAAGAAATTATTAGAGGTAGAGGGTATGGTAAAATACCTGCTACCTCTAATAATTTCTTTCCGAGTTTACTGCTTAACAAACATTCCGCTCACCACTTCCTCCCGCGTTCGCAGCCGCACCAGGTAACTACCGGCCGCCCAGTCCCGCACATCCAGTTGCATCTGGTTCAGGTCATTTGGTACCGTTTCCATTGCTCGGCCCAGTACCCTGTTTCCGTTGGAGCTGAACACCTCCAGCCAAACGGTTCCGCCGGGGGAAATAAATTCCACGTTGACCTCCGATGAGGCCGGCACGGGGAACAGCCGGTAAAGGAACAATCCCGTTATTTTACTTACTTCTTCCGTGGCTACAATCACACTGTCCAATTGGATTTCTATCGTTACTGAGCAGCCCAGGTCATCCGAAATAGTGACCTGATAAGTACCCATTGAAAGCCCTGTGGCTATGGAATCTGTTGAAACATCGTCCGACCAGTCGTAGGTAACTTCGCCTACCGAACCTTGCAGCGTGAGACTGATGCTACCATTGGATTCCATGCCTGTTGGCTGTACAATCACCGTGTCCGCCAGTGCCAGGGCACAACCACCGGGTTTCAGCGGCTCGATGTTTCCGGCGCAGTCAATGGCAATAGTGAAAAATTCGTAGCTGCTGTTTGGTTCTCCAACATAGGTATAGGTCGAATCCGTCAGGTCATCGGCCACCGGCAGGAAGGGGCCGCCATTTTGCGAAGCATAAAGGACATAGCGGTTGATGCCAGCGCCAACGTCTGTTCCGTTCCAGTTGACCACGTAACCCTGGTTGGTGCTGTCGACACTGGTCAACTGGCTCACCGGATGATCAGCATCGATGAGGTTGAACTCGACATTGGTCAGGATGGCCGGGTTATCGTCAAAAATGATGTCGGCCTGTGCGTGGATGGTATCGAAAGTGCTGGAGAACGGACTGGCGATCACCGTAAAATTCACGAAGCCCTCCCCGGCATGGGTCAGTGAATCGTTGACGGGAAGATAACCCACATCGGCGGGCAGGGTAGTGGTCAGTCCGGTAGTTGGGTCTTTTGATTGGAAAATCCAGAAGGCAGTGGTGTCGCTCAGGTCCAGTCCGGCGGTTACATCCAAGAGCACCCCGAGGGAGTCGGTCAGGTCGAGCTGGGTATTGTAGTAGCTTATATCGTCGGGTACGGTGAAATAATAATTGCCAAACCCAAAGTCGGCGAGGCGGAAAGAGAACGGGTTAACGTCCGGATCGAGTTTGTGCTCAATACGGACCGTCTGGGCCGGGGCGGTGGCAAAGTCGGGGTCGTTCTCGTAGAGGATGGTGTAGGGCAGGGTCGCATTTTGAGCCACCCAGTTATCGACATCGCAGCCATCGGGGGCAATGATCTCGTTGGGGTCGATGGCCCGGACGATGGGGATGCAGATGTCGCAGTCGCCAGAGCCGGTACCGGGAGGAGAGTTAAATTGTTCACCTCCCCATTGTCGACAAATTGCAAGGATCGATTTACTGACTAATGAAGTTGGATTTGCTCTTACATAAATTTTATAAGTCGAAATAACTTTGAACGAACTAGCTACCTGGCGGGCCGCAAAATTCGATTTATTGTTACCATTTTGAATTGAATTAACGGCATCAATAAATAATTTTAAATCAGCAGTAATTATCTCGGTAGAAAAGTTGCATAATGCATCATAAATTCCTTTTGCTCCATTTTTTTCATAAGCTTTATCATGTAAATAACATGCGTAATCAATATCGTCTTTTGGAGGTGGAATAGGACCAATAAAATGTTCATCTGCTGGACCACAATAGTTTGTTCCAAACCAAGAATAACCACCTGTGAATCTCGGGCGCTCCTGATTAAAGAATTTCGAAACCGATTTAAACAATTTAAAAGCTCTAATACCAAAAATAACTTTATTGAAATATTTATTGGAAATATTTCCAAAAGCATCAGTGTACGATATTGGGTTGTCTTCAACATAAGTATAACTATTCATGCTTATTGGGGATTTTTTTATCCCTGAGAATTTATCCTTCGTCAAAAACCTCCCCACCTCCGCATCATAGAACCTTGTCCGGTAATAGTACAGCCCCGTCGCTTCGTCGTACTCCCGCCCGGTGTACGTGAAAGGATTGGTCACGTTATCGGTTCCGGGCAGCCTGTTTCCGTAGGAATCATACTGGTATTCCTGGGCCACGCCCTGTACAGCATCGGTGAGTGCGGTTACACTGCCCAGCCCGTCGGTGTGGTAGAAATAGGACTCGTCGCCCCGTTCCATGCTGATCCAGCTATCGAGGGTGAGGCCGGCGGTGTAGCGGGCGAGGGTTTGACCGGAGGCGTCCAACTCCATGAGTACATTGTCGCCGTCGAGGAGGTAGCGGGTGGTCTGGCCCTGGTTGTTTTGGGAGATGCGGTTGCCGAAGGGATCGTACTGGTACTGGACCTCTTTCCCGTCGGGGAGTTGCACCCGGACGAGGCGGTTTTCCCCGTCGTAGTGGTAGTGGGTCGTCTGGCCGTTTTCATTTTTTGTTAGCAGGTTGCCGTTGGCGTCGAAGGCGTAGGTAGTGGTACCGGCATTTTGCAGGCGGTCGGCTCGGTCGTAGTCATAATCGGTCGTGTTAAACGAGGTACGGTTGCCTGCGCCATCGTATTCGTAACTTTCATTGTTCGCCGGAATGCCAGAGTAGGTGGCGCTCATCAAGCGGTTGTCCCCGTCGTAGGTATAGTCGACCTCTCCCTGGACAGTGGTCATTTTGGTGCGGTTGCCATTGCCGTCGTACTCGTAGCGGTACCTGACCAACTCGTCGCCGGCGGCGTTGCGGTGTACCAAAACAGTCAGGCGGTTGGCGGCATCGTACGTGTATCCGGCCGATGTCCCGTTGTGGTTGTTTTGCCGGGTCAGGCGTCCGCCAAGGTCGTAGGTGAACAGCGTTGTTTCACCAGCCGGGTTGGTCATGCTGGTCAGGCGGTTGTTGGCGTCATATTCATAGGAAGTTTCACCGCTGGGGTCGGTCATTTTGGTACGGTTGCCGGCAAAGTCGTACTCGTAAGCGATGGTGAGCCCCCAATTATTGATGGTTTTGGAAGTCAACCGGTTCAGGGCATCGTAGGTGAAACTCATGCTGATGTGGTTGTTCGAACAGGAGAGCAGGTTGCCGTTGGGATCGTAGCTGTAACTGTCGGTATTCCCGTCGTAGGTTTTGGACAGGAGGCGGTTGAGGTTGTCATAAGCATAGTAAGTGGTCATGCCATTGGCATCGGTACGGGTGAGTACGTTGCCGTTGCCGTCGTAGGTATAGGCTGTGGTGTTGTTCATGGCATCACTTTCTGCCACGAGCAGGTCGCGCTGGTCGTAAGTGAACGAGGTTGTATGTCCGTTGGCATCGGTAATGCTGGTCAGGTTATCGGAAGCATCGTAGCCATAATGAGTATTTCCCGCAGGGGTAGTCACTGAAGCGAGGCGGTTGTGGGCATCGTAGGAATATTCTTTGATTTGATCGTTTGCATCAATTTCCTTGGTCAAATTGGAGGCTGGGTCATATTCGTACTGTACGGTGTTTGATAAGTCATCGGTAATGACGCGCAAACGGTTGAGTTTATCGTAATCATAAGTCACCGAGTTGTTGTTGCCATCCGTACTCGACAATAAATTGCCCACGGCGTCATACGTAAAAGACTCATCACCAATGGGGTAGTCGATAAAGGTCACATCATTATTGTCATTGTACTGCATGGCAGTAGTGTTGCCATTGCCGTCCTCCACCGAAATGACATTGCCGTGGTCGTCGTATGCAAAAGCCAACTCCACACCTTCCGGTTGCGTAATTCTTTCCAGGTTCCCGTTCGTATCGTACTGAAAATCGGTGCCATTCCCCCTTTTGTCCGTTATGGCTTGCAAGCGGTTCAGGTTGTTCTCAAAGACAAAAGACTGGGCAGCACCATCGGCATCTGTAGTGATTAATGCATTGCCTTTCAGGTCGTGGCTGGCCGAAAACGGATGGCCGTTGGCGTCGGTCAATTGGTTGACATTATGGTCGCTGTCGTACTGGTAGCGGGTGTTGTAGCCACAGCAATTGCCCGTTTTTTGTACCAGTTTGCCTTCTTCGTCATATTGATATGTGGTGATGCGGTCGCCGTCCGGGTTTTTCTCCGTTACGTACGTTTTGCCTTGATCAGGGTTGTAAGTGAAGGTCAGGTGGGTCACACAGGTAACGATGGTTGATACCCGGCCGTCGTCGTTGTAGCCAAACTGCATCTCGTCCCCTTTTTCATTGATAATGGAGGCGAGGTTAGTTCCTTCATACGCATAAACCATCGCTCCACCCTCTGGGTCGGTTACACTGGCCAACTGCCCATCGGTATAACTGAACTGGACATTTCTTCCTCCCGGAAAATTGGCATCAGACAAACCAGTCAGACGGCCGTTGCTCCACGTCAGGCCGATGGTCCGGTTGGAATTGTCGGTAACCCCGACCAGTTCATTTCCATTGTATTCAAGCGAAATTTGGTTCCCATTGGTGTCTTCGATCCGGGTGAGGTGCCGATGGTCAGGATTGTCAAAATAATAGCGCATCCCGTATTTAGTCGTTAACAAGAATTGACCAGGGCCATTGACTCTCCATTCGTCAAAAATACCAGTGGGTGAAAGGTACGCCCCATTGTTTTTTGTAAAAACGTCCCGTCGGCCGTCGGCCCGTTCCACTAAAATGGAATCCGTACCGATGGAGTCGTACCGGAGGCTGTACGAACACAGCCAGCCTTTCCCGAAACCCATGTCGAGGGTATCCCGAAAAGAATTGTAAACAAAGCCAAAATCAATGGACAGTCCCTGATTAGGGATTGCCAGGTCGTTGCGTTGCAAGAATAGATTGCCATTATAGGTGTTTACCTGTACGCCCCACGGCCCGGTGAAATTGGTGCGGGGGATGTTTTGGGCAAAAAGAGTTGGCAGAAATAAAAAGGTAATTATGATATTGAATAGAATTTTCATGATTAATTCTCTGATTTTGAAATTATACTACAATCAATTTGACAACAACTTGAACTTCATCACACCCTCGCTCTGTGTTGCTTTTGAATAGACTGTGACAAAAGCTACCCCGCCCGGTCGCAGCACATTGGCCGGCCCGTTTTCTTCGGTGAAAAGGAGGGACAGTTCTTGTAGATCTTCGGTAAGTTCATCCGTATCGGTACTCAAAGGGAAACCATCAAGGCTACTGAAAATCCGGGAAGGGGCAGGGACATCCACATTGCTGATGTTTGTAAATTTCAGCGTAATGGGCACTACCTGATTCGGGCGGACGACCGATGGATGAACCGGTTCAAACTGGAGGATGTCTACCAAACCGGAAACATTGGTAAGCGTAAGTGTCTGGTTTCCCAGATCAATAGAGCAATCTGCCAGAAGTGGCGCGTTGCCTGCCGTGCCACCGATCACGCTAAAGCCATCGGGAAGGTCTGCAACCGCCATCGAGCTATCCTGCGCCACTACATCATACAACCCAAGGGAAGCTCCCTCCAATGGGAAAGTGACGAAGGCGCGCGATGAATTGATGACCTGAATGTCGACCGCAATGATATCTCCAAGATCGGGGTCGGTGAGCCAGACGGACATGCCAGGGTGAAACTTGGCTCCTTCCAACAATGCAGTCACAAACCCGGTATTGCTTCCTTGGTTGACGTTAATAGAAGTAATCTGGAAGGGAATGATCTCGGCCAATAGCCCCACATCCTGTACGGGCGTTCCTTCCACTGCATAGGCCATGACATAATAAGTTCCCGATGCCAATGCAGGAACCGTAATTTCCTGATTGGCGGTAAATGGTACCGGAAAGCTGAAATCGTGCTGGGTGCGGGAAGGGATGTTGTTGCGGCGCAGGTACAGTTCATTAAATGCCATACTGTCACTGGAAGCGATGCTGACCCGCATGGTTTCGCCAATGGTATCGGTCGGTATTTCGATGCGGTAATAAATGGGTTGCTCCAGGGCCAGGTGAGCGTCGGTGGCTGGCAGTCCAATGGGCAATTCCGGTACCTCCACAAACACCGTGGCCGGGCCATTGCTACAGTTATTGGTTTCCTCCTCTTCGAGGAAATGGTCGAGCAGGTCAGTTTTTACAAAAACGTGGTAGTCCTGCCGTCTAACATTTTCGAGCCGGGCCGTTATTTCATGCTGTACGGCCGACCCGGGATCGAGACCAATAGTGCCGCTCCAGGTGCCGAGCAGCAGGTCGGAGGCATCCCAGTTTTCATCTTCCGATAAATACACGCCCTCCTGCATGAAACCGGAAAGGGGATTTTGGCCAATGTTGGCGGTATACCACGAAATGGTGATTTCCGTCGCAATGGTATCAATCGGCGGTGCTTCGATGGCGTCTTTCTTGACGATCAGGTCACCGGGGGCTGGCTGGGTGAGGAATATATAGGATGCACGGACATTGTTGTTTTCATCCTCTTCGCTGACCACGTTCCCGGCATCCGTTTTCACCAGGAGAAAATAATTGCCAGAAAGGCCAAGGGGCAGGGTAATCTCCATTTCTTCCGGATATGAGCCTAATGAACTCAGCTGCACAGCGTTTGCTTTTTGTCCTAAAAACACATCGCCAGCACTTAAAATAGAATCACTCGACAGGTAGGCTGCTTCTGTCCAATTGCCCAATGCCTCACCATCGGGGTCTGTGTTTTTGATTTTATAGGTAATAGAAAGCGGCTGCCCGGCTGTACCGTTGGTAGGTACCGTCAGGCTATCAACCGATAAGTCTGGTTTTTCAGGATAGCTTACAATAACCGAATCATTACCGTTTGACTGTAAGATTTTCCTGATGTTATCTGTTTCGCTATCCTCGATGACGGCGTTTTGGTGATCGATCACGAGATGGAGGTAAAACGCACCGTTGAAATTGGGCGGTAACGTAAAATTCTCTTGTGCCTGATAGGTCCCCCCGGCTTCCAGGGCCCCGTTGCGCTGCCATTCGGCCAGCAGCACATCGGTCGGTTGCCAACTCGGATTCGGAGACAGATAAAGCCCATCGTACCAGAGGTTGGCAGGTGTGATGGCGTTGCCTTCATTCTCTACACTGTAGGAAACGGTGGCAGGGACACCGGGCGTGATGACATCGGGGCCGATTGGCAAGCCGACGAAGGTCAGGTTTATTCTTGGATAGACGTTCAGATAAATTGGCTGCGTACTGCAAATCCGATTATTGGACTCCTCGTTTTCAAAAACAGCATCTCCCGCATCTACATCCAGGCACAGGTAATAATTACCGGAATCGAGGTAGGAGGGTAGGGTAGCAGCCAGCTGCCTTTCATAACTGCTATCCACCGGCGTTACCTGCGACTCAATGGAGCTTCCCAAAAACAGGGGCGAGGCCAGCGGCCAGGTATTGTTCCTGCTGAGCAGTACGCGGTCGTTCCAACTGCCCAAAGTGGCAGCTTCGCCGGCGTTTTTTACAGAAAAACCAATCGAGATGACATTACCGGCGGTTGCAGAATCCAGTTGACTGGCGATGCTGCTGGCCACCAGATCGGAGTAAGTGGCTGGTAAAATATTGAAGGTGTCACAGGTGATGAAAGTGTTATCGTTGTACAGGCCATTTTCATAAACACCCTGCGTATAATTAGTGGTTACTTCCAAGCAAAAACTACCCGTCAATCCATTCGGTATGGTATAGGATCTTTGGCGGCTGGCACTGTCTCCCGCAAAGATGGTCAGACCTCCTGCGGTGGGCGGCAGGTAAAAAGAATTTCCGGGATCGATTACATCGAGCAACTGCACCCGGTCAGAGACGTAAGTACCGAGCAGGTCTCCGGGGCCGATATTGGCCACTGTCCAATTGATGATGATTGTTTGGCCGGAAATCGCTTCTGGAGGAGAGACAACATTGGTTACCGTCAAGTTAGGTGTGAGAACACAGATGCTGTCCACCAAAAGGTTGTTGGTGAAATCGGATTCGCTGACCCCGTTTCCACCATTGGTCACTACGATGAGGTAGTATTTTCCAGTGATATTGGAAGGCACATCCAATTGGGCCTCATTCGAATAGGTATCCAGGTTAAGCAGAGGGGAAGATCCGAAATTTTGCGAAGCGCTTCCTAACCACTGGGCGCCCGTCAGGTTAGGCTGATCATTGATGTAGACCCGGTCGGAGAGGTGACCATCAAAGTCGGCACCAATGTTTTGCCCGGTCCAGTTGACAGTGATGGATTCCCGGTTGCTGACAGTATCAGGTGCCTGTGTGCCAGTTAGCAGAAAATCAGGTTTGCCGGGACTGTTGACCAAAAGGGGAATGGAACGGAAGCAGTTGTTGTCTTCAAAAACAAATTCGTATTCCCGATCCGTGGCATCCGTGCAAACAAAGGCATACCAGGTTCCTTCTGCGGTGGGCGGGATGGTGATTACCCACGAGGAGTCATAGGTGGCTTCCTGGTCAAGGTTGCCATCGTGGCGGAGGGTTTTTTGTAAAAATGCTGTTTGTGGGTTAAAGAAGCTGTCGCGCGATAGGTAGATACGGTCGTACCACCAGTTGGCTTTGGTCGGAGCAGAATTGAGGCCGTGGCTTTGGTTGACTACCCTCCAATTTAAATCATAGCCCTCTCCCGGGAAGACCACCCCTCCAGCTGCTCCGTCGATGGTCAGAGAGTTGACGGTGAGATCGGGATAAGGAGACAAAAGGATGGTCATCGGTATGGCCCTGATACCATGGTTGTTTTGCTCATCCGATTCGGGCAGGTAGTTATACCGGTCGGTACATACGATCAGGTAGAATTCTCCCTGGATGCCTTCCGGTAAAGTGGCCGTCAGGGAGTTGTTGTAACCAAACCCTGACAACAGGGCGGTTGGGTTTAGTCTGGCCCCTAAGTACCGGTCATCAAAGCTTAGAACAGCATCCGTTGAAAGGTAGCAGGCGTCGTGCCAAAAAGCAGAGGATGAGATGCCCTGGGTACTGCCGATCCCACTATTTTCGACCAGCCATGATACCACGAATTCTGTCCCTGAAAAAACAGTGTCGGGGGCATTTATGCTGTCGGCCACGACGATTAGATCAGGCAAAAAATTGAGGGTAAACTTTTGTGAAATGCTGCAATTTTCGGCAGCGGAGGAGCAGGCGTTGCGGGCACAGACTTTCCAACGATAGGTTTCTCCATATTGCAATCCTCCATAAACGGTTAAGTTGATCTGGGAAGTCGTATAGTAGGGAAAGGCAGTTGGCTCAGGTTCGTTTTCCGGCCAGATGTAAACATCATAATGCGTTGCGTTGGCAGCGGGTGCCCAGGTCAACTGTAGTGGAAGGGCCACATTTTGTGAACCATCGGGTGGCAAGAGGTTGGTAGGGGTGCCAGGCGGGGCATCGGAGGCAACGGTCACGGTTTCTTCGCGCACGTGGATACAGTTGTTCTGGGTCGTTACCGTTACGGAGTAAGTAGTGGTCACGGCTGGCATTACGTTGATGACCTGTGTTGTTTCACCTGTCGACCACTGGAAACTCTCTCCAAAGTTGACCTGGAGGTTTTGTGTTTCCTGCCCACAAATGACACAATCGCCAAAACACCAGATGTCCGGTTCGCTTTCCTGGCCAATGTAGATCCAATCAGACTTGGAGGTACAGCCGTTCTCACCGACGTGGGTTACACAATAATAGCCCGGTTGGCTGACGGTAATGGTGGGGCCGGTTTCGCCAGTATTCCAGATGAGGTTACCGGAAACATTAAAGACCGAGATGGTGACCGTCCCTCCCGGGCACAGTGTATTGCTCGAAGGGAAAGGTACGGGTACTGCGGGGGCTTCGAATACTGTTGCCGCAATCGAAGCTACGGCGGTGCAGCCCGGATGGGCCGTATCCGTTACCGTTACGGAGTAAGTCGTATTTGAGTCGGGAACATCACTGATCAAATAATAGATATCACCTGTACTCCATTGATATTGATAGTCAGGATTGTAATCCGTTGCGATGAACACGGTTTCACTCTGGCAGATAGAATCATTCCCAAACCAAAAGTATGCATCCACTTCCAGGGGCGGCAAGTGCTCCACCGAGACCGTCAAAGTATCGTTGAAGGGGTTTTGGTCGCCCAGAAGATCGGTGAACAATTGGAAGTCAAAACTACCGATATTGCTCATGTCAACGGTTTCCGAGAAGGTGAAAGTGGCGGTGCTGCCTGGCTGAATGGTTCCGAAAAAAGTTTCCGTTTCGGTCGTATTTTCGAATGTATAACCGACCGTGAAATTAGACTGTGGAACCACCCCGCCATTGGAGATTTCGATCTGTACTTCCTGCGGTTGGGATATTTCACAATTATTTACCGGAGAGAGGAGTGATACCGGCAACAGGTCGCTGACGAGCGTTACATCACAATCCACAGCTATGCTAAAATTCCCAATACCAGATTGGTAACCAACTACCCAGATATAATAAGTCTCGCCAGCTGTTGACTGAAAAGTGACCTGACCACCACAAAATGTACAGCACCAGTCGTCATCACCAGCAAAACAGTTTAAAGAACTGCAGTCACCGGTGAAAACGGCCACCTGGTTGTCATAATCAGCATCACAAAGGTTGACGGTTATTTCGTTGCCATTTCCCTGTACAGTGTACCAGACTCCATAGCCCGATGTTGAATTCAAAAAAGCGCACCCGATCGGATCCACTGTTGAGTTTAGGGTGGACCCACTAATGGTTTGCCCACAACTGATCGGAATGGCATCTGAACACAGATCGTTGGCAGGGGGCTGCGGGGGTACTTTCAGGCACAGTTCAAATTCAGAATACCCAGAGGAAGCATAGGAATATACCCTGATGAAGTAGGTTTCGCCGGTGGTCAGGCCAGTCAGTGTATTTGATTCAGGGTCACTGCACAGGATACTGTTCAGTGTACCGCATGATCCACTGAATACCTCGTGAACCATATCTCCAGATCCGCTGATGAGGTTCAGTTCAGTTGAAATCGAGGTGGCAGGAGCAACAAATGAAAACCAGATGTCGTCATCCGCTGATCCGACGCATCCGGCCAGTGATTCAGTGGCCGACACCGTATGCGCGTTTACATAGGCACAAGAATTATCGGTTGGTATGGCCGGAAAAGGAGTGGCATTGGCGCACTCGTCGTTGACAGGGGGGGGCAAGAGGAGCCATTCCAGTGTAAAATTTCCTGCACTGCTTGAGGAATAACCTTCTTGAATCCACCAAACCCGTTGGGAAACACCGGTGGTATTTAGCCAGAAAACATAATAACTATCCGGATCGTCCCAACATTCAACTTCTACCTGACCCGGGCAGGCACCACCGTAAGCCACTCTGTTTCGTGAATCATAATTGTTTGTTTGTTGGCCAATGATGATGGTGTTCCCGTCCGGCACATCAATGAAAAATATGCGGTCATTGGAGCCGACAAGGCAACTATTGGTAAAGTCATCCGCAAATCCAACCGTTGTACCATCAATAGGACTGATGAGAGCCGAAAGGTCAATGGCATTGGCACAACCCTCGCCTGTTTGGCCAAATGAAATGACGGATGCAAACAAAGAAAAGAATATTAGAAAAAGGGAGGGTATTAACTTCATGGTTATGATGTTTAATACTTTGACATGCGAACGGCAGGTAAAAAATTGCCGCTGGTTTGCAGGCAGGTTAGGCCCAACTGATTTCTGAAATCTGTTAGGTGTTGCCCCGTTTACCTTGTTGTACAATCATGCCCGTCGTTCACATTTTTAATAAAAGTTATTTGATTTTGGGCTCGCCCCTTAAACCCTTTTGCGAGGCGGCACAGCCACCGCCCCGCAAACCACCGGCAAGTCTTCGTTACCAGTTTTTTAAGGTTGATACTACTGGCTTTACCAGGTGTTTAGACATGGAAACGAGTCTGATCCTGTTACTCTAAATACTCTACATCAAATTCTCCTTCCAGTTCCAGGGACTGACCGTCCTCATCAAAAGCGACCAGGTCGAATGTGCCCTTGACCTTGTTGCCGTCAATGGATTCGATGATTACCTGGTTGTTGTTCGATTCGGTGTCGGTACAGAAGGACTGCTCATTGGTCGTATTGCCCTGTGGGCCGCCTGGGCCGTTGGTATATTCAATGATCCCGGAGTAGTAGCAAGCACCTCCATTGACTTCATCAAAGCTGTAGGTACCGGTGCCTTGATCAATCAGGATGGCCAAGGTGAACCACTCGAACGAACCGTCATTGAGATAAATACCCTCGCCAGTGTAACTGGTGATCACGAGGTAGAGGCTGTCTCCCAGGCCTAATTGACTGTAATCCACGCTGTAGGTCAGGGCACAGGAGTTGCCCCATTTTTTGTTGCCGACCCTGAGGTCGAGGGTTCCCGTGGAGGCTGAACAGAGGCTTTGGAACAGTAACTCGTCAGGGTCGTCGGTCGTGTCGCTGTCTTTGTTACAAGCAATAAAAAGAAAGGTGGTCAAGAAAAGGAGACTGAGGAAATAAGTGAACTTTTTCATTGGATATTGGTTTGGCCAGCCTCTTTTCCCGCAGCAAGGTTCAAGAGGCTGACCGGTCATTTATGATGATAAAAATGGATTGTTGATTGCTTTTGGACTGGTTGTCCAGTCATTTATTCGGAAATGATATACCGCACCCCAAGGGTGCCGTACCCACCTGCGAGACCAGAAGAAAACCCATTAAAAAATACGGTGGGAACCCAGTCCAAACTGAGCGCCAGAGGAATGCTTTCGAAGGTGTAGTCAAGTCCAGCATACCCTTGTATACCAACGGTCGTAGTGGAATGATCTTCGAGAAAGAAGTTGTCAAAATTCCAGAAGAAAACAGACAACCCTGCCCCAAAATAATATTGCAGGCCGTCGACTTCATCGATCGGCTTGTGGTACTGATAAGCAGCAGAGACGTTGTACCATCGATAATTTGAGAAGCCGCGTGTCCCGACGTACCCCTCCACAGCGCTTGACTCTGAGAGGAAGTATTTTAAGCTGACGGAAGTTGGGTATCCCAGCCGCAGGCCACCTGCGAGGGTGTAGTTTTGTGCATTTGAGAAGCAGGGAACCGCGAACAGGGCTGCAAGCAGCAAAAATTTCAATGTTGATTTTTTCATTGTTGATCTTTGATTTAGGTTATTGATAATTTGGAATCAGTTGTTGTTTCAGATTATTCAAAGAGAAGTTGTTCAGGATCATCTGTCTGTTTCCAAGCAACTTCTTCATCGTTTAATTAATATTTGGTTCTTTTGGGTTCAGGCAAACAATGCGGTGATTTTCGTTTTAAGTTTATTGCTGACTGAAAGGCTTGGATTTACTTTTTATCAGCCCTGTTCTATCTTTAACCCTCTATAAAATTAACCTCCTCCAATTCCATTCGGGTAACGGTCAAAATGCAGTTTGTAAAACCTCAGTCAAGAATTAATTTAATTTAATTTTATATTTAAAAAATTGATTATCAGTATTTTGAAATTGATATTTGCGAATGGTCTCATTTTGGTTTGTTCTCAATATATTTGCTAAAAAAACTATGCGACCATGTCCCGCAACACCTTGTACAGTTTGATCAAAGTACTCACCCGGCAGGAGCAAGAAGAGGCTGTATCTTACCTGGGTTCCTCAGTTAGTGGAGCTAAAAAACATCATGTCAGCTGTTTTTCGGCACTGAAGGAAGAGGCCGCAGGAAAGCATGACAGCAATGGCATGTCCAATGAAAAACTGTATGCAAGGATATTTGGCCAAACGCCTTTCAATGGCCAGAAGCTACGCCGGATCAAATCGGAAACTTGCCGTCTGGTTGAAGATTTTCTCGTACTGACCGAGCTGAAATCAAGATCAGCCTACCGGAGCGAGCTCCTTGCCTCTGCGCTGGCGAACCGAAAAGACCACTCTCTTTTTGAGAAGACTGTTGCCAAACGGATCGACAAACTGAACGCCAGGGAAGAGCGGGGCAAAACCTATCACCACGAGTTAGCTGCCCTCTACAAATATTTATACTATCACCCGGCCGCCGAACCGTTGGACAAAAACAATGACCTGTTACAACGGCACATCGAGCACCTGGAGAACCACTTTATCCTGGATTACCTCGAAAGCGGGGCAGAGAGTTTTTTGAAAAGAGGAATTATCAATTCGGAAGAGCAACTCGTCTTACTGGACGCCGTGCATGAAGTGGCTGAAAGAAGAACCAATTCCTCTCCCTCCATCAAAATATTCCTGTTGTTGTTTCGCCTGTATGCCGACAATGTGAGTACGGCCCACTGGTCGTCCATTAAAAAGGAAGTGTTCAGTTCGCTTAAATACCTGGGATACCGGGAAAAGCAGATCGCTTTGAAGCTGTTGGCTCAAAAGGTCAACTCGTCTGCTCAGATGGATAAAGCGGAGCGGAATACATTATTATTCGAGCTGTATAAACGCTCCGTGGAAAGTGGTTTTTCAAAGCTCCCCAATAGTATTATTGACCCCAGCCATTTTCTCAACATCGTGACGGTGGCCATGAAAGCAGGAAAATTTAAGTGGGCCAATAGATTTTTGAAACAAAAATCCCGTTACCTGCCGAAAGATGAAAAAACGATTGTGGAGTATATCAGTCTCGGTATCATCTATTTTCACCAGGGATCGGCCAGGAAAAAGGGCATCTATTTTGAAAAGGCCTTGACCTACCTGGGGTTTGTTCCCGTCCGTTGCCATGAAAAATACAACCTTCGAAAACGGTCGTTATTGCTCCGCATTTACTACGAACAAGATACGGAGGGAGGCGAATTCGAAGAATTGAACACAGAGATCAGGAGGTTTGAAGAATACCTGAGGGGCAACACGGGGCTTTCCAAAAAAAAGAAGGCTGGTTATTTCCTCTTCTTTAAAAAACTCAAAACTTTGTGCAAAATCCACCACTCACTGAACCGCTCCAGCGAACTGGTTGATCTTTATATCAAAGAACTTCAACAAGGAGAAAAGTTTTCCTTTCGCGAATGGATGATCGAAAAAGCGGAGGAACTAAAATAGTCCCCCCGTTCTTGATTACTCAACCGGCTATTCAATAATGTCTTCTACTCCTATGAAACTGCTGATGAGTAACCCGCAGTCCGCCCGCACCAGGAACTCATAGTGTCCCGGAGGGAGATCGGTGAAGGTATAGCTGTTGTTTCCGGTCGTAATTACATTGCTAGTGTAGCCGTCTTCCTCCCGGTTGTACATCAGGGAATAATTGGTGGCACCCGCGTAGTCATCCCAGGTAAGGGTCAGCGAATTATCCAATTGACCGAGCGATTGCAGGTTGGTGACCGCCTGGCAGGAAGCGCAGTTAAGTTGCTGCGTAACAGGTTGGCCGGCCATCAGCAGCCAGCCCATTACAAAAAGAATGGTATTAAACATAGCACAAATAGTTTTTGACCCTGGTCAAGGGCAGTGAACAATTATTATTGGAGCAATAAGGCGGCTAAAGATGTGAAAGCATCCTATCGACTTAAAGCTGTATCCAGACTCTGATAAAAGATTTTGAACCGGAGAACAATGAATTAATAGGTGAGCAGCACGCTCACTGGTCTTTACCGACTTCCAAGTACATTTACTGTGTGATTATGAGGTTTTGTACCATCATTGAAATAATTATTTAGGGATATTTATTTTAATTGAACGTGTGTGAAAATATCAAGTGTTTAAGGCCTTCATTCATTATTGCCACCAATTATTTAAAAGGGGTGGGAGGATCGTTTTTTTTCAAAATTATTTTCAAAAAATATTGTTGTTCCTCCTGAGCAGGATGGTATTCTATAAAAAAGATGAATCGTTTTTTTACAAAAAAAAAGAGGCTGTCTCAAAAGTAGGCAGCCTCTTTTTTGAACGCCTTGTCCGAGAGGCTGTCAAGTTCCCCTTCCAGCAGCCCGACCTGCCCGTTGACGGTTTCCAGGGTCTGCTCAAATGCCT
>JBCBRY010000099.1:23437-32550 GCA_039819485.1 Bacteroidota bacterium | reverse complement strand
ACTAACAATTTACAGCTTTTGCAACATTTTTTATTTATTCCAACTTTTTGGAACAAATCATTTTTAAACAGCTTCAACAAAACGAGTACATCCTCCCCCTAACCCCCTCCAAAGGGCAGGGCTGTTCAGTTCTAAAAAAGATTAATATCTTCTGAGTGTTGCCACTCAAAAAGTTCTTTGATATTTTGTTGGCAAAATAGATACTTATGGCAAAAAGTTTAGTTGACTATTTTAGTCAAATACCTGATCCCCGAAAAGCCTCTGGCCTCCGGCACCCCTTGGTCCCTTTTTTAACCATGTCCACCATGGCCATCATGAGCGGTTACACTGGGTTCCGTGAAATTGGGACCTTCATGGAGGCGAATGGAGAAGCCTTTGCCCGAATGTTCGGTTTTAAGCATGGCGTTCCCAAGTTTGTACAGATCAGGACCATTTTTTCTGTTCTGGATTTTGAGGCCGTTGCCCATGCCTTCCGGGGCTGGGCCAGCCAGTTTAACCCCGGGCAGGCAGGCCAGTTCGTCAGTGCGGACGGCAAGGGCCTGGCAAGTACGGTGGTCCACCAGCATGGTGCGAAGCAGGATTACGTGATGATGGTCAGCCTTTTTGTACAACGGTCCGGCGTTGCCCTGCGGGCCGGGCGCAGGAACAATGGCAAGGGAGGTGAGCTACCTGCCCTGCAGTCCTTATTGGAGCAGCTGGGGTTCAAGGGAATGGTCATCACCCTGGATGCTTTGCACTGTACAAAAAAAACCTCCGGCTGATCGTCCAGAGCGGCAATGGTTACCTCATCCAGGTCAAGGCCAACGCCCCTAAATTGCTGGGGGCAATAAAAAGCCACCTGGCAGCCCAAGGCCCGGTGGATGTATTTGAAAGCAGCGAAAAGAACCGCGGCCGCCTGGAAAACAGGTATGTGGCCCTGTACCGTAAACCCCTGTGGGTCCCGCCCCAATGGAAGGGCATACAAAGGGTCGTCCATGTACGGAGGTGCGGAAACCGCCCCAAGACAGGTGCCTTTGGGCAGGGACATTACTTCATCACCAGCCTGGACACCAACGATGCCGCCATGATTGCCCAAGGGATCAGGGGCCATTGGCAGATCGAAAACGGGCTTCACTATGTAAAGGACGTGAACTTTGGAGAGGACAGGTGCCGCATCAACGTCGGCCAGGCAGTGGAGGTACAATCCATGCTGATCAACATTGCCATAAATATTTATAGGGGCCTCGGGTTCCGGTCAATCAAAAAAGGAACGATCTATTATGCCAACAAAGTCAAGGAACTTTCTGAACTGCTTCACGCAGATCGTATTACAAATTTCAAGAACTGAACAGCCCTGCCCTTCGGAGGGGGTTAGGGGGAGGATGTACTCGTTTTGTTTTTAAAAATTAAATTTTGTCCTGTACCCAGACTTTTTTTATCAAGAAAAAAAGTACAATGCCATAATTGTCCACCATTTACAAGAACACAATTACCCGCTCCTATATTAATATCCCGAATTTTCGAACAAGCAAAAATTCGGGTCGGCTCAAGTTTCGCCTCTTTAAATCCCATTTCTTGACCTGTCGGGGCTAGTTGCCCCAACAGGTTAAATCATGTTCGTCGTCAAAAACCATTCAATTTTGCCTGTATACTCGACTTGACAGGGTTCCACGGATCATCATAAGATTTTCGAAAAACAAATTCCTGATAATAGGCCCGGGTTCGCACGAAACGCAAATACATGCCTGTGTAAAAACTCATCAGCGGCAAATAGGGCCAAAGACACAATTCTTCTTTCCGTCTTTCAGAAAAAATATAGGCACTGGTCATTTGAACAAAACCAACCACGGTGTACAACGTCAAATTCATGGGAATGATGAATTTAAGGCTGCTGTTAAAATGGATGCACATATCAATGATGTACAGCCACCAGGTAATATCAAGTATCACATTGTAAAACACATTTTCAAAGAGTGCAAAAAAATTGCTCCAGTTAAAATTCGCGTTCGGTAGGTAAACATCCTTGTGTTTGCGCACCCGAAAACGGATGATGGACTTGTCCCAGCGCAGACGCTGCTTCGTCAATACTTTGAATTTGGAGGGTGCATTGGTGAGGCAAACAGCGGAGGGTTCAAAAACGGTTTTAAATCCTGACTTTCTGATTTTCACGGTAATATCGCCGTCCAGCCCCGGACCGATATCCCAGCCGCCAATCGACTCGATGACATCACTTCGAAAAGCACCGAACGCACCAGAAATGATTTTATAAATACCCAATTGGGTGGTGAGAATACGCCCCACAGAGATGGTTTTTAAATATTCAATCGCCTGCAATTTAGCACACAGGCTGTCCCGGTAATTTCTCACTTTCACGTTGCCCCCTACTGCCCCGATTCTTTCGTCCTGATAAAATGGGATGATCACATTTTCGATGGCATCCCGGTCGAAGGAGCAGTCGGCGTCGAGGTGTACAATGATTTTCCCTTTCGTAAATCGCAGGGCCAAATTGGCAGCCGATGCCTTTCCTCCACGCATTTCATTCCTGATAAACACATCGATCAGTCCTTTTTGCGCCAAGTTGCGACCGATAATTGGCGTATCGTCGTCGGAACCGTCATCTACGATAATGAGTTCAAAATTCTGGTACGTCTGCTCGGCGAGGCTTTTGACCAGTTTATATAAATGGGCCCCTTCGTTTTTACCCGGAACGATGATGGAGATGAAGGGGTGTTCGTTCCACAATGCCCGTCGGGCAGTCTCCCACCGCTCCGCCCGTTTTTTCTTTTTCAATCTAAACCAGCCGGCCACGAGATAATCCAAAATTATGTACCGGGTAAATTCAAAAATCACAAAATACCAGAACACCCGGATGAACTTGCCGATACCGACCTCGAACCAATAATTGATGTATTCCGGCAATATGTATTCTAAAACAGGGCGCATGATTGTTCAGGCATTGATTTTTGATAGTTTCACCTGCATTGCTTTTGATCCTATAGCCAGGTTGTGGCCGATCAGCTTCTGTAAATTAAAGGCAAGGGTCTCCTGCAATTGACGGGCCTCCGGCACAGTCGTTTCTGGGAGCAAAAAAGCATAAGTAGAGAAATTCTTGCTGGAAAGCACATCTACAGAACGGAGGTAGGGGCGTACAATCCTGACGATTTCCTGTCGGAGTTTTTCTTTACTGTCGGCGCCTAAAAATTCAAATTGCCCGGTATCTAATTGAATGACACCAACAAGGCTCAAATGCCCCGTCATCCGCACCCGTTCCTTTTCCTGTTGGTGCATGATCCTAAAAAACTCCCAACCGATGGTACCCACCGGAAGGGAGCGTTCATTAAGATCAATTCCATTATTCTTGAATCCCTGGGTGGCCAGTTTTTCACCCTGGGCAGTCAGTTGATAAGTCCCAATATTTTTACTGGAAATATAGGATAGCTCCATTTCATTCCCGCAGTCGGCACAGGCAGCTTTCATCGGTGCTTCCTGCGATTGGTGGTTGCAGGTTTGGCAATTGAATATTTCCGATGGCTTATCATAATCGATCCCGATGTGGCGCAAAGATTTATCACATTTGGGGCAGACCAGGTCATCGCCTTGTTTGAAATCCGACGCTGGGCCAACATAGGCACAGCGAAAGTGGTGGATCAGGTCTTCCGTCACCAGGTCGATCGAATGGCACTTGGTACAGGTTTCGCGGAAATTCAGGAATGCACTATCGCACGCCTGGCACAGGTTGATTTTATCCAGAATTTTTCCGCTCAACAATTCTTCTTTTCTGGCTTTTTCCAAAATGTCAATAATGCGCAGGTTTTCCGATGCCGGGAGATAGGCATTGAGAAACGGAAACAGGTAACCACACATCGCCTTGCGGTTTCGAAATGGCTTTAAAGGTTGCCGCCGGGTGAAGATGAACTGCACCGCTTTAAGCAGGGTTTCTTCTTTAAAATCTGATTTCCGTGCCTGCCTGTCAACCAAGGCAATCTGCTGGTTGATTCCGATGGTTTTTTTAGCGACCCGCCGGAGGTTTTCATCGTTGACGGCCCCGTCCGAAAGCGCCACTAAGTGGGCGGGCAGCTTAATTGATTTTACGAAAACAGGTTTTAAATAAAGCAATGGATTGTCGCTCCCGCGGACCTGTTTGAGTATTTGTTGTACTTCTTCACTTCGAGAACTCTCGACGAAAATGCCATCCTTGTCCAAAATAAATGGGTCACTTAACTGGCTGGCTCTGTTGACCTGTGCAAAGTACAGTCCTTCATATTCAAAATGCTGTTGGTGTGCCGGTCTGGAGATGCTTTTGAGAACCATAATTTTCGTTTTAGAAATGGTCAAATCAATTCCAACCAATTGTATTTAAGTTTTGACACTTCCACGGTCATTTTATAAAAACCCATCCAGTGCATTGCTTCCCCTTCGCTGATGGGCATTACATCAATGACCACGTTTCGTTCAGTGGGTTCATATTTCTTTTGAAACTCAGTGGGCAGGGCATAAGTGGATACATAAAAATTGTGCACCAGCCCGATGCCATCACTACCATCTGGGAAGCGGACATTTACCCGGTCGCCTCTATTCACAAACGGCACTTCCTCCGGGTCGAGATAGGCCTTGATGCTAATCTGGCCCATTTGGTGGAGGGTCATCACGTCATGTGTTTCATAACACACCTCATTTGGCTCAAAATTGATCTGTCCGATGATACCGTCCATTAATGCAACATAACAAGCGGTATCATTCAGGTGGCTGACTTTGCTCCATTCCAGGTTTTTCAGTTGGCGTTCCTGCGACCGAAGCATCGCCAAATGCTTTTTATAGTAATCGTTTTCCCGCCCGAGTGCTTTTTGTTGGGATTGCAGCCCGAGGATAGTCGATTGAAATTCCGTGAGCGTACTTTCAATATGATTGACACCCAACAGTACCAGGTCTTTTTGATGCTGGTATTCTTCCAGTTTAAAATTCAGCATCGACTGTATGGATTGACTTTCGATGCGGTTCAACTCCATCTTTTTACGGATATTCAACTTTTCTTTTTCGATCCAGTCCACTGGTTTGTTCACATTGACGACCCTGTTGGCAGCCATATGGGCACTTGTTTCATTTTTATAAAAAAACAAAGTATCGCCCCTCTGAACGGTATCCCCTTCCTCCACCCACAGTTCCAGTACTTTGATGTCGTCGATGAAATTGATGGCTTGTTTTTTCAATTCCACCTGGCCTTCTCCCCGCACCAAAGCGACGCCTTTATATACCCGGAAGCTGACCTTGCCCAGCACCAAACAAATGATCCCGACCCACATCCACCGCTGCCAGTTGAATTTTTGCTTCGGCTTTGGCGGCTCTTTGAGTGTCCTGACAATGCTTGATTTTTGTTTGAATCTAAAAGTTTTCATGGCCGACAAGACTTAGGTTTTTTTGGTCCAGTTGAATCAATGGACGAATGGATTTAAATAAAAAGCCAAATTCGGGTTGTTCGGATTTGAGCATGTCGATCCAGCTTTCGAGTTCATTGCGATTGGCAAAAAGGTCGGTAGGTACAGTGGTGAGCAGCAGCGGGCTGAGCAATTCATTTTCCCACACGACCTGTATTTTGTTCTGGAAAATGGCAAAACGGAAATAGCCGTCCAGCCCGGCCCATTTTGTTTTGGGCAAGGTGTCGGATTGTTCCAGGAACACGCGGAAACCATTTTCTTTAAAATACCCGATCCAATACCTGGGGCAACTGGCAGGCAGCAAAATCGTTTGGAATTCATTTTTCAGGAGATAAGCCGCATAGAATGTTTCCTCCAACCCACGTGAATCTGCCGGATCAAAAACCAGGTATCTGTCACCTGACAACTTTTGCTTGATTTTTTCAAATGAGGCCAGTTCAAGACAGTCGGTAAAATCGGGGTGAAAATCCCGGCTGTGCATTTTCAACAGATACAGATACATTTGTTGTTTGAGATCCGTCAACTCCAGTTGCACTTCCATTTGCGTATCCAGGTAGGTCAGTGCCCGCAAAGGTGAATAAGGCCGAGCTTCATCGGAGAGGTGAATCTTTTCAACCCGAAGCTGTTCGGAAAGGTGCTGTTGTTTGTGCTGAAAAGTGACGTATTGTTTGAGCTTGTAATTATATTCCTGAAACAGGTTCATCAACTCCCGGCTATCGTTGTAGCTCTCATCATCCTTCCGCCGGCGCAGCATCTCCCTTTCAAGTTCCATCAATGTTGTTTGTTTGTTTTTTTGAAAATTGACCGGCAAACTGAAACGGACACCAAAAGACGCATGGCTATTGACCGGGACAGCATTTTGCGAACGGAAATTATAGGCGCCGTAGACACTGAGGCGCCAGCTGTCCGTCCATTTGTTTTTGCGATTCAAAATAGCGCAGTTTGCAGCATAGATTTCGTCCATCAATTGAAGCCGGGCGGGATCTTCCAAAAGCTGCTCTAATTGCACGATGACAACAGGTAAAAGTCCGGCATTCAGGCCAAATGATTCTTTTGTATTGGCCTTTTTATAAGCATGGTTGAATTCCCGATAGGTAGCGAATAAGATTTTGGTTTCTTCCAGTTTCTTTTTTACCGCCAGCACTTCGTTGTGCGTAAGGTCATGCGCATGAAATAACTCGGTATAGATGACGACCAACCTTTCCAGGAAGTACTTCCGCTGCTTCAATAGTTTGGCTTTTTGATTGTTGAAAGCCCATATGACCTGGTTGTAGAGATAAGGGTAATTGACTTTTTTCTGAGCAATTATTTGTTCCAATGCATGCAGGCGTATCGCCTTGTCCAACTGGTCGGCTTCTGTGTTTCCTGCCAGCCAGCCCCCCTCCAGGAAATGCCATTCAAACCCTGCCCTTGCCCAAGAACCAATATCCAGGCCCTCGTATCCACGTTCGTCGTCATTTGCCCGGTAACCTGCGGTCAGGCGCAGGCCCATGTCTTTTTTCGCCAATGCTTTTTTTGTTTGTAAATAGGCTGTTTGCAAGCTGTCTTCCCGCACAAATTTTTGAGAGAAAAATGCCTTTAAATAAGGCTTGCCTTCTTTTACAGCGACCTGGGTCAAGCTGGTTGTTCTTAATAAATCGTAAGCCTGTTCGTAAATCTTTTCATTTAAGGGGTTGTAGAGTTCTGGTTGTGCCACCAGGCTGGCCCCACCTTGCAACAAGAACAAAGAAATGACAGTGGCCCAACGGCCCCAATAATTAAAATTCATCTTAATGGAATTGAAAATGGAAAAAAAGGGGGGAGGGGGGATTTAACAAATAAATACCTCCCCGGAGCGACTTTAAAAAAAACTATTATAAACCCACATATTTAAAATCATTCGGAACACTCGTCAACTGCTTCCGGAAGTCAAAAATCAAAGGATTGGACCGACTCAGTGCCCGGTAATAATCAGCATCTGCCTCCTGAAAATCTTTATGACAGACCGCCAATATGATTGCGTCAAACTTTCCGTCGGGGGTTTCTGTGAGAGCAACATCATACACTTCTTTCACTTCATCCGGAATAGCCAGGGGGTCTTCTACGACCACTTCAGCTCCACCGGACATCAGGTATTTCACCATTTCTGCCACTTTAGAGTTGCGGATGTCCTGTACATCTTCCTTGAAGGTGATCCCCCTGACCAGAATACGGGCATTTGTTGCATCGACGCCTGCTTTTTTTAGTTCCTGGAAAATACGGTTAGCAATCAGGAACGGCATACGGTCATTGACGGAACGAGCACCAGAAATGACTTCCGTGGTGATCCCCATCTTATGTGCTTTATATTTCAAATAATAAGGATCAACCCCGATACAATGTCCTCCCACCAAGCCGGGATAAAAATTGAGGAAATTCCATTTGGTTCCAGCGGCTTCCAGCACGTCATGGGTTTTTAAGCCCATTTTTGCAAAAATGATTGACAGCTCGTTCATCAAGGCAATGTTGACATCACGCTGGGTGTTTTCAACAATTTTGCTGGCCTCTGCCACTTTAATCGAAGTCGCCTGGTGAACGCCGGCCTCAATGATTAGGTCGTAAACGTCGGCGATCAATTTCAGTGCTTCCTTGTCACTGCCTGAAACCACTTTGGTTATGCTTGTCAGCGTGTTCTTTTTGTCCCCGGGGTTGATCCGCTCGGGTGAGTAGCCCAATTTAAAATCCTCATTTAATTTCAAACCAGAGAGCATTTCCAAAATGGGGAGGCAGATTTCCTCGGTGCAGCCCGGATAAACGGTTGATTCAAATACCACGTAATCTCCTTTTTTCAGCACCTTGGCCACCGACTCCGTTGCGTTGATCAATGCCCGCAAATTAGGCCGTTTCTGATCGTCCACCGGTGTGGGGACAGCGACGATGAAAAATTTTGCTTCTGCCAGGTCTTGTCTTCTGGATGTAAAACTGATCTTTCTGTTTCGGAAAGCTGAGCGAGGCAGTTCTCCGGAGGGGTCAGCCCCCTGCCTCATCAGTTGCACCCGGTTTTCTTTAATGTCAAATCCAATAACCGTTAGTGATTTAGCGAATTCAAGTGCGAGGGGCAGGCCCACATAGCCAAGTCCGACGACAGCTATCTTGGCCTTGCCCGTAAGGAGTTGTTGAAAAAGATCTCCCTGATTGCAAGTGCGTGGTTGTCGAACGATTCGCTCTTTTACAAGGGGTATTGGAAAGTCGTGTTGATTTGTCTGAATTGCCATTTTAATAATTTTACTAAGTGTTTGAAAAAGTAGTTTTAACACTGCAAAGTTGAAGGCAATACCGTTATCAGAAAGCTATTTTTCGATGATTGGTAGCAACCCGGCAGGAATTGGCATTAATTCGCCTTTTTTGAGTTTTTGGCCATGCTTTTTCAAAAGGGAAACACAATTCAAATGATGGAGGGCTCGGTTACTTCCCCGATGCAGACAGCACAATACAAATACAATTCATTGACAATCAAATCATTAACAAGGTCAATTATTTTTGAGGAGCAAATAGGATACAAAATTTGCTCAAGTTCTACCTTGCCTTTAATTGGTTCAAAAAAGGTAAAGGACTCTATTTATTTAAATACAAGCTATCCTTAAAAACCTACTCCACCTTCACCAGTTTCCCACTCTCCAACAACACTTCTCGCTCCCATACTTCATAAAAATAAATGCCCGGCCGGATACTTTCCAGCCGCAG
>JBCBRY010000099.1:0-23429 GCA_039819485.1 Bacteroidota bacterium | reverse complement strand
GTTTCCCACTCTCCAACAACACTTCTCGCTCCCATACTTCATAAAAATAAATGCCCGGCCGGATACTTTCCAGCCGCAGTGTGTTCCACCCCGTCTGCACAGACTGTACCTTCACCTGCTGCCCGGCAATATCGTACAGCACCACCCTCGCATCCCTCGGCAGGTAGTCCGAAATGATGATGTTCACCCCTTCCCGGCAAGGGTTGGGGAAAACCGTGATATCCACTTTTTCAATTTCCTCAACGGACGAGACAGTACCGATCTCAAGTGTCCGGCAAAAGGTATGTTCCCCGTTCAGGTTAACCACTGTGAGGCAGACCTCGTAGGTACCGTCCTGGGAGAAGGTGTGGACCGGGCTGGTGTCCTGGGATGTTGTGTTGTCGCCAAAGTCCCACGACCATTCGGCGGGCTCGTAATAGCTCAGGTCGGTAAACTCCACTTGCAGGTAGTCACTGCTGTCCTGTTCGTAGCGGAACTTCGCCACGGGGACATTGTCGAGGCCAAGGGTATCGCAGGGAGAACCGTCCAGCGGGCCGAGCCGGTAGTTGGGGAAATGAGGCATGGTGAACGAGTAGTAGGTGGGTAGTTGGACACTATGTTGCCGTACCTCGCAAGCCTTGCCCTTTTTGTCCGGGAACTGGATGGCATGCAGGACGTTCACGCTGCTCAGCGCGTTGATGTACACCCTCCCGTCCGGTCCCAGTTGGGATAGGAAAAACCTCGTCGAAAAAGGTGATTGGTAACCATCATAAACCGCAACGGTGTCCAACGAGGCAGCAATATCACTCGCCCAGAGGTCAAACTGGAAGATTTCAACATTGGACATGATATACAGGAAGCGCGAATTGGGGGAGATGGACACACCGCCTCCTAGAGTGGTATTGGGCATGGGAATGAAAACTGGATTTTCAAATTTCCCAGAGCAACGGTTAAAGTCATAGATGTAAACTCCATTGGCAACATGGTACCTGGCCATCTTGGAACCATCTGGTGAAAAAACAAAATAACTGTCAGAAAGAATGGAAGGAAAGTCAGGTAATAGTTGGATTTCTTCAATATCGGTTATCCCATCAGGGGAGAGAAACATCCTATAATACCGATTCTCTACAATAGCACCACTAAGAATCCACCAGTCCCGACCATTTGCATGCTTGACCACAGTTGTTCCCCCACTTAATGTTTCATTATCGACCAAAGGGATATTCTTGTACACGACCTTGCCCAGTCCCCCATTGGACAATGGAGCAAGGGTTGTACAATGAAGTGTCTTTGCAACTATCCCATAAGTATCATGTAAATAGTTACTTGAATGCAGCAATAAAAGGCTATCTGAAAAATCTGGGTAAGGAACAAAAACCTCACTCAAGGCTGATTTGTACCCCGACCAATAGTCTAGAGAAGCAAATGGTCCTGTATTTAAACTGTCACCGTTCTCCACAAGTTCATGCTCCCTGTTTATCATCCTGATCCCGTTGGTATAGAACTGTAGATTTCCGAGCGAGTCACAATAACTGGCCACGGTGCTGCTGAACTCCAAGTCCCTATCCTCCCGGTAGATCAATGGCGCGGATTCATTGAAATCGATCACCGTCCTGCCGAACGTGGTATCGGAGGAAAATGAGCCGTAGCCCATGGGCCAGTAGTAGTCGTGGTTCTGTGAACAACAAAACCGAGGTACCAAGGCCATAAACAACAGTAAGATTGAAAGATCTTTCATGTTAACAGTTTATACTATTTCCAATTTACTCCACCTTCACCAGTTTCCCACTCTCCAACAACACTTCTCCCGAAGCGGGTCCGGGACTAAAGCCTTCCCATATTTCATAAAAATAAATGCCCGGCCGGATACTTTCCAGCCGTAGGGTGTTCCATCCCGTCTGTATAGATTGGCTCTTCAAGCGCTGTCCTGCAACATCGTACAGCACCACCCTGGCGTCCCTCGGCAGGTAGTCCGAAATGATGATGTTCACCCCTTCCCGGCAAGGGTTGGGGAAAACGGTAATGTCCACCTTTTCAATTTCCTCAACAGACGAGACAGTACCGATCTCAAGTGTCCGGCAGAAGGTATGTTCCCCGTTCAGGTTAACCACTGTGAGGCAGACCTCGTAGGCACCGTCCTGGGGGAAGGTGTGCACCGGGCTGGTGTCCTGGGAAGTTGTGTTGTCGCCAAAGTCCCACGACCATTCGGCGGGCTCGTAATGGCTCAGGTCGGTAAACTCCACTTGCAGGTAGTCACTGCTGTCCTGTTCGTAGCGGAACTTCGCCACGGGGACATTGTCGAGCCCAAGGGTATCGCAGGGAGAACCGTCCAAAGGGCCGAGCCGGTAGTTGGGGAAGTGCGGCATGGTGAACGAGTAATAGGTGGGCAGTTGGACGCCGTGCTGCCTCAGTTCGCATGCCTGTCCTTTTTTGTTGGGATACTGGACTGCATGAAGGACATTGGAAGTCCCGGGCGAGTTGATATAGATGCGGCCATCAGGCCCCAGTTGCGAAACAAGAAAGGTACTATGGTTTCCGAACGGGGACGTATGCCCATCATAAACGGCCACTGTGTCCATAGATAAAGCGATGTCATCTGCCCATAGGTCAAACTGGAAAACCTCTAAAGCCGAAGTAATATATAGGAAACGGGAATTGGGCGAAATCGAGATACCAGCCCCTAAAGTAGTATTCGGCATGGGGATGAAAACCGGATTCTCAAACTTTCCGGTACAGCGGTCAAAGTCATAGATGTAGACCCCATTTGTGACATAATAGCGAGCCATTTTAGAACCATCAGGCGAGAAAGTTAAGTAACTGGATGCATAAAGAAACGGGAATGCTGGTGTTAATTCGAATTCTTTTAATGAAGAAAACCCTTCTGGGTTAAGTAAAAAGCTAAAATACCGATTTTGTGAACCGACTCCACTAAAAACCCACCAATCTCTGCCATTGGCGTGTTTAACCATGGTTAGACTACTTATTTTGACATCTTCCAGAAGTGGTTGGTTTTTAGCGGCCACATAGTTGTTCCCATCGTTATTTACGATTGTAGTCCTATGAAGTTTTTTCCCGGTCACCCCAAGCGTATCGTCGGGATAACTGCTGATATGGATTAACAGCAAACTGTCTGGGCTATCAGGAAGAGGAATAAAAACTTCGCTCAAAAAAAATTTATAGCCCGACCAATAGTCACTGAGGGCAAACGGGCCAGTATTCAGGCTATCTCCGTTTTCAACCGTTTCATGTTCATTGCCTATTAACCGAATACCGTTTGTATAAAATAGCAGGTTTCCAAGTGAGTCACAGTAACTGGCGACTGTACTACTGAACTCCAAATCTCGGTCCTCCCGATAGATCATGGGCGGGGATTCGTTGAAATCGATCACCGTCCGTCCAAAAGTGGTATCGGAGGAAAATGAACCGTAGCCCATGGGCCAGTAGTGGTCGTGGCTCTGAGTAAAAACATCGTTGAGCATCAACGATACCACCAGGAACAGCAAGGTAAAGTTTACTTTCATCCGTTCATCTTTAAGGATATGGCAGACAGGGCTTTCGACCCTGTCTGCCAAAAAATATACACTCTGAAGTTCTATTTATCTAACGATAAACAACCACTTTAGTGGAAAATATCAAGTTATTACTATCTGTAATTTTTACGAAGTAAATACCCGGTACAAGGGCAGTAGTTTCAAAGATAACGCTCTTATCTCCTTCGGACAAGACCGAATGGAACACCCTTTTGCCATTAAGGTCATGCACCGACACAATCTGGCCTTCCCTGAAATATCCAATGCCGCTATCCACGATAAAATGACCGGTCGCCGGATTGGGGCGGACAGTAAAGGATTCAAATACAGTATCGTTGACCTGCCCCTCCGATTTACGGTACTGCGGCGTATTGCAGGCACCGTCATCATAGACTGTCCCCGTGTATCCAGACAAAAAGCTTCTTGCCCTGAACACCGCCGTCCCTCCGGAAAGTGGACATTGGGAGGCAATGGCATCAAGGGTAGTAATCTGAGCCGCATCCGGTCCGCCTTGCAACGATGCGGAAAGCATGGCACCGTTAACAGTCTTTTCATTATCCTCATGTATACCAGAAGTTATGACAGCCGAATTTTGCACCGAGGCCGTTTGTACTTCAATTGCCCTTTGGCTTTGGAAAGCCTGGATAAAATTTATTAAATCACCATTCGCTGATGCCAACTGGCTGGATTTGGTTACCCACTGCGAAAAGAGGTTGTCCCATTGCTGGCTGGTAGCAGTTGACAACTGGTCTTCTGTATCAACCTGATCGGACATCAGTAAATTCTGCGTTTCGATATAGTTTTCCCATTGGGAAAATTCCTGACTGTCAAACACAAGGGCTTCCCAAAGATTCAATTTAACATTATTGAAATCTCCGATGGAAGTGACTGCATGGGTGTTGTAAAACGTTTCGTAAACAGAACCAACAGGCATCAAGCTGTTGTCGGCCATTAACCGTTCGTACAGGTACATTTCCGCATCCCAGGTCAGGGGGGCATCGTACCCGTCCGTTGCAAAGTTGCCCGTAGCGATCCGTTCCTCCGTATCGGTCATCAGGTCAGATGCGCAGCAGGGTGTCTGGACATCAAGGCATACCTGACCAATCACGGATGAACCGGCATTGGTTTGAACTTTAAACCAATCTCCAGGGGTTCCAGCAGACGGATTTACATCAATATCGACAGGATTGAGAGGCAGGGTGATTGTTGGGATCGTAAATATTGATTGAATAAGAACGTTTACATCCGATGTCTCATGCCTTGCCTCAGCTCCACCTGCGCCTCCCTGCCACCGATTCCCATAATGCAAATAATTTTCTGCCGTAAAAGGTGGCTGCGGTCCAGTGGAACCAGTGGCCGTATACTGCAATGAAAAGAAATGCGATCCAAAGTCCGTCTTCATCAGGTCGGTGCCGATACAGCCCATTCTGAACTGTACGCCGATGGGAAGGCCATTGACGGAGTTGCTGTTGTAGTCGGTATTGGTGGTGCCCTGTACCCGCAGGGCCGTGGGTGATTCAATACCCGCGCTTCCCGTATTCATGCTGCCAGTAACATCATTATCGATCACTTGCAGATTAGCGGCGTTCAGCAGGAAAATACCGGAATAGAAATTCGGCATGTCCCCAATGGCAGTGACCTGGTTGCAGGCCACGTCGTAACCATTTGTCCGGAGCATCCGGATACCAGCATCGGAACGGATACCCTGGGTACTGATGACATTGCTGACCACAAACACGTCCCGCGGGTGAGGCCCTCCACCTTCGTGAATGTCCACAGCGATGGAAATGCCCGGGTCGTCGGGCTGCTGCGGGGTCGGGGGTACAATATTGAAAGTGTTGCCATTGATATCGACGATGGCCCCGTCCGTCTCGCTGAGGAAAACACAGCGTTCCGTGGCAGAGATGTTGTTCCCGTGGGTAACATTGACCACCATGTTCGTTCCCTGGGTCAGCTCAATGCCGGTAATCATCTCGGTCATGGTATTTGACCTGGCGTCCACCCTTACCCCGATGCCCTGGATGCCCCAGGTACAATTGGTAAAATCACTGCCACTGACCGCTACCTGTTGGCCTTCGCCCTCCAGCCTTACGGCCCTGCCGGTGATGTTGTAATCCGTATTGGCGGTGATGTCCTCGAAGGTGGTATTAGGGTTGACCCTGATACTGGAATTTTCACCCAGAACCCCATTTCGGAGATTACTGAAAGTATTCCCCGAACTGATGTTTACGAAAGGCATCCCGATGGCCTGAATACCTGTAAAAGCCCAGGGGCCATCGTCTGGGCTGGCTCCGTCAAAATGAGGCAACAGCACATCCGTCCCCCTGAAAGTATTGCCAAAAAATCCTGTGTAACTGCCAATGGCAGAGGTGCCCAGGAATACGCCGATAAAATTATCGTTGAAATCCGCATTTCTTAAAATCGTTACAGCGCCCGTCTGGGGTTCTATGGCATGTTGCCCATCTTCTATCAACACCGGAGCGCCTGATGTTCCAAGGATTTCGAGCCTTCCACCCCCCTCTGCCCTGATGGCATCCCATCTTTTATTGCAGCCCCTGATATGGGTATTTTCAAAAATTTCCAGCTCATTGTCGCTTGGGATCACGATGGAAGCCCCTTGCATCATACAGATTTGCGAACCTGCCGGGAAGTTATAGTAACCGGCCGCCCCTGCTATCGCATCAGCATCTATGACCAATGTGCCATCCAGTACCATAATGATCGGAGTAGTCGGGCTGACCGGCAGATCATTTGGCCCCGTTCCTGCCACGGAAGAAAGCAATGTTTCGGCTCCGGGCATGCCGATTGCGAGGCTGCCATCGGGGCAATCACAATTACAATTCTCCAATGTCATTTCAAATGCCTGGTTATCGGCATCTTCGATGCAGGCCCCCGTTACATCCACATGCAAGGGTATCGACAATTGGACCCCAGCCTGATAGCTTTCACTGATATCGAGGTAAAGGGTTACCGTACTACAGGTTCCCAGCTGGATATTGTTGATCGTGGCCAACCCGTTCGGGAAATCTGGGTTCGAGTTGCTCAGGGAGATTCCCGGGATGCCCTGTAATGATGGGGCGATCACCACATCTGCCGGGGTATCTAAAGTGCCGTTCAGACAAACCTCTATCTCCACCGCCCCCTGGCCACCGATACAGGAAGAGATCGCCGTGGAAGCTATGGAAATCTTGTTCTGACATTCTGTGGTCAACACCAAATTGTCCATGTAAACAGCTGCGCCGCCACTGAGGGCAGGTGAGTATGCCCAGAAAAACAGATAATTGACCGGATGGTCGAGTCCATTTGGAATGTTGGTCGAGAAATGTGTCAGGCTGGGAGTCGTGATCATCGGGAAGTTGGTCATCAATGGGCAAAAAGGTAGGTCAAATTCATCAATGCAGGTTCCGATGACAATGCCGCTATTATCCTGAATTTCTCCATCACAGTCGATGATACTGGGTAGTTCCAGTCCAGTCGGCAACTGGCTCAGCGCCCATACCTTCAATGATTTGGTCACGCCCAATGAAGTCCTGGCACATGCATCAAAATCTAACTGAATGCCACAGTCAGTCGGCACTTCAACACACAAAGGGGTCAGAACATTTTCATTTTCAAATGGAAAACCGTTGTTAAACCTGACGTAATTATTGTTCCCATCCGAAACAATATCCACCGAATTGCCGAGAGGCCCGTTAGCTGCCAAAGGGTCCATCAAAATGAACGCTGAATTGGCTGGGTCTCCGAAGCCTTGGTAGTAAGTATTTCCTCCAATTGGAAAAACCTCAAAATCGCCATAACCGACCAGGTTGCAGTCATTTTCGGGACATGTACCGGGATCAATCTCTTCTGCCACGATTACAGTTATTTCTCCATTTGCGCAGAGGTCTCCATTGCAACTGGTAATAGAGTAGCAGAACTCATACGTCCCGAACGGGGTACCGTTCAGATTAATGGTCAATTCATCCGATTGATTATCAGGAGTAAATATCATGTTGCCAACATCACCGCACAAGAAGTCGAAAGTAACATCATACATTCCCGCAGCATCAAAATCATTGTCCGTAAACGTTGAATAAGGCAGGACCTCGATGGCATCATGAAGAACTATGGGGCCATCATCCCGTACGATCAAAAAACAGCTGGAACTGCACGAAGCATTGACGTCATAACCGATCGTACAGAGGATCTCGGACTCGGTAGCGGTCAGGGTGCGTCTGATGTTGGGCGTATCATCAATATCATTGGTCAGCCCCTCCCCTATCTGGGCGTGCATGACGTAATGATCACTTCCACATGTGATATTTAAGTGGCTGAGTATATTGGCCGTCAGCATATCAGTCAGTGGTGGAAGAACACCGTACTCTCCATGGGTTGGTGGTGACTGGCTCACATCAAAAACAATATCACCACATTGCAGGATGTCATCCGGCATGTTCGGGAAATCAACCGAATTAAAAGAATACTCCTTACAGCAGTCGTTAGAAGCCCCTGCGGAGAGAACCATAGGGTTACCCGACAAATCTTCCAGGCCAAGGTCATAAATCGTATAGTACCCATCAAAGGGGGTTCCATCCGCACCGATGGCCGACCCAAAGCCAAGAACGTGCAGCGCCTCGTGCAACACCACCGTGTAAAGGTCTACCTCATCATCTCCGATGGCAGGCATCAGATCAATCTCGGTATACCACTTAGGCCCTGGATTGATCTTTATAAAACCATGAATAAAATCCGGGGGCAGGACCGGGTTGTTGGCATTGAGTTGTACCTGCACATTTGAAAAGCCGATGCCACATTGTTGGTCAAAAAGGGGCGTCCCCACGCCAGCGGCTCCGCTGCTGACAATCCCTGGGTCAAATTCAACGTGAATATTTACCGTCCCTCCACTTCCTGGAGCCGTTATTTCCCCGGCGAGGTAGCTGAATACTTCACAGATTACATTTTCCTGTTCAGCGGTAGGAAAGTTTTCACCCTGGTAGGTACTTGGCTCGATCAGTATTGAAAGGTGCAGTATTGCCGCAGGACAGGGCATTTGAATTCACGTACATTTCCTCCAGCTCCTCTCCGCCGTAAATATTCCCGAACCGGTCGGTAACATAATTAAACGGCAAACTGTCGGGTCTTGCCTTTTGGAAAGTTCCGCACGGATAAGATTGCCCAAACGAATAGCCACTAAAAATCATCAGATACAAAAGAGTGCAAAAATTGATTTTACAGAAATGGCCAATGCTATTTTGGACAAATATTTTTTTGTTTGAAAAATTAAAGCAATCTGTAAATTTTTTGAAAAAATAAAAACCAGTTATTGTTTGATTTAAGTTATAATTTTTCTTTTTGGCCAGAGAATTTTTGATTTTAAATTTTTCCATAATTTTTTTTATTTTAATATTTGGAAATACGGGACTACCTCCTGCCAATTAATCTTTGGCAAACAGCCAGCCTCTTTCACCAGAGGCAATAAAAACCTAAGGCAGGAAGCATTTGCTTTCTGTCAGCACACGTGTTCCATCAGTTGTGAAACAGGACTATAGAAATAAATAAATGGCCCTACGCACGTAAAGCACCATGTTTTATTGCTTCTAAACGAAACACTAATTTAAAACATGCATTCAATTAATAATCAAACACTTATCTAACAAAATGACAAGCGCTAAATACATTGAATGTTTGCAAAAAAGTCCTGAGATAAAGGTGTGAAACTTTGAAAATATTGATTTAGAGAGACCACGCCAATAACTTTTTTTTAATTACAGATATCTGTCTCACATGTATATTATCAATAAAAAGTATTATTCAAAAATAATGGAAAAACATTTAAGCTTCAATAAATAACAATATTTTTTTAGAATTTTCCAATTAAAGTACAATCTCTTCCTACAGCGTACTAAACATAAAAATTAACTATTTTTTTTCGCAAAAAAAGTTAAAAAAAAATCCGGGCAATACAAATCAGGCAGACCGACAAAATAAATTATTATACTAAAATTGACCTTTAACAGAAAAGGCTGAGTACAGAACAATTTTTTTTTCAATGATATATCCGGCGGCTGCGCCGCCGAAACTTCTTTTAGAGGAAGGCGTTTTACATTAAAGGCTTTAAGTTTTGCCCTATGCCCATACCCAAATATTAAAACAGTAATTCATCAACGCTGAAAAAGCAATAACCACAAGTTTTTCAAAACACGCTTCATCGCTTAATCATTTCTAAGAACTCCTCCTTCAATTTTCGACTGATAGGAATCCACTTATTTCCAATTTTAACTGAACTATCTTCTATAACGTCAATTTTGCCGAGGTTGACCATAAAGGAACGATGAAGCCTGTAGAACAAATCATTGGGCAAACTTTTTTCAAAAGAGGTCAGGGTCTTTAATGTCAAATACATTTTTTCGACAGTATGGAATTTCACATATTCCCCAAAACTTTCCAGGTACAATAATTTATCAAAATCTATTTTCACCAACCTGTTTTCAACTTTGATAAAAATGTGGTTGGCAGGGTTTGCCATAGGCATGGAACCCGAACCTGACAACACACGCTTTGCTTTGACAAATTCCATCGCTTTGGAAATGGACTTGAAAAAACGCTGGAAGGAAATTGGTTTAACCAGATAATCTATTACATCCAATTCATAGCCTTCCAAAGCAAATTCCGAATAAGCTGTGGTCAGTATGGTGGCAGGCTGGACTTTTAGCATGCGCAATAAATCCAGACCCGTAATTTCATCCATTTGAACATCCAACAGCAAGATATCAACAGTCTTTTCGGATAACATCCTCTTTGCTTCGATGGCGTTCGAGGAAGTACCGATCAGTTCTAATTCTTTGACCTTGCCAACATGCAGTTTAAGCAATTCACGGGCAGGTTTTTCATCATCAACGATAAGTGTCTTGTAGGTAGTCATCCGTCTTTTCTATCTAATTGAATTTTCAGGTTAAGGTTAAATACATCGTCGAAAAACTCAGTTTTCAGGTCATATTTATCTTTATAAATTAAATCCAGTTGTTTTCGAACATTGCTTTGGCCAACTCCAGTTTGACTTTTTCTGCTACTGCTTTTTTTGACACTATTGGATATTTTAAAATGTAAAACATCTTCTTCATCCACATTGGCATTCACTTTAATAAACCCATCAGCATTTAATAATGCATCACTATGTTTAAAAGCATTTTCCAATAGGTTCAGCAGCACCAAAGGAGCAATTTGCAAATTACCATTGAAGTTGGCTTTTTCAAAAGTAATGGCTTTTTGTTCGTCATTTTTGATCTGATACAGGCTGAACAGATTTTCCAGGTTTTCAATTTCCTTTTTCAAGAGCGTCCTTTCTGCCTTACAATCGTACACAATATATCGCAGAATATTGGATAATTTTTCAATCATGTCAGGGGTATCGGGATGTTGGGTACTGGCATAGAAATAAATATTATTTAAAGTATTGAACAAAAAGTGCGGATTGATTTGGGCTTTGAGCAAGTTTAATTCAGTAGAAAGTTTTTCACTCCTCAAATCTGCTTTATCCTGGACGGCTTTCATCCACCCCCTTCCGTAAAAAAACAACAAAACACTGATCGCAACTACAAACAGATTGACCGGAAGGGTGGAAAGGATGAATTGCCAGAGAGGATAATAACTCAACATACCGCCGCCATACATCCAGTCAATCAAAAGGAATTCCACTACCAAACTAATGGTAAACAGGGTTATGGTAGCCAGCCCGATCAACACCCATTTTTTTTTCCTGACCAAAGGGATGGAATAGTGAATATAGGTATAAGCAATGCCACTCAGCATTAATGTTATGACGCCACTCCCGATAAAAGACAACCCAAAAGGAGTTTCATAATCCGCAATAAAAGAAATTAAGGAGGCGATAAAAACCAATCCCCAAAAACCAATAAATGTGATTCGATTATATCCTTCAAAATATTTCATAAAATGGCTTTAATACTTTGCAATCTAAATAAGCTGCCATATTGCCCGGCGGCGCAGAGCCTGTCCCGAATTCACTTCAGGACGGCGAAGAATGTCAAATTACTATTGTTACAAGTAAGTGCTTGGACAAAAACAAAGAGCGCTAAAAATGACACTTTTATTTGGGCAAATGTTTGATTCCCAAGTCTTAAAAATCTTTTTCAGGCAAAGGAAAAGTGTCATTTTTTTGACCACCTGTTTATTTAGCTGACTGAAATAATGAAAACATATCCAAGCTATGCAAAAAAGGACAAAGCTTAATCAAAGAATCAATGAAGTGCATGTCCTGGCCAATAGATGGTTCTTTTATTCCCATGAATGGTATTGGCAAGTTACAAATCCACTGTTCATCCGGCATAATCAACCATTGAAAGGCATTTCCTACCCATCTGATGAGTATTCCAAATCCTTGAAATTCTGGCAGTTAATTTTGATTCGACATCATAAAAACGGAGGATTTCAATAAAGCTGAATCCCTGGATTTTATAAAAATTTCGAGCAAATATGCGAATCATATTTTGGAATACCTTTTTAAGATTTTCTTTCTTTTTTGCTTGCCTGATGATTGCCAGTTCAACGAGTGGACAGAACCTAAGCGAATACCTTGGTCTTCTAAAGAATGGCAATATCATGCTTGACCAAAGCGAAAATCAAATTCGTGCGTCCAGGCAGGACATACTTTTGGCCAAGGCCGCTTTACTACCTTCCGTCGGAGCAGATTTCAACTACCAAAGGGATTTTACCAAAAGTTATTTGTTCATCAATGATGAAGAAACAGCGGCATTTTTTGGCGACCGCTTCAGAACCAATTTCAACAATAATATTACGCTGGACATCATCGCAAGCCAGTCACTTTATGATCCTTCGGCAAAGGCAACTTACCAATTGGCTGTACTTGCCGAAGAGCATTCCAGACTTACCCACGACGATTTTTCCCAAGGGTTGGTCAATCAAGCCACCCAGCTATTTTGGCAGGCCATCTTCACCAGAGAAAGCCTTAAAGTGTTCGAAGAAAATCAAAGATTGGCTGAAGCACAATGGCAACAGATGCGTGACCTTTTTGCAGAAGGTTATGCCAGCGAACTACAAGTTTACCAAACGGAATCTTTTTACAAGAGGACTGTCCCCCAACTTGAATCGGCATGGAATACTTATCAAATTTTGTTGAATGAATTAAATGCTCTGGCAAACCTGCCACTTGATTATCCTTTGGAACTGGAAGGTGAAATATCAATCTCGGATAGTGAGTTGGCTACTTATTTTCACGCCGATACCAATTTGCTGAACAACCCCCAGTTAAAAATTCTTCGTCAACAATTATCTATTGCAGATCAACAGATAAAAGTTTCAAGAACTGCAAAGCACCCAGTTATCAAAGCCAACCTGGGATATAATTTAAATGCACAGGATGATGGTTTTGCCTTCGACAACAGGATTAATTTACTCTATGGGCAGATTGGAATTCAAATACCCATTTATACGGGAGGGGCGACAAAAGCCCAAATTCAAAAAAACATAATCAACCAGGAAAACATCCAACTCGAAGTCCGACAAAAAGAGCTCACCCTGAAAAAAGAACTCAACAACGCCACCCTTAATTTTCAAAATGCCTGGCAAAAAACAAAGGAAGAAAAAGCGGTAATTCAACTGAACGAAAGGGAATTGGAAATTGCGGAAGAAGGTATTAAGCAGGGTGTTGTCACTCCTTTGGAATTGAAAGAAATCCGACTTGGACTGATGGGAAGTAAATTGAATTTATTGAATGCCTATCTGGATTTACGAATTGCCCGGTTACAAATAGAAAGGATAATTGGCAACCAATAAAAAATAGTTTTAAAAATAATAAAATGAAGTCAGTCAAATTTTTCACAATCGTTTTAACGACAAGTGCATTGTTCTTTGCTTGTAGTTTCAATTCAGAAACAGAAACTGTTACCACTAAAGAGGAAAAAGTCATTAAAGTGAAATCCATGCAAGTGGACACCAAAGATGTCCCGATATACAGTACTTATTATGGCGAGGTGAAATTTAACCAAAGTGTTACGGTCGTTGCGGAAATGAATGGAGAAGCAAAGAGCCTGCGGGTCAAAGCAGGGCAAAGAATAAAGGCAGGACAGACCTTATTGAGTTATCCTCGAAAGGACGACAATATCGAAATCGAAAACAAACAAATCGGGCAGGCACAAATTACCCTTGCCGAATTAAAAAGCAATTATCAACGACATAAAAACCTGTTTGAAAAAGGAGCAGTCAACCGGGTATCGGTGGAGGAATTGGAAACCCAAATCAAGGTGATGGAAAACTCCATTGAACAACTGCGTTTAGGGGTGGAAAAAATACATTCTATCAAATCACCTTTTAGTGGAATATTAACGGAAGTGCATATTGAGAAAGGACAACAATTGGCTTTTGGGATGCCTTTGTTCACCATTGCCAAATCCAATAAAACTGAAGTCGAATTTTATGTTTTGCCAAAAGATTTCGCATCTGTTACTGTCGGAAAACCCATTGAGCTAATTGATGGGCAGAACATTATCAGTGGTCAAATTTCGGAAAAAGCCGCACAAGTCGACCCCATGCGAAAGGCCATCAAAGTGGCCGCTACTTTTGACCGATCCGCCCAACAATTATTGGTCGGCAGTACCGTCGAATTAAGACTATTAAAAGAGACGCTTAAAGAAGCCCTGGTCATACCAGAAGAAACATTAACCCAACAAGGAAAATCCCATTTCGTCTATACCGTCAAAGCTGGAAAAGCAATCAAACAGCACATACAGATTGCGCAGAGAACAGGCCTGGAGATAGTGGTAAAAGAAGGTCTCAAAAAAGGAGATGAAGTGATCACTGCCGGGATGAACAAGTTGAAAAACAACATGGCAATTGAAGTTGTGCGATAGACCGCTTCGCTGTTAGAGGTCAGACCATTTCATTGTCAGAGGTCAGACCGCTTCGCTGTCAGAGGTCAGACCATTTCATTGTCAGAGGTCAGACCATTTCATTGTCAGAGGTCAGACCATTTCATTGTCAGAGGTCAGACTAATTTCCGACAGCGAAGCGGTCTGACTTCCGACAGCGAAGCGGTCTGACCCCTGACAGCAAAGCGGTCTGACCCCTGACAGCAAAGCGTTCTGACCCCTGACAGCAAAGCGGTCTGACTTCCGACAGCGAAGCGGTCTGACCCCTGACAGCAAAGCGGTCTGACCCCTGCCCCCTAAACAGTTATTAAAAATAGACACATGAAGATTACCCAATTTGCGATCAATCGTCCCGTCACCACTTCCATGCTATTTTTGGCCCTGGTGATTTTCGGATTGCTTTCCTATACCCGATTGGCAGTCAATCTAATGCCGGATGTCAAATATCCTGCATTGACTGTCTCGACTGTACATTATGGAGCAACACCGGAAGAAATCGAGAGTGAGATCACTGATAAGATAGAAAAGGAATTGGCTGCTCTTGGAGGGCTGAAACAGATCCGGTCATTTTCCATGCCGGATGTTTCGGCCGTTGTTGTTGAATTCGATTTGTCCAAAAACCTCGACAAGGCATTGGAAGAAGTGAAGTCTAAATTGGATGTGGTCATCCCATACCTTCCCAAAGAAGTGGAAAGGCCGATTGTTCAAACCTTCAGTTTCACGGATTATCCCATTTTGGATTTGGTGGTTTCGGGCAACTTGCCCAGCAGCGAGTTATATGATTATGTGGAGCAGGAAATGAAAGACCGTTTGCTGCAAATTGATGGCGTTTCCAAAATTGATATAGAAGGTGGTGAATTTCGGGAAATCAGAATATTGGCAGACAGACGTGCCATGTACGATGTGCAAACCAATTTAACCGATTTGTCCGCTTACCTGGATTTGAACAATGTGAAGTTGTCGGGCGGGGAATTCAATAATCAGCACCGGACTTTTAAAGTAGAAACCGAACAACAGTATAAATCCATTGAGGACATTCGTGAAACATACATCCCTACCCTAACTGGTATCCGTCGGATCAGTGATTTTGCACACGTAGTGGATACCGTCAAGACGATCCAGTCGGGAGCTATATTTTTCGACGTCACCAATCAAAAAAAGTACGACAACATTGTAAGCATTGGCATCTTGAAAAAATCAAAAGCCAATGAGGTGAAAGTTACCAATGAAGTCAAAGCCTTACTCCCGGAACTCCAAGCGAAACTGCCTGAAGGTGTGACCATTAGCATCCCTTTCGACAATTCGGAATACACCCAAAGTGCTGTTGATGATGCGTTGATGAATGTCATTTTAGGGATTCTCTTCACCGGGATCATCCTGTTTTTTTTCCTGAACGATATTCGCACGACCCTGATCGTAAGTATTTCAGTTCCAGTTTCCCTGATAGGCACCTTCATGGCTATCCGGCTATTTGATGGTTCGTTAAATATGATGACGCTGATGAGTTTTTCAGTAGCTATTGGTGCATTGATTTCCAATTCGATCGTGGTCATCGAAAATATTATCCGCTTGCGAAAAGATGGAATGGAACTCAATAAAGCAGCGGTGCAGGGTACGACGGAAGTGATGATGGCGGTCATTGCCTCGACAGGAACAAACCTGGTGGTATTTCTTCCCATCGCAGCCATGACTTCTTTGACAGGTGCATTTTTTAAGGAATATGCGTTGACCATTTCCGCAGCTACTATTTTTTCGCTCCTTGTATCTTTTACCCTGACCCCGATGCTGACCAGTATATTGTTGAAAAAGGACAACAAGCCATCTTGGTTGTCAAGGATAACGGCTCGTTTTTTTGAACGCCTGGAAATGGCCTATGAAAGCTCCCTCGCCAAGTTGATTTCCAAAAAAAGATATCCCGTTTTTTTATTCTTAAGCATGTTTGCCGTTTTCGTTTTGAGCGCAAGCCTTTTATCTGAAATAGGAATTGAAATGGAGCCGCAAGAAGATACGGGCCATGTAACAATACAAATGGAAATGCCACCCGGCAGCACGATTAAAAGAACGGGAGAAATACTCAAACTGGTAGAAGAAAAAGTAAGTACTCATCAGGAAGTGACCACTATGTTGAGCGTATTGGGCTCAAAAGATGGTACAACATCAGGGAGTAACCTGGCCAGCGCTACTTTAAAACTGACTCCTAAAAAAGAAAGGGGCACCTCAAATGTTGCTTTCGCAGCAATGCTTTCCAAAGAACTGGCAGCCATTCCCGAAATCAAGGCCAATGTTTCTACTGCCGATTCTGATTCAGGCGCACCAATTGAATTTGCTTTGCAATCCGACGATAACGATGAACTGATTGCTGCTCATGAATTGGTCATGGAAAAACTGTCGGAAATCGACGGCCTGCTCAATTACCAATCAAGTTATCGAAAGGGAAGCCCGGTCATCAGCCTTGAACCTAAAAAAAGGGAATTGGCAGAGTTGGGTCTAAGCGCTTATGACCTGGCAGCCATCATCCGCAGTTCGGTCAATGGGATTAAGGCATCGGTCATGAAGGAAAAAGGGAAAGAATACGACATTACTTTAAGCTATGCAGGCAACCAGGTCAATTCCATTGAAAAAATAAAACAACTGCCCATATTCACTCAAGCTGGTGTTTATCTGGTGGAACAATTAATGGAGGTGCGTTACAGGACTTCCCAGGCACAAATACTCCATTTGGACAAAGAAAAAACCATTGAGTTTTCCGCCAGCCCTGCCCCCAATGTTGTCACTGGCGATGTAACGGGCAAAATCGAACAAGCTATTGCGAGTATTGATTTGCCTGCTTCTGTTTTTTTCAAATGGTCGGGCAATATCAAGGAATTACAGGAAACGACCAGGGATATGATGGTCACTTTTGCCATTGCCTTGCTGCTGATGTATATGCTATTGGCTTCTTTATTGGAAAATATTTGGCAACCCATCATCATTTTTACCACCGTGCCCATGGCCATGATTGGGGTTTTCCTCTTCATGTATTTCGGAGGGCACACCATGAATATTATGTCCATCATGGCTATTGTGACCTTGCTCGGCTTGGTGGTCAACGATGATATATTAATCCATGACTACACCGAACAGTTGAAGCAAAAAGGCATGGATAAACGAGCAGCGACTTTATTGGCAGGAAAAAGAAAAATGAAGACGGTGATCATGACAACCGTCGCCATCATCGCAGGCATGTTGCCCAACGCCCTGGGCTTTGGAGATGCAGGGGCAGCATACCGGACTCCCATGGCCATAGTGACCATCGGTGGAATGATAACTTCAACCGTTTTGACGCTTTATTTGATACCTTCCTTGTTCTACATTCTTACCAGTAAAAAGCGAGAACGGGCATAAGTATTTTCTGTAAAAAACCATTCACAAGCTAAAACCAACCATCTGTAGGCCGTTAGCTGCAGCTGAATGAGAATCCACCCTTTGCGGTCTTTAATCCATTAATTTTGAACATCAAACTACTTCGAATGCACCCCGGCCCTTAGTCCTTTAATTTATTATAAAGCACTCGGAAAAGGGATTAATTATTTCAAACTAAAATAAAATCAGGATGAAATTTCTAAAATTAAATATTCTTCTTTATTCGTTTTTCATAGCGAATTCTATCACCGCACAAAACGCAACTGGCATCATTGGAAAATGGCACAACGAAGACGAGGGTGCCATTACCAAATGTTATTTTTTTGAACACAAGGGCAGCCTTTATGGCCTGGTGTATTATTACCAGGAAGGGGGCGAAAAATTTTCACTGGAAAAAGAATTAAAAGCATACGAAGTTGAAAATATTGAAGATTTATCAAGTGCAGACATCTTTCAATATCTCAGCGAATATGTTTGGTTCAAGGATTTTAAAAAAGACGGAAATGAATGGAGCGGGAAATTTATTTATACAGAAAAAGGAGAAACTTCAGATTACGAATCAGCACTGAAATTAATTAATAAAGAAGAATTAAAAGTGAGTTTCAAATATTGGGGCATTGAGGATTCAGGCATTTGGAGAAGAGACAATATTTAATCACCAAAATATTTTTCCACTAAAACATTTTTTTTCATGAAAAATCTATTGTTCATTTTTTCAATCACAGCAATGTTGGTTTTCACGGCTTTCAAAAGCCAGGCCCAACAAACATGGGACTGGGAGAAATATGAAATTAGTCTCGACTTGCCAAATGACTTTAGAGTCGTTAAGAATACAACCGACGAATTCGAAGCAGAGGGAGAAGGAATGGAAATATACATGTATATTTTTGAAAACAATATCTCCTTAGGCGAGATGAAAGAAGCAACTATAGAAGCGGCGATTGAAATGGACCTCGAAGAATGGGATGCTGTTCAGGATATAAATACACGAGGGTTCAAAGGTAAATATATAGCAGGTTATTTAAATGGTGATGCTATTTTATTATGTGGATTAATAAACCCTGACAACATAACGAACTTCTTTGTTGTCATCACCTTTCATGACGATGATGAAGTTGCAGAAGAAGATGCTTTTGAAATTTTGGAAAGTATTCGATAAAACGATTGGGCATTGATGATTATTCCCACATTTATTCAAACGAAAAATTAAATCTAAAAAAATAATGGAAGAATTAATTAAACAAGTAGAAAACAACATAGGCTTGGTTATTTATATCATTTTTGGTTTTTCAATAATGTTGGCCATTGTTGAATTCTTTTATGAACTGTACAAGAAAAAAATCAACAAATGGCGACTGGGTGAAATGTGGGCAAGTTTCGGAGTTTTCATTATCGCCCAACTCATGGAAAAAACTTCCACTTTAATCTTTGCAGGGGCATTTATTTTCGTTGGTGAATATATTCCCTGGCAAATTCCTGTGAATATCTGGACAACATTACTGTGCCTCGTTTTGGTAGATTTTATTTATTACTGGGAGCATGTAATAGAGCACAAGGTAAGGATATTATGGAGTTACCACAGTATCCACCACAGTTCGCCTATTTATAATTATACGACGGCAATGCGGGTTTCATTCATTGATAGCTTCATTACATGGGTGTTTTACCTGCCATTGGTTATTGTTGGCTTTCATCCGTACGTTGTCCTGCTCTGTTTCTTTTTGGTATTGTCCTATCAATTTTGGCTGCACACCGAAATCATTGGCAAATTAGGCTGGTTCGAAAAAATATTCATGACCCCGTCCCAACACCGGGTGCATCATGGTTCTGATAAAATGTACCTCGATAAAAACTTCGGTGCCTTATTGTCCATTTGGGACAGGATGTTCGGCACTTACCAAGAAGAAATTCAAAGGCCTACCTATGGAATTACCAAGCCCATTAATACCATCAATCCCATCAAAGTACATTTGGTGGAATACATTGACATATTCAAGGATATTCGAAAAGCCAAAAACTTAAAAGAAGCTTGGAATTATTTGGTAAAGCCTCCAGGGTGGGCACCCGAAAATAAATAATGAAGCTGTTTAAAAATATCTCACGGCTTCTGTAAAACATCTTTTTGTTTTCATTACCACAGCAGATATTTTTAAATCAACTTCACCCAAAACAGATGAAAGTAAAAGCCATTTTCAGAAAATACCGACTCAAGTTTGGTTTTACGCTTTTCCTGATTCTATCGGAAGCGGCATTGGCCATTTTGTTTCCCTTGTTCATTGGCTATGCCATTGATAGCGCTATAAATGGCAGCAATCATGGAGCCATTCTGTTGGGCTTACTTGGTTTGGCAGCCCTTGTGGTTGGTGTTGGAAGAAGGGTATATGACTCTCGTTTCTACGCCAAGATTTATCAGGACATTGGTTCAAGAACTATTTCAAAAATGGAGGCCGATGTACCTTCTAAAAAGACCGCCCGCCTGGCCATGATTCGGGAGTTGGTTGAATTTTTGGAAAATTCGTTGCCCGAATTAATCAGTAGTGTTATCGGGCTGATTGGGTTGATAGGCATTATTGCCACGCTGAGCCTAAATGTATTCTATGGTAGTTTAATTGCCACCGCTATAGTTTTTTTGATATATGGGTTGACCAGCTCAAAAACCATCCGATTGAATAAAATGTCGAATGATGAAATGGAAAAACAAGTGGATATCATATCAAAAAACGACGAAAGGGAATTAAACCTTCATTTAAAGGAAATGATGAAGTGGAACATCAAATTGTCTGACCTGGAAGCCACTAATTTTTCTGTTTCATGGATTGTCTTGATTGCATTCCTGGTGGCATCTATCATCATTTCTGTAAGTGACGGCATTGTCAAATATGGTGCTTTGTTTTCATTGATCATGTATGTTTTTCAGTATATGGAAAATGTACTTAACCTGCCTTTGTTCTATCAAAACTGGTTGAGGCTTCAGGAGATAAAAGAAAGGTTGGAACGGGTTTAAAATAAAAAATAAAGACTGCTGCTGATACTGAATAAATGCTCCTATTCCACCCCATCCCTTAAAACGAACCATTCATCGGTGATTCCCTGCATGTGGATGAGTATTCCCCATCCACATCATGCTTTCCTATATTTTTGAGAATAGGTATTTCAACAATTTCTCAAACTCAAATTAAATAATAAATAAAATGAAACGAGTCATAATTATTTGTCTAATGCTTGTAGTCGGCCTCATTAACCCAGGCAAAGCACAAGTCAACTTCAGTGAGCATATCGCTCCCATCATTTATGAAAATTGTACTTCCTGTCACAGGCAGGGCGAGGTCGGCCCCATGTCATTGGCCAGTTATGAGGAAGTATCTTCCTGGGCACCGATGATTGAGTATGTTACGGCCATCAAGTATATGCCCCCATTTCCGCCCGATGTAAACTATAGCCACTTTCTTTATGAGAAGTCATTGACCGATGAGCAAATCCAGATGATAGGCGATTGGGTAGATGCAGGAACACCTCAAGGGAACCCTGATTTAGAACCTCCGCTTCCTGTTTTCCCAACAGGTTCTCAAATCGGGACACCAGACTTGGTGCTGACCATGGAAGAAGCACATACAGTTGTTGGCAACAATCAGGATGACTACCGGGTATTCGTATTGCCAACCGGATTTACCGAGGATAAAGAAATAGCGGCGATTGAATTTCGGCCCGGTAACAATAGAGCCGTTCATCACGCACTCATCGCTTACGACGTCTCGGGAGAGGCTGCTGCAAAGGATGCCGCAACTCCTGAGTACGGTTATTATTCCTTTGGCGACTTCGGGGTGGATGCCGCAGCTTATTCGACCTGGGGATATGTGCCGGGGACTTCTCCTTTGGTGTACCCTGAGGGTATTGGTGAAATTATTCCGGCAGGCGCTGATTTATTGATTCAAGTGCACTATGCTCCTTTGCCAACGGATGAAACTGACCAGTCCAGCGTTAATATATTCTTCAAGAAAACTGATGACCCAATCACCAGAGAGGTTCGCCAAGCTTCTGTCACACCATTTAATTTGCCAGGGGGATTTCCTGATTTTGTAATTCCTGCAAATGAAGAAAAAACATTTGTGGCGGAAAGCCTTTATGAAGATGATAGCTGGACACCTGGAATTGATTACGACATCAGCTTGATAAGTATTGAGCCCCATTCTCACTACCTAGGAAAATCATATGAAATTTTTGCCGTAACACCTCAAAATGATACTATCAATATCATCAACATACCGGAATGGGATTTTAATTGGCAAGGGTCATATACTTTTCATAATATGAAAAAAATCCCCGCTAATTCTACCTGGCACACCATCTCCTCTTATGATAACACCGACAGCAATCCCGCCAATCCTACCAACCCACCGATTGATGTAACCTGGGGAGAAGGAACAGAAGATGAAATGCTTTTGGTGGGAGTTTACTTTATACCCTATGAAGAAGGTGACGAGGATATAGATATGAATGTGTTGGATATGATCACGTCAAATCAGACAGCAGCTTCTTCACCGAATAATTTATTACACCCTCCGATTCCAAATCCTGCAAAAAATTCATTAACCGTTTCTTTTACGCTGGAGCAAAGGGAACAACTACAATTAAACCTGATCGATATGTTGGGAAGAAAAGTTATGGTCATCTCAGCATCCAAAATTTGGACAGAGGGCGACCATGCTATCCCGGTTAATGTTTCAAAAATAAAGTCGGGACAATATTTAATTGAATTAAAAGGCGAAGATTATACGGTTACCCAAAAAATAATCATTTCCAATTAGCCCAATAAATCACATATTGTTGAATGAGGTTGGTTCAACCTCATTCAACAATATTTAAATTTCATCAAATATGAAATACGCCACAGTATTATTGATAAGCCTTATTTTTTATTCTTTTCAAAATCCTTTAATCAAAGAAAAACCAAACAAGGTTACCGAGGTCTATATATTTCTGGAAGAAGATTGCAGGATCAGTCAATTTTACACCAACACCTTAAACGATTTGCATCAGCAATTTGCCAATGAACACATTACTTTTACAGGGGTCTTTCCAAGTCAGACTACTAAACAAAAAGACATATCGGAATTTAAAAAGAAATATGGGATTCCCTTTAACCTGATTTTTGACAACCAACAAGTTCTGACCAAAAAATTCGGCGCAACGATCACTCCTGAGGTAGTCGTTTATCAGCCTGATGAAAAAAAAGTTATTTATAAAGGACGAATAGACAATTCTTATTTTAGAGTAGGAAAAAGAAGGAATGTGGTGACAACAAATGAATTAAAGCATGTACTCAATTGCGTAAAAAATAACAGCGCCATAAAAATTTCATGGAAAGAAGCCATTGGATGTTACATAAAAATCATTTAATAAATCAAAGTTTATTCAGGTAGCAATTAATATCAATAGTTAAACCTTTTCGTCAAGTTGCCAGAAAGCAAAATTAATTAAGGCAGTAGTGGTGTTCAGAAATAAAGAATCCAAATATTTTCCTCCCCCGGCCCCCTCCAAAGGGGGAGAAAAGAAAGTGCATTTCTCCCCCTTTGGAGGGGGCCGGGGGGAGGAAAAACGGATTGAACGAATTACAATTTTTAATTTCTGAACAACT
>JBCBRY010000098.1:0-32684 GCA_039819485.1 Bacteroidota bacterium | reverse complement strand
CAATTAGAGAAATCTCTTAAAATTAAATTGAGTCTGTTAATTAATTAAATTATCAGACTCAATTTATTTATTTCAGAAAAATCAGCTTATCAATTATACCCCACCCTTATTACAATTTTAAAAAAATAAATAAGCAAGTCTGAAAATAAAGATCTTACAATTCTTAAACTAAAATTGAGGTTTGTAAAAATTAATAATTGAATTTGCTTTATCCACTTCACCTCCCCCCGCCCCCTCCAAAGGGGGAGAAAAGAACGTTCTATTTTCCCCCTTTGGAGGGGGCCGGGGGGAGGTGACACATTAGCATTTTTTATTGCTGAGCGCCTCATTTATCTTAGCAAAAATTAAAACTTTAATTTCTTCATTAAAAGAGTAAGAATATTATTTACCAGTTAAGCAGGTGGTCAAAAAAAATGACACTTTTCCTTAGCCTGAAAAAGATTTATAAGACTTGGAAATCAAACATTTGCCCAAATAAAAGTATCATTTTTAGCGCCCTTTATTTTTGTCCAGGCACTTACTTTTTGTAAAAATTTAACGGCAATCAATTTAAGAACTATCACCACAGATTAAAATCTTCTTCATACCCCAAATAATAAGACAATGATACCCCAACGAAAATATACAAATCATTTTTATCAGGATTCCCATTCCTGCTTACGCCGTCCAAATGGTCATTAAAGGTAAAGCGAGAGCCAAATTCAATAGTGGCCATCCAATGTGAATATAAATCCAATTGTAACCCGGCAACTACAGGTAGAATGAGGGTAGAGGTCTTAGCACCCACTTCTGGAAAATTTCCACGAAAAGCAAGATTGGACTCATTGATATTGGGGTCAAAATTGGCCACACCAATACCCGTAGCTATATAGGGCGAAAATTGTTTCCAGAACAGGCCAACTTCATTGACTCTGTTTCTGCCAAACCGGTGGTATTCCAACATCAGGGCCATTTCCACGACATGAGAATTAAAATTCCAGCCCCGTTGGTACAAATCAACATCCTTAGCGTTCAGGTCGGAACCACTGATCCTTCCATAAACCACATTTCCCCGCAGCTTAAAATGATACCCATAATGGTAACGCATAAACCCGCCAAACGCAAAATTTAATTCTTTGAATTCAATGTGATCTTCCGCCAAATCTCCCTGATAAGTCGTTGTTCCCAAAAACAATCCTGCCTCGATGGGAATTTGTGAATAAGAATTTATAGGTAAAAAAAATAGAAACAAGCACAGCGCACAACCGGCCTTAGGAGGTGTTTGTCCAATAAACATAATTATCAATTATTAAAATGATCGGAGCAGGTATTTAGGTTTCTTAGAGTTTTTTTAAAGTATTTTTTAATTAAATTCATAGCGATCAAAATACACAACCAGTATTTTAAACATAAATATAAACATCAATACAGAAGGCTCAAAACAAAAAATTATATCCAACAATTAATTTTCAAAAAATTTAAATTAAATTATCATAAATCACATGAATTTAAATTTTGCATTAAGAATTATTCGTAGTTTTATTATCCGGGTCAATAATTGTAATTTTGTTGTTAAACAAGAATTATAACCACCTATTTTTTAATGGCGAAACTGAGTTTTTAAAACATCCAACCCATTCAAGATTTCACTTCTTTAATACGGGCATTTTTTATGCAGTTTTAAAATTACAATTCATTATAATGAACAGACTATTTATATGCCTTCTTTTTATCTTGATAAACTATGAGGCAAGCCCTCAATTAGCACTTTGGGCAAGCACCTGTGATGGAACGGCGGCTTCATTTACCGCAACAGACATAGTCTCGATCCCATTAGATATTTCGACCGATTGTTCAATTGACTGTTTTGGAACCCCGACACCTACAGAAGGGGCCCTACAGGGAGACGAACAGTTTGAAATGAATCCAGACGACCAAAGTTTTACTTTTGGAATTGAAAATACTGGCTCTGAATCAGTACAGATGACAGAACTGGACTTCGAGATTCAGCGGTCAAATACAGGTTTTAATTCGTATACCATCCAATTAAATATAGGAGGTTCTTTTGTAGCCAACATATTTAGTGAAGTTTATAATCAAACGGCGCAAGTTTCGAGAACGGCCACTATCAACCAAACACTTCCGGCCGGCCAGGAGGCAGAATTTGTAGTAGTGGTTTCCGGTTATCAGGGCGACACAGACGAGCCTTGTAATACTCCCGGCAATAATGGAACGTTCAGGTTCATTTCACCCGAAATTAAAGGGAATGTTCTACCGGTAGAACTGGGCAGCTTTTCAGGAAAGCTGCTTTCCGAACACGTTCTTTTACTTTGGAACACTTTCTCAGAATCCAACAATTCGCATTTCGAGGTGGAAAGAAAATCTGGCAACAGTGGGTTCCGGTTGATTGGAAAAGTGGCCGGTTCAGGCAGTACGCTGTACGAGCGGAACTATGAATTTTCAGATAACTCCCCAACTTCTGGCATCAATTCATATCGCCTCAAGCAGGTTGATTTTGATGGGCAGTTCACTTATAGCCCGGTCATCAATGTGAACTATGAAGGCATTGACCAGATTCGGCTCTTTCCTACCATTGCGACAGATAACATAGAACTTTCGTTTCCAAAGATGTCGGAAGGTACCTGCCACATCCAGATCTTCAATATAAATGGCTACCTGCTACTGGAACAAACGAGTATCCCAGTTGCAGATCGCCACACGATCCAAGTTGATGGATTTCCTGCCGGACAATATTATGCGCGCACCCGACATGAAAACCGGGTACAATCATTCCTATTTATTAAGCCATGAAATAAAATATGCGCTTTCTCAGGTGTACTTTTGCCGACGCTTTTTTATTTGGTCGGAATGGGACTTGTTAACATACACTTTATAAGAAAGCAGATCGTTTGGTAGGCAAAAGCAACTGTATGAAGAATAGACTTATTTACGTTACACTTATATTTTCCCTGATCCTTTGTTTTTCCAGCTCAATTCTATTTGCTCAGAAGTACAGCAATGAGTTCCTGTCCATAGGTGTTGGAGCACGGGCACAAGGCATGGGCAATGCCATAATAGCCAGCATCGATGATGTGACTGCCGGCTATTGGAACCCTGCCGGTCTTGCCAGCTTTGGTGCCTCGGATGGCTTGCAGATCGGAGCCATGCATGCAGAGTGGTTCGCCGGGGTCGGAAAATTCGACTACCTCGGCATGACCCTGCCTTCTTCTTCGGGCAAAAGAAGAATAGGACTTTCATTGGTTCGCTTTGGGATTGATGACATCCCGAACACACTTAGTTTGTTCGATGATGATGGCACGATCAACTACGACAACGTAGTAGCTTTTTCTGCGGCTGACTATGCTTTTCTCGGCAGTTATGCACAAAAAATGAAGTCAAAAGAAGGAAGCAATTTATATGTAGGTGGAAACGTCAAAGTTGTAAGACGGGTGATTGGGTCGTTCGCCAGTTCATGGGGTTTTGGGTTGGACGTTGGCATGCAGTACCATGTTGGGAAATTCCGGTTTGCTGCCGTTGGCCGCGATATCACTTCAACTTTCAACGCGTGGAAAGTTACCTTTACCGATCGAGAGAAAGATGTACTTTTAGCCACTGGCAATGAACTGCCCGACATCAACTCACTGGAAGTAACGAGGCCCCAGATTACGCTCGGAGCAGCCTACACATTCGACATAAAGTCGTTTTCGATATCTCCTGAAATTAATTTAATCGCTACCACCGATGGCAGGAGAAATACACTTATATCAGGGGACCCGGTCAGCCTTGATCCCAATATAGGGGTAGAGGTAAATTATAACGATTTCCTATTTCTTCGTGCAGGGCTTAGTCAGATTCAGGAAGAAACCGATTTTGCCGGAGAGGAATTTTATATTTCCCGTCCATCTCTGGGGGTTGGCCTGCAACTTTTTAGTTTGCGCATCGACTATGCCTACACCGACCTTGGTGACTCTCAAGATCGATATTCGCATATTGTTTCGTTACAACTGGACCTCAAGCCAAAGAATAACAAAAATTGAAATAACCAATTAATCAGGTAGGACTCCATGAAAACGGAGTAAATGATTGGGCGCCTGCTCATTGTATAGCTTCAGGATAAGCATGTTTTTTTTTCGTCTGTCCGGGTGAAACAAGATTTTTATCGGATTGTGAACGTAACCGTTTTCTTCAAACATTAAAATCTGTTTATTGCGGGTTGCAAACCTGAATTTTTCCAACTCTTCCGCATCTTTCGGCAGCGGTAAATTATCATAGCCCGCCTCTGTCATAAACTGCTTTACCAATTCATAACTCTTTTCCAAAGAAGCGCCAGCAAAAGCGGTCTCAAAAACAAATCCATCACTTTTCCCTCCTAATTCTTCAGCTGATTCTCTTGTTGGAAAATCATTACGAATGGACATACTCATTTTTTTTCATGGTCGCTCACATTGATCCGGATATCGATTGCCACCTGTTGGAAGAAAAATGGCCTTGAAAACATGTTCTTTCAATGGATAGAAATGTCCCCCACCCTCAAAATCCTGAAACAATGCGCAATAAAATGTGTGCATTTTACTAGCGGACAGTCAAGTAAATTTTCACAAAAATAGGATGTGTGCAGCTGTTTTCTGAGCAGGCTATGATATTAAATTTTAGTGGTTGAATCATGAAAAATAAAAGGCGTGTTCTTTCTCATTCTACAAAATTTCCGTACATTCAGTCTCAATTCGTTTAATTCACAATTTAAATCTACTCGCCTTATGATGAATGAACGCCTTTCCACCATTATGACAAAAGAAGTTGTGACAGTCAAACCTAACGACTCGCTGGAAGTCGCACGGGAAATGATTTTTGACAAGCATTTTCACCACCTTCCCGTCGTTGATGAAGAGAACCAATTAAAAGGGATTATCACTTCCTGGGACCTGATGAAAGGGAATTTGAAATTTGAAGAGTACGGCAATTATAAAGTGAAGGATATGATGACCAGCAAAGTGGCCACGTTGGGCCCCAAAGAGTTAGTGGGGGCCGCAGCAATGGTATTTCTGAAACACCTTTTTCATGGCCTTCCAATCGTCGACGATACGGGAACACTGGTTGGGATTGTAACGACGCATGACATCTTGACTTACCAGTTTAAACGGGAATATCCAGATGATGCATTTATTGAAGAAACTAATTGGATAAACCGTTGAGTACATTTGCCATATAAAATAACTCCGACAAAAGGCCGGAGCAAAATCTTTCAAACAAGATCGGTGTGTTCTACCTATTGTAAAACACACCGATCTTGTTTTGTACCTGGTTTCAAATATTATATTTCTCCAGTTTCTTGGTGGTGTGCAATGTAGCAGCGACGGTTCCGAGAGGCAAAGCAATGATAAATCCGATCACGGATAAGAACAGTGCCATAAATATTATACCATTCCCCAGTGTCAACCCCCGGTTGCGACGTACAAACCGAATACTTTCCCGGTAGTTAAAATGCCTTTCAAGTGTAAAATCCGTATTCCCAAATCCAGCATAATAAGATTGAAGAAGAAAAATCAATACAGTAGTAAAAGGAGTGAATATCGGAACCAATCCAATGAGAAAAAGCAACGCGGTAACAAATAATTCCCTGATCGCATTTCGGACAGCCAGTCTTAACCCGCGCAGCATGTCAGCAATCATTTTATTGAAAGAAAATGGCGTTTCCGTTTTGTTTCCCGTGACCTGTTCCTCCACTTTTGCCGAAAGTATGCTCATGAAAGGAGCCAGAACAACCATCAGGATTTGTTTGAATAAAATGGCACCAACCGCGAGGATGAGCAGTCCCCCAAAAATCTGAGCTATTTTCTCTACTACCGATTTGCCAAAATCCCATTTCCAAAAACCGTCTATAAGCGCGCCCAGGCTATCTGAAAAACCAATGGCAGAGGAGATCACCAGTGCCGCCATCAGCAAAGAAAGCAGCCCTGGCAGCAGCACATAAAGCCACATTTTATGTTTCGAAATATGCTTTACAGCAGCCCCGTAGGAGGTCAGGCCTTTAATGACGTTTCCAATCATTTAGTAATTTTTATTTGAGTTCTTTCTTCAATTATTAGCCAGCAGGCAATCAAAAATAATTAAACACGCAATAAATAATAAAAAGGCCGGTCGTGCAATTCGCTCAACCGGCCATTTTTTTATATGAATTCCGAATTTTCAATTAAGCAGGAGTCTTCCGTTTCCTTCTCGTTTTGAATAATTCTATGATTTCTTTTTCCGTCAGGAACTTCAAATCCCTAAAAGTGGAAGACACAAATTTCTTGATGTCCTGATAGTCTTTGCCCCTCTTGTCGGTGTAATGCTTTAACAGCTTGCGAATGTACCGCATGGACAATCCCTTTACGTTGAGGTTGAATTTTTCGTTTGCAAAAATCCTGATGTAAACCGTGTACACTTTTGCCAATTTAAATAGTTCCTGATAATCAGACACTTCCAGGTTGTTGAGCAACTTAGCAAAGTAATTGAAAATAGAGCTTCTCACACATTCATTGATCAGCGAGCGCCCTTCCCGTTGGTTGTAAAATACCTTAACGGCTTCCATTGCGTCTTCATTGACGTAACCAATACCGTGCACCGTATCCATCAGGTCATAATAAGCGGCGAGTTCATCTGAATTGGTCCGGTCCAGGATGGAAGAAATGCGCTTGTCGGCAGTTCCGTCAACATCGACCCTGGTTCCCCGGTGCAACTCCAGGATCAATTGCAGCCACCTGTCCAAAAAGTCAGGATGCTTGGCGCGGGTCTCATTGAAGTGTTTGGCTACAAACTGTTGGTCTTCTTCGTTCATTTCAATGAACATGGACGTGATCCCCATGATTTGCAGGTGTTCGTCCTGTCCTTTGTAATCTTCGTTACTGATGAAGTCTTTCAGGAATGGCGTCAGGCTGGTATTGTCAAGGTTTTTCTCAACGCGGTAAATCAGGAACTCCTTCAACGCAGACCAGAGTACTTTTAATTCCCCTACATTCTGTGGGAAATCTGCCGTCATATAGTTGAAATTACGAAACTGCCGCTTGTAAATATTATAACCGGCAATCCGGCCTTTCAATGTTCTGTATTTGTCCAGTTTTTGGCTTTGCAGGAAATAACGGATGCGCTTGTTTTCAATTGGTGCAAAAAGGTTGGTGATCCAAATATCGCTACTCAGGGAAAAACCGATCTGGATACTTTGTCCAATCCTTTTTTTCAAAATCTCAAAATTGGGTGAGTCACAGATGGCCATCAACAAATCTTTAAAATGATCTTGTGGCATCGTGTATTTATAATTTTGGTCAACTTCGCCTCTCAGTACAGAATAACCAAGCAACCTTGGCAAAAACAAACCTTCGAACTCGTCGTCCATCAATCGCTTTTCCAATGAAATCAACTGGAGAGGGTTTTCCGAAGCTACCTTTTCATACAGCTGATGAATCAAGGGCTCAAAATTCGCCTTCATAGATTCATAATATTCGTCCTCTTCTTCATCCAGGTACTGGGCCAGTTCTTCAGATGCCTGAACATTTTTAGCGAGCTTATCCAACTCGTCTTGATAGGTTTTATTTAGGTCTAACATACTGTTTAATTTGCAAAGAACCTGGCAGGGCACTCAAGCCCTGCCAGGTTCTTCATAGGTATTTTTCCTGACTTAGCGGTCGCAAAGATAGCGTTTGAAATGGTTTTATCAAAGAAAAGCAAGGTAGACTTTGTGGGAATTTCGGAAAATCAGAAATTGAAAACCAGGCTGCTTTGACACCTCAATTTTTAGTGCGCATTTCCAAGATTTTCCCTTCCTTAAACCTTTCCCTCAATTTCTCAGAATCGAGCAAATAATACCGGTCGCAACTGCCGCGTTCAGTGATTCGGCACCACCGGAAGGGTGCCGGGGGATGGAGATCGCCTGAGTCAACAAGTGGCTGTTTTCAGGTGAAATACCTCTGCTCTCATTGCCCACGACAATCACCGCTGCTTCGGGCATCGTTATTTTAAATACTGACTGACCTTCAAGTTTCGTCCCTAAAACCGGCAAATCTTTGGCTTGGACGACAATTTCGGCTAAAGGGATTTTTACTGTCTTTATTCTCAGGAAAGCGCCCATCGAAGATTGTACAACTTTGGGATTGTAGACCTCGACACACCCATCTGAAAGAAAAACCCATTTAATCCCGAACCAATCAGCTATCCGCAGGATGGTTCCCATATTTCCCGGATCTTTTATTTCATCCAGAAACAAAGAGTAAGTTTTGTTTATTTCCTTTGCGGAAAAAGTGTGGGTTTTAATCTTTAGCAGAAAAACCACCTGATTTGGAGTTTTTAGCATAGAAATAGACTTCAGCTCCTTTTCGCTGATCTCGTGGATAGCCTCCTTATTCAGTCTTTCAAAAATCGACGGGTTTGCATCCAACCAATTGTTCAGTGCGTATACACTTTCAATATTGTCGCCGGGGCTGTTCATGATTTCCTTTGCCGTTTTCACACCTTCTGCTAGGAAGATTCCATATTTTTGACGGAATTTTCGCTGGTGTAAAGATTTAAGAAATTTTAACTGTTTGTTACTCAACATCTTAATAAAAATATCAGTTGAAAAGATAAAGGAACGAAAAAGTCGCAATCAGCCAGAGGGGTTCCTGCCTAAAACTTTCTAATGAATCATTTCAGCGCAAATATTTTAAAGTTGCAATGGCCAAGTTCCATCAAGTCAGCCGGTAGAAAGATTTTCATATTGCTCTGTTTTTCCTTTCCTCTTTTTTTTAGTTGTAATACAACCCAGTTTCTTCAACCTGAAAAAGGCGAGACACTCTTGATTGCCAATAAGATCAAATTTGATAAAAACTCCAACAATAAAATAAAAGGGAAAGGTAATTTAGTTGAACAGCTCGGCCAAAGGTTTCAGCAAAAGCCCAACCGGAAGCTCTTCGGAATTCGCCGTCCTTACTTTTATTATATTTCACTCGACTCGGTCAATAAAGCAAAAATCGGCCTTGCCTCCGATCGTACCATGCGGAAAATACTGGGGGAAAAGCCTGTGTTCGTCGACACTGCAAAGGCGGCAAAGACGGCTGAACTGATGACCACCTACATGCAAAACAAAGGGTACTTTCACGCAAAGGTCGATTATGAACTAACGACCAACGCAGATAGCACTAAAGGCACAATTACTTATTTGATAAAATCTGAAGGTAATTATACCATAGATACCCTGATGTACGAATCGAAGGATACAGCCATTCTCAGGAAATTGTTAGATATATCAGATAATTCGTTTTTAAAACCCGGCGATCCCATCGACATTGATTTGTACGAAAAAGAGGTTTCCCGTATCACCAATTATTTTGTCAACAATGGCTATGCAAATTTTTACCCTCAGTACATCAATAGCCTCGAAGCAATTGACAGCTCTAACACTGACTTGAATGCCCGGTTGATTTTGGAAATTCTGGTGCCGCCTACCAAAGATTTCCATCAACTCTATCACATCGGTGATATTTATGTCTATCCAGAAGTAATAGCTGATTTCAATAACCGGCCACCACCGGATTCTATCCTGAACGGGGTAATCTTTTCTGCAAGCTCTGATGAATTTGGCGTTAAGCTTAAAAGTCTTGCCAGGACAATTGCATTAAAAAAAGGAGACCTTTACAGATACGAAAATTTAGAATCCACCAGGAGACAAATTGGTGCATTAGGAGTGTTCACCACCCCGACAATAAAAATTGATGTAAATGAAAGTACCCCAGGCATCATGGATTTTCATATCCAGCTGACCAAAAACAAAAAACTGGAAATCCAGCAAAGTATCGATGTCAGCTACACGGAAAGAAGCAACGGGCCAGGACTTTCAGCCAACTTAATTGGGGTCAGTTATAGCCCTTCGTTTCAAAACCGAAATTTATTCAGAGGTGCGGAATTATTGGTAACCAGTCTGGATGTAGGGCTTGAATTTGCTCCTTTGAACATCGACTCATTCCTAAACTCCCGGGACTTCAGGGTGCAGACCGATCTATACTTTCCTCGGTTCGTTGAGTTTCCTAAAGTGTGGAACACCGCTTCCAAATTATTGGGCAACGACAAATTGTACAGCAAGCTGAAAAGAGACGGAATCAGTAGGGTCTCTTTGAGTTACGAATGGTTAACGTTAATTGACAACTATGATCTCCATTTTTCCAATTTATCGTTTGGACATGAAGTAAAATTAAGTCCTAAAAAACGGTTTAAAGCCAACCAGGCTGGGATAGATCTCCTGATTCCAAATATTATTCCCGGGTCCGAGTTCGCCAATCTCATTGACAGCTTTCCATCATTGGAACGAAGTTTTAGCAGGCAGTTCATGTCCGGTTTTTTGTTTCGGGACATTAATTTTATTTACGATGAATCCTTTCTGGGAAAAGATGATTATTGGTATTTCAGTTCTTATTTTGACTTGTCGGGCCTGGAAACAATGGGCGCCAACTGGTTGAGCAATCAACTCAGCAATGCTGACACAAACAAAGTATGGCGGGTAAGTGGGGTTGAATTTTCTCATTATGCAAAGCTCGAGCTGGACTTACGGCGGTATTGGAAATTTGGAGCCAACCGCACCCTGGTGGCCAGGTTCAACACCGGTGCCGCCCGCCCATTCTATAATTCACCCGAAGTACCATATGTCAAACAATTTTTTGTTGGGGCGCCCAACAGTATACGAGGCTGGTATTCCAGAGGGTTGGGCCCCGGAAGTTTCAGGGAAAGCTTAACGGACTCCAATAGAAACAGGAACAGATTTTACCAGGCCGGAGACATTAAAATCGAAATGAACCTGGAATACCGCCAGCTCATCACCCGCCCTTTTAATTTATTTAATTTACACGGGGCCATATTTTTAGATGCCGGAAATATTTGGACCTGGGATTATGATGATTTACGGAAAGGTTCCCAATTTTCTTTTAAAACCGAATTTGACAAAAATGGTGTTTTGATCAGAAATAATTTTATCAATGCAATGGCTATCGCCGGTGGAGTTGGCCTAAGATGGGACATTAGTTATTTTACCTTTCGAACGGATTTTGGCACACCACTTCGATTTCCTTACCCAGATGAAAACCGCAACAATTCCTATTGGGCGGATTTTGACGGATGGGGGATCCGGGACATCGTTTTGAGTCTTGGACTGGGCTATCCTTTTTAAATCGAATTATAGACTTTCAAAATCTTTTCTGCATTTTCTTCTCTTGAAAAATATTTTGTTTTTTCTTTTCCGTTTTTGATCAGTTTATTTTGCAACTCATTGTCAGCTAATAATTGAATGACTTGGTCGGCCAATTTCTTTGCATCCCCAACAGGAGCCGTCAGCCCCGTGACACCATTTTCAATTATTTCCATGACGCCCCCTACCTCTGTCGAAACAACGGGGGTTCCGGCCAGCAAAGCATCAAGTGTGGCACCACCGAGGCCTTCCGTTTTACTGGTAAAAAGCATTAAATCTGATTGCTTTAAAATATTGGTCACATCTTTTCTATGACCTGTCAAGTTCATTTTATTTTCTAATTTTTTCTTCCTGATATATCGATCGATCATCGATGCCTCACCCCCATCCCCTCCAATTAATAAAAAGTGTACGTCGACCCCTTTATTTATTAGGATTTCGGCAGTATCGACAAATGTAAAATAATCCTTGTGAGGTGCGATAGCTGCTAAATTAACAACGATTTTAGTTGAAGGTAAAATACCAAATTCACTCCTCAAATCAGTAGCTACATCCTCATTTCCTTTCTGCAAATTAATCCCACTATGAATACCATAAATTGTCGCACGGCTCCGAATGGAAGGCGCAATAAGTTTTTTAATAAAATGGGAGGTACAAATTATCGCTTTTATGGAAGGATGGTTGTATTTCCATTGTGACAGAAAATTATTTTTGATCGGAAAATCCACCCTCCTGTGAACGATGATCGGTATTTTAATTTTAAATAAAGAAACGGCCAGAACAGCAAAAGTGTGGCTGTGCGAATCGTGTGTATGAAAGAACGAGAACTTGTTTTTTTTAGATAATTTAAATATTTTATAAGCCACCAACGGATTTAAAGAAAATATTTTTCGATAGCTGAAATGTTCAATATTATTATTTTTACACCACAATTCCATTTGACTGCCTTTTGCGCAAAGCACTTTTTGATTAATTCCTTTTTTTTTCAATTCCTGGACAAGAAATGAAATTTGACGCTCACCTCCTCTCCACGAAAGAGCAGACGAAATATGTAGAATATTTAAAGACTTTTTATTAATACAGCAATCAATTTTTGCAAAAAAACACGAAACCTCTTTTTTAAACAACAAACCAACTGATTAATTTACAGATTAATTTTCAAGTAAAAAATGAACTACTTTTCTTCCATTTCCATATCGGTGGTCACCCTCAGTTTCATTGTTTATTATTTCATTGTTTATGCTGAAAAAACAATGGATTTTTTCATAAAAAATAATGGAAAAGAAAAAGCGAAAATAACCGCAATCATTTTCCAACGGTTGGCCGGTGTGTTTTTCTTTGGTATCGTTCCTTTAATTTTTATTGTAGCCATGAACCAGCGTTTTACCGATGTAGGACTTTCTTTTGAATCAAAAAGTCCAATGTGGGGATGGATCTTGGGATTGGGGGCCGTTTGTTTTATCATTAATTATTTTTCTGCAAAAAAAGATGACCATTTAGCTGTTTATCCCCAAATCAGGACTCCTCAACCCTGGAGCAGAACACTCCTGATAATTAGCTCATTGACCCTGACTTTGTACACTTTGGCTTATGAAATGATGTTCCGTGGCTACCTGTTGTTCAGTTGTGAGAAGGAACTGGGTATGTGGCTGGCCATCATTATCAATACGGTGATTTATACCCTGGTCCACCTTCCAAAAGGCTGGAAAGAAACAGTAGGTTCGATTCCGATGGGAATTGTCCTTTGCTGGTTAACGCTGAAAAGCGGAAATATTTGGGCTGCATTTTTCATACATATTTCCCTGGTACTTTCAAGTGAATGGTTCTCGATCAGGGAACACCAAAATAGAGCAGCGGTCAAAGGGACGTAGGTTCCTGTATCTTTTTTGGGATAAATGCTGTCGGGGAAAGTGATTTGAAAAAATCAACTATTTGGGACCAGCCCATGTCCTGCATGGCCCAATAGGTTAAAATGAGCCCCATCGGAAAAATTACGAGACAGTTCATCCAGGCAGCCAGAACGGCGTCAATGACAAATCGTTCAGCAATATTTTTACTGAAAATACTGATGACGATGAACAGCATGAAGAAAATAATGGAAATCAACAAAGGCCAGCCAAACCCTCCTTTCCTGACAATGGCCCCCATTGGCGCACCAACAAATAAAAAGATGAAGCAGGCAATCGCCAGGCTGTACTTTGAATGATATTCAAAAACATGCTTGACTCGGGTTTCCCTGGTTTTTTTTATTGACCGGATACTGCTGGCAGCTTGGTCCTTGATCGTCCTGACATTGGATTTGGCCGATTCAAAAAGTTGTTTACGCTTAGCTTCTTTGAAGGTAAAGGCGATTGATTCATATGTTTCAATGGGTTGATCAATCTGCTGCTCCAGTTGGTCTTTCTTTTTTTTCTGAGTCTTTTTTGGGGGTTTGTTAGTGTTTTGGGGGTTTTTAGTTTTTGCAGGATTTTTTTTCTTTTGGGCATTTTGTTTGGCAGTATTCTTATCCCTTTTGGCTTGTGCCCTCAATCGCTCCTTTTTGGCCCTTTCAGCTGCGGCCTGGGAAGCGGCAGCAGGATCATTTTTTTGTTCCGTCTTCTTTTTCTTTTCAGCTTCCTCTTTTTTTCGTTTACTCTCTTCCTCCCGTTCTTTTTTCTTTTTCTCAAGCGCTCTTTTTTCCCAAAAATGGTAATGGCGGTTGGTCTGTTCATCAATCCTGTTCTGCCGGTCTTCCAGTCTTAGGTCAATGGAATCAATGGCGATTAAAAGCTGGCGATTGCTCAACATGGTATGATGAGACTTGAAGAGGTTTTCATCTGTTCGATCCAGTTCAAACTCATTCAGGTCAAACACCTTGGTCCATTCCTGGTAAGTCGCCCGCATCATTGGGTAGTTACGTTTTCCGCCTTTATTCGTCGGTTTGGGTTCCGAGACCTGACTACCATCAAACAGGTGCATCACGAAAAACTTGCCGTCAGCCGAACCATACATCTGCCCGCTGTCGGCGGCTACCATATTGAGCATCCCTTTATTCGCTTCGCGATTATCGTAGAGAAGGACGTCTCGGATCGTTTGGTTGTCCGCCATTTTATCGCCGAGGCGAATGGAGTACCCCTGAAAATCCTGGTTAAATAAACTCTCCTCCATGCTCAGGGCCGGTTTTTGATTTTTTATATCGTGGAGCCTGGATTTGAATTTCAGATTGGAAACCGGAATAAAATAATTGGAACAGAAGAAAGAAAACAGACCGATCGTCAGGGTCACAACCATCAATGGCCGGATAGTGCGCCAAAGCGAAACCCCCGCAGATTTAATGCTCGACAATTCATATCGTTCCGCTAAATTACCCATGACCATGACCGAAGAAATCAACACCGCTACGGGCAAGGCCATGGGGATCATCGATACGGACATGTACCCTACCAATTCGACCATCAGAAAGAAACCGATCCCTTTACCGGCGATGTCATCAATGTACAACCACAGCGTTTGCATAACCAGTACAAACAAGGCAATAAAAAAGGTCACCACGAACGGTGGCAGAAAACTTTTGATGAGCAGGTTATCGAGTTTCTTTAATCGCACTGGACAAGGATTTCAGAAATTGGAAATCAGGAAATTGGGAATTCCACTGCGCACTGATAATCAAATGGTTGACCATCTCCGCTTTTCAAATTTCTAATTTCAATTAAAAAGCAAATGTAAAAAGTACTAATCGATAACTTTTTACTTTTGTTCAAACAGTATAAACAGGCCAATGGATGCACCATTTGCTTTTCTTTAAATCAAAAGATTTTTTGAAATCATCTGTAACATTCAAAAACCATAAACCGTCTTCCATTTGTATGACAAAACAAGAGTTCAAAGCGAATATTTTACCGATCAAAAACAAATTGTTCCGGTTTTCCTTCAACATCGTCAATGATGCGGCCGAGGCCGAAGATGTAGTGCAGGAAGTCTTCATCAAACTTTGGAAACAAAGGGAAAACATCGAACAAATCAAAAACATCGAAGCCTGGTGCATGCGGGCCACAAGGAATTTGTCCATTGACAAAATCCGCTCTAAACACCGCAGGACCGAAGGGTTTCAAGAAGGATTCGATATGAAAGACGAGGCACCTTCTCCTTATCAGCAAGCTGCTGGCAACGACATCTTTTCAAAAATCAAAAACCTGATGCGCCGATTGCCAGACAAACAACGCATGGTCATGGAATTGAGGGACATCGAAGGGCTGAGCTACCAGGAAGTGGCCGATGCACTCGAAATTTCGCTCGACCAGGTCAAAGTGAACATCTACCGGGCCAGGTTGGCGATGCGGAAGGAATTGGAAAAAATGAACTTGACCCCCAACAGCATTTAACACACCAATGAAAAACACTTTTTATCCAAATTATCCCAAACAATCTTTTATCCATTAAACATGAAAAATTTAATTGAAAAATATTTTGCCGGAGACACTTCCAAAGCGGAAGAAGACCAGTTGAAAGCATATTTCAACTCCGGGCAAGTGGAAGAATCACTGGCAGAATATATACCACTGTTCCAGTTTCTGAACGAAGGGAAAGAACCTGAACTAAGTGCCGATTTTGACGAAAAGCTCTTTGATAAAATTGACAACCTTGAAACCGGCATGGCTGAGCTGCTCGAAAAATACTTTGCCGGCGAAACATCGATTGAAGAGGAAACACGGCTCAAGGCTTATTTCAACAGCGGGCAAGTGGAAGAGTCATTGAAAAAACATATCCCGCTTTTCCAGTTTTTAGACAATGAAAAAAAGCTCGAACTAAGTGCCGATTTTGACGAAAAGCTCTTTGATAAAATTGACAACCTTGAAACCGGCATGGCTGAGCTGCTCGAAAAATACTTTGCCGGTGAAACGTCGATTGAAGAGGAGACACGGCTCAAGGCCTACTTCAACGGAGGTCAAGTCGACCCAGCTCTACAGCAATACCAGCCCCTCTTCCAATATTTCAATCAAGAACAAGCAGTACAGCTTAGTGAAGATTTCGATGCCAAACTCTTCAGGAAGATGGATGGAGGAGCCAAAATAGTCCAAATGCGCAGTTGGAGGAGAAGAATGCTCAGGGTAGCCGCGGCAATTGCCGTCATGCTTTGTGCCTATCTGGTGTTCCAAAAACCCGAGCCTCCTCAAAATCACAAAATCGACTGGGCAGCCTACGAAATCAACGATGAGCAAATGGCTTACGAAGAAACTGTCAGAGCCTTAAAGCTGCTTTCCTCCAAGCTGAATAAAGGTAAAAAGCGCACGATCAATGAGGTCGTAAAGACGGAGCCCGTTACCAAATTTTTAAACTAATACTAATTTCCCTCGGCCAGCTGGTTGAGTTCGATCAACTCACAAAAACTACCTGCTCAAGCACTGACCGACCCATTTGAAATACCCGATTGTTTAACATTAAAATTTAAAAAAAATCATGAAATTCTTATCACTTGTATTTGCCCTGTTCCTCAGTACTTCCCTTTTTGCACAGGAAGATGCCATCAGTAAATATTTTTCCAAATACGTTGACAATGAAGACTTTACAGTAGTTTATGTCAGTGGAAAAATGTTCGAACTCATCAATAAGATGGAATTAGATTTCGACGATGAAGAAGCAGAAGCCGTACTTGCGGTGGTCAAAGACCTGAAAGGTCTGCGCATCCTGACTACCGAAAACGATGGCCTGAGATATTACAATGAAGCCTTACAGATTATCAACACCAAGCAATACGAAACATTGATGACCGTTCGGGAAGGCAAATCTGAAAATGTTCAGTTCCTGATCAAAGACAACGGCAGTGACATCATCAATGAACTTTTGTTGCTCGTCGGTGGAGAAGATGATGAGTTTGTACTGATCAGTTTCATTGGTCAAATTGACCTTAATCAAGTTGGCAAATTGGCCAAAGCTTTTGAAGGCGAAATAAAGGACAACCGTTGATATAATGAAGGATGAAGAATGAAGCTTGCATTTTTCATCCTTCATTTTCCATTTCCCACACCTTCATTCTTTATTAAAAATCACCCGACGATGAAAAACATTCTGCTGGCATTATTCCTCATCTCTGTGCCTGTGATCGCCTTCGGCCAAAACAAGGCACTCAACAAATTTTACCGCAAACACAAGCGAGGCAAAGAAGTCCAGAACGCCAAGTTGCCCGGCTGGCTGATTCGATTTGGTGGAAAGATTGCGATCAAGAACGCCGATATGGACCAATCCGACCAAGAGCTGGCCAGGAAACTGCTCAAGAAAGCAGGAGGGGTAAAATTCATGTATTCTGAAGATGGAACCAAAATCCCGAAATCGGATATCCAGGAACTAAAAAACAGCCTGCACCGAGACCACCAGTTTGATGATTTGATCATGATCAAAAGTGGCGAAATGGATTTCCAATTGATGATCAACGAATCGGGAGGAGTCGTAAAAAGTGTATTCATGCTGTTCAATGACCTGGAGGCAGGCGAGATGGCCTTCGTAACCATGAAGATGAACATCAGTTTGGATGAAATAACCAAATTGGCCGAACAGGGCGTGGAGGAGCATTATCATGAAATCATGGATATCGAAGAAGAACCTGTCGAAGAACCCATCATGTAAAGAATAATATACCGTATTTTAAAGGGTGCTTTTATGAAAAAGCACCCTTTTTTATTGTTAGAATGCCTACTTTCGCGCCTATCAATAACTATTGAAAAATTCGACCAATGAGCAAGAAATTTAGGGCCGGCGTACTGCACGGCGACGAAGTAACAGAACTCTTCAATTATGCCAATGACAACGATTTTGCACTCCCTGCAGTGAATGTCGTTGGCACCAACTCCGTAAATGCTGTCCTGGAAACAGCGAGAGAAGTCAACTCCCCGGTGATCGTTCAGTTTTCCAATGGAGGAGCTACTTTTTTTGCCGGCAAAGGCTTGGGTAACGAAAATCAGAAAGCATCTGTCGTGGGTGGGATTTCCGGAGCTATACATGTACACACCATGGCTAAAGCATACGGTGTGCCTGTCGTTTTACACACTGACCACTGCGCGAAGAAAATCCTTCCCTGGGTGGATGGATTACTGAAAGCCGGAGAGCAGTTTTATGAAGAAAGGGGCTATCCGCTGTATAGCTCACACATGCTCGATCTATCGGAAGAAGACATAAAAGAGAACGTGGAAACCACCGTAAAATATATGAAAAGAATGAGTGCTATCGGTATGACCATGGAGATGGAATTGGGCGTTACCGGGGGCGAGGAAGATGGTGTTGACAATACGGACATTGACAGTTCAAAACTGTACACCCAACCCGAAGAAGTCAGTTACGCTTATGAAGAAATGATCAAGATAAGCGACCGGTTTACTATTGCTGCGGCTTTTGGAAATGTACATGGCGTTTACAAGCCTGGAAATGTGAAATTGTCCCCCATCATCTTGAAAAATTCTCAGGAGTATGTCAAGAATAAATTCAGCCTCGAAAAAGACAATCCAATAAATTTTGTTTTTCACGGTGGAAGTGGATCAAGCAGGGAGGAAATCAGGGAAGCAATTGGATATGGTGCCATCAAAATGAATATTGATACCGATATGCAATGGGCTTTCTGGGATGGCGTCCACGCCTATTACAAAGAGAAAAAAGATTATCTGCAGGCCCAAATTGGCAACCCCGATGGAGAAGACAAGCCGAACAAGAAAAATTACGATCCGCGGGTTTGGCTCCGCAAAGGTGAACAAGCCTTCGTAGCTCGTTTGAAAAAAGCTTTCGAAGATTTGAATTGTATTGCCAGAAATTGATTGAATTAATAGTTGGGTTGATTGATTGTTCTTTGCTGCTAATCAATGAATTATGACATTCCGGTTTACGTGGAGAACGTTTTATCAACCCAACTTAATGCAATCATGAATATTCTTGATTCCCGCCTTTCCAAATTTCCTTTCCTGATACTTGACGGTGGCCTGGCAACCGAACTCGAACGAAAAGGTGCCAACCTGAATGATTCGCTTTGGTCGGCCAAAGTATTACTTGAAAATCCATCTTTAATCCGCGAGACCCACCTGGACTACCTACAAGCCGGTGCAGATATTATTTGCACTGCAACCTATCAGGCTTCTATTAAAGGCTTTATGCATAAAGGCCTTAGCCCTGTTAAAGCCGCTTCCCTTATAGCACTGAGTGTGCAATTAGCCAAAGATGCAAAAGCAGAGTTTTTAGCGAATCAATCAAATGTTTCTGAGCCTTTGATTGCGGGTTCAATTGGTCCATATGGTGCATATCTTGCAGATGGTTCAGAATATACGGGCGACTATGATATCAGTAAAGATGAGCTAAAGAAATTTCACCAGCCTCGAATTGAAATATTGATAAAGCAAGGAGTCGACCTGCTGTTATTTGAAACCTTTCCCAATTTATCAGAAATTGAAGCAGTGAATGAACTCCTGACTGAACTGTATGGACATCCAACTTTAATTAGTGTAAGTTGTAAAAACAGCCAACAAATTGCTGATGGGCATTCTTTGCGTGACACCTATGAAGTATTGGTAGAAAACAAATATATTTTGGCCTTGGGGATCAACTGTTTACATCCACAATTAGCAACAGATGTCTTAGAAAATTTTTCAATAGATACTAAAAAAGCATTGATGGTTTATCCCAATAATGGCAACACCTGGGACGCTGCCAATAAATGCTGGTTAAATACGGGAAGCGAAGTAGAAATGACCAATCACTGGAATTCCTGGCTAAAGAACAATGTCAAGATCATCGGTGGATGTTGCAACACCAACCCGCGTTTTATTAAAGAACTATACTCCTTCAGAAAAGAAAGGTATGAAATTGGGATAGGATTATTTTAGGAAAATAAAGATCACACTTCTACTTCGCAATGGGTATTTTTTATCTTCAAGCAGCGATTCATTTTTAGCAGCGTTCTCATAACCGATCATCATTTACCAACTTACCCTGTTTTAAACACCTACTTCCATTTTACTCAAGCTGTGCGTCAAATTCTTTTTTAGAATGAAATTGCAAACATATATATCAAGTTTTCTTCTGGGTATAATATTTTTAGGGAACCTTGGATGTGATCCAGGCGATGGTGAAAAAGACATCGTCACTCAGGTGGAGGATGAGTTTTCCATAAACATGGTTGAGGCGCTCGGAACAGAAAGACAGCTTTCCCTTGAGTTGAAATCAGTTGAGTTAGAACCGTGTTTGAACAGTACCATCGACCGTGCAGTCGTCACCCAATCCAATAGCGTTACCCTTCTACTCAATGGTATCATACCTGCCTCTGACTGCAATCCCGGACTTGCTCCAGCCTTTTCTGTAGGCAATGCCGGCACATTGCAAAACGGCACCTATGACTTCATGGTCACGATCAGGAACACAGTGGAAAATGGCGGCAAATTGATTGTAAAAAGTGATCAGTACGAAATCAATATGCTGTCCTCGTATGGTATTATCATCGAAAACGAACTCATGTACAGAATTCCCGCAAATACCATTTGGGGGTATTATGCATATGACAACCAACAGCTCATAGGAGATGCCCCTGCATCATTTATCAATGACTTGGAAATACTTACGACTCCTGTAAATTTGAAAGAGGGATACTATGGCCACTTCAATGCAAGTAATAATGAAATTGAACTTGTGAATCCTCCGCAAAAAAACCACATCGGGTATTTCTTCTACCGATTTAACGGAAGTGAAAATGATTTAGCTTCCCTGTTGGAAAACCACAGGAACAACAACGCTCCTGAAAGTATCGAATTTGTAGTTTACACAGCTGAGGGAAAAGTGTTTTAAGTTTAGATAAGCTAACCTTCCAGCAATTCTTCAAATCGCCGCTTCTGGTCCTTCTTCTTGCTTTCCTTCAATTCAAAACTGAACCCCTCGGCTTCAAATTTAAAGTACCTTTCTTTATCGAATGAATACAGTTTGGCCGGACGATGTGGCACACCTTCCTGCATCTCATTAAGGTCGATCAAAAGGTGCATGGAAAGTATTTTCTTCCTGAAATTACGTTTATCTAACTTGGTGCGAAGAATGGCCTCGTATAAATGCTGGAGTTCAGTAAGGGTGAATTTTGGAGGTAAAAGCTCAAAACCTACCGGCCGGAATCGAACTCGGGTTTTTAAAGTATTAAAGCAGGTGTTTAGAATATCATTATGATCAAATGCCAATGTTTCTACCTGTGCTTTTTCAACAGTGTGCCATTTTGCCTTTTGGGCAAACGAAGATGGCGTGATCACAAAATCACTGATTTTGACTAAAGAAAAATAAGCGATGGTAATGACTCTTCCCAATGGGTGGCGATCTACTGCACCGAACGTGTATACCTGCTCCAAATAGACTTTTTGCAGACCAGTCAACTCAAAGAGAACCCTGTTCGCTGCCGTTTCGAGATTTTCGTTCGGATAAACTAAATCACCGGGAAGAGCCCATTGGCCCTTGAAAGGATCAGCGCCACGTTTGATTAACAAAACTTTCAAATCTCCTTCGTCAAAGCCAAAAATAATGTTGTCAACTGAAAAAGCTGATTTAAAAAAATTACTCACTTCGTTCATATCCTGTCAATTAATACGGCGGTGAAAGTAACGTCTTTCTATTGTCTGACCAAGCAATTGACGTAGATTTTACACTAAGGTCAGCCCGTCAACCCCTATAATTGGTAATTTCTATTTAGCATCCACGATTTACAGGCCTTTCTGCCCAAACTCTATTCCATCTTGCTATACGTGATTAGTTCGTACCTTTGCTCAAGTTTTTCATTGGAACTAAATTATTACCTGTCATTGCAATTTTTCATAAGAATTAATAATGGAAATAGAAAAACAAAGAATTGTTGAGGCCCTGTATACGGTAATCGACCCTCACTCTGGAAAAGACATTATCAAAGCCCGGATGGTTGAACAACTGCAAGTGGAAAGTAACAATGTCAATTTCAATTTAATCCTGCCTTCTTTGACCGGCCCTAACAAGCAGAATCTCATTTTTGCCTGTGTAGGCGCAGTGAAAGAAATTTATCCAGATGCTGAAGTCAACGTACACGTGGTAGCTAAAACGCCGAACGCCCAGCAGTCTGCCAGCCCTGTTTCACAAGTAAAAAACATAATTGCCGTAGCTTCAGGTAAAGGAGGAGTAGGCAAATCCACAGTGGCGACTAACCTGGCAATCGGACTGCGCAAACTGGGAGCCAAAGTCGGCATTGTTGACGCTGATTTATACGGGCCCTCCATACCAACGATGCTGGGATTGCAAGGCCAACGACCTAAAGTCATCGACGTCGGTGGCAAACCAAAAATAACTCCGCTCAGCGCCTTCGACATGCAGGTCATGTCAATCGGATTCATCATTGAACCTCAACAGGCCGTTGTATTGCGCGGCCCGCGGCTGGCGGGCATTATCAAACAGTTCTTTAATGAAGTAATCTGGGATGAATTAGATTATTTGGTAGTTGATTTACCTCCGGGGACAGGTGATATTCAACTAACGATGGTGCAAACTGTTCCAGTAACAGGAGCAATCATGGTGACCACTCCTCAGGAGGTAGCCGTGATCGACGCAGTAAAGGCAATGAACATGTTTTTACTTCCGTCCGTAAATGTTCCGATATTGGGGGTCATTGAAAACATGTCCTGGTTTACACCGGAAGATTTACCAGACAGAAAATATCTCTTGTTTGGAGAAGGAGGGGGCAAACAGCTGGCAAAAATGAGCAATAGCATGTTGCTGGGGCAGGTTCCAATCGTGCAGGGAGTAAGGGAAGCAGGTGATCGAGGCAAACCAATTGTCACTGAAACCGATTCGATCACATCAAAGACATTTTTAGATATTGCTAAAAATGTACTTCGACAAGTAGCTATAAGAAATGAAATGATGGAACCGACCAAGGTGGTCAACATGCAGAACTAAGCAGGTATATGTACTGATTGATCAACTTAGGGTCAAATGTTCGCTTAGTTCGCCGCAGTCGGCCTACCGGCCGCTCGGCGCAGTCTGGGGGCTGAGGGGGCAGTGATTCGGGCGACTGCCATACATATAGGGCTGTCCCCATGTTTATCAATCAGTACAGATACATTCTAAGTATAAAACAATATTCAAGATGGATACTAATCAAAAAAAAGAGCTTATTCATAAAATTGACGCCGCATTGGACACCGTGCGCCCTCACCTCGCTGCTGATGGTGGAGATGTTGAAGTCGTTGAACTGACAGACGACATGACGGTCAAGGTTAAATGGTTGGGCAACTGCGAAAACTGCTTTATGTCGATCATGACCATGAAAGCAGGGATTGAAGAAGCGATCAAAACTAAAGTGCCGGAAGTTCAGCATGTGGAAGCCATCAATGGTGTAGAAATGCCCGGCTGACCTTTATGAACTCTTGAGCTCGACTCACAACATCAATATTTTTGCTTATCCTTCATGACAAGACAAGAACTCTTTGAGCAAATCCTGAAGAAAAAGTCTTTCCTCTGCATTGGCTTGGATTCCGATATCAGCCGTTTGCCAAAACATCTCTTAAAATTTGATGATCCGGTATTTGAATTTAACCGGCAAATTATCGAAGCAACAAGTGACCTCTGTGTTGCCTATAAACCAAATCTTGCATTTTATGAATCACAGGGCACCAGCGGCTGGCATAGCTTGGAAAAAACACTTTCCCTGATCCCCGACCATATTTTCACAATTGCAGATGCCAAGCGCGGAGATATAGGCAACACTTCAAAACAGTACGCAAAGGCTTTTTTTGAAACCTTCAATTTCGATTCGGTTACGATTGCGCCGTACATGGGTGAGGACAGTGTCAAGCCCTTTCTCGAATTCGACAATAAATGGGTCATTCTACTGGCCTTGACCTCAAACAAAGGAAGCCACGATTTCCAATTCACCGAGCAGGAAAACGGAGAACCTCTCTTCGAAAAAGTAATGAAAAAGGCCCAGGAATGGGGGACCACAGAAAACCTGATGTTTGTAACCGGTGCCACCCATCCGGAAAAATTTGCCGAAATCAGGGAAATTGCCCCGGACAACTTCCTGCTCGTTCCGGGAATCGGAGCACAAGGTGGTAACCTTCAGGCCGTTTGCCGTTATGGGTTAAATGACAAAGTCGGCTTATTGGTCAATTCCTCCCGAGGGATCATATTTGCCGGTGATGGCGAGGATTTTGCCGAACACGCCAGAAATGCTGCTTTGAAAATTCAGCAAGAGATGGCACAAGTTCTGGCACCTTTTTACGTTAACCAATAATACACCTTGCCCCTTTTCGCACCATTAAAATTTTTACATATGAAAAAGCTATTTCAGATTCTTGCTTTCCTGACCTTGCCCTGCTTTCTATCTGCCCAGCATTTTGAGGTAGGCGCTTTGCTGGGTGTCTCAAATTACATTGGCGATTTGTCCAATAATTCGAGCAGCCTGTATTTGAAAGAATCAAAAGCCGCATTTGGTGGTTTCGTAAAATATAACTTCAATCACTTGTTTGCCATCCGCGGAGGGATCAACTACGCGAAAGTGGCAGGCCGGGACGCCAATGTTGATAACGACGATTTTGTCCGCATGAGGAACCTAAGTTTCAATTCCAGTATTCTTGAATTTGGATTGATCGGTGAGGTCAATTTACCCGGATATCAGCCTTATGCTTTATCTATGCCATTTTCCCCCTATTTATTTGGCGGCATTTCCTTTATCAATTTCAACCCAAGGACCCGTTACGAGGGCAACTGGGTAGAGTTACAGCCTTTAGGTACAGAGGGACAGGGCATGGACGGAAGAGGTGGCAAATACAGTTTGAATGAAATAGCCATTCCATTTGGAATTGGAGTGAAATATGCCCTTTCCGATAAAATCAATTTAGGGATTGAGTTGGGTGCCCGTTATGCACTGACTGATTATCTCGATGATGTTGGCGGTACTTATGTCTCCTACCCTGAATTATTCAACGGCAATGGCGAATTGGCCGCTGCGCTTGGTAACAGAACTGGAGAATTGATGGAGAACAATGAACCGGTAATCGTCGAGACAGGTACGCAAAGAGGAGATCTAAAAGATAATGACTGGTTCTTCATCTTAGGAGTGACCGTTTCTTACAACTTTTTGGACAACGGACTCATGGGGAGCAGGGGAAGAAGAAAAGGAAAAGCTGGATGTAAAACCGGGTTATTTTGATTTTGTTGGACGTCCTAAAAACAAGAGGGCTGATGCGCATCGCATCAGCCCTCTTGTTTTTACACTCAGTAAGATTAATCAAAAATATTTAAAACTCTGTCCGTAGTCAATATTGAGCAGTGTTTCGTAGATCAGTTTGATCACATTCTCGACGTCATCTTTATGAGCCATCTCAACCGTGGTGTGCATATAACGAAGCGGAAGAGAGATCAGTGCAGAAGGTACTCCACCATTGCTGTATGCAAAAGCATCCGTATCAGTTCCGGTAGACCGGGAAGATGCTTCTCTCTGGATCGGAATTTCCTTTTTCTCCGCTGTATCTACGATCAGTTGAAGTAGTTTGTTGTGGACAGCAGGGGCATATGTTACCGAGGGGCCATCACCGCATTTCACGTCCCCAAAGTTTTTCTTTTCAATCAAAGGAGTATTTGAATCATGCGTAACGTCCGTTACAATGGCCACGTTAGGTTTAATGGTATCAGCAATCATTTGGGCTCCTCTCAAGCCAATCTCTTCCTGAACAGAGTTTACGATATATAGAGAGTAAGGCAATTTGACTTTGTTCTTTTTTAGCAGGCGGGCTACTTCTGCAATGCAAAAACCGCCAATTCGGTTATCAAGTGCACGGCCAACAAAAAACCGGTCATTCAGCGTAATAAACTCATCTTCATAAGTGATCACACAACCAACGTGGATTCCCATGGATTCCACTTCTTTTTTATCTTTTGCACCGACGTCAATAAAGATATTCGTCAACTTCGGTGAAACTTTCGAGTCGGAAGAGCGGGTGTGAATGGCTGGCCAACCAAAGACTCCTTTCACAATGCCATCCCGTGTATGGATATTGACCCTTTTTGAGGGAGCTATTTGATGGTCCGACCCTCCATTTCTAATGACGTGAATAAACCCCTCTTCTGTGATAAAATTGACAAACCACGAAATCTCGTCGGCGTGCCCTTCTATGACGACCCGGTAATCGGTACCTGGGTTAATGATACCGTACGCGGTTCCGTAATTATCAATTTGCCATTCATCAATGTATGGCTTGAGATATTCCAACCAGAGTTTCTGCCCTGGAGCTTCAAAACCTGTTGGAGAAGCGTTGTTAAGGTAGTTTTTCAGGAATTTTTCCGAATTGGCCGTGATCAAAGACATCTATTATTTGGCTTGTTTAAACTTACGGTCTCATCTTGGCCACCGTAAGTTAGTTTGTTATACTTGGTTTGTTTTTAATTCACTGTAAATGGAGACCGACCCGTAATTAACCCCCGATTTTTGTCCTCCAGGTGGTTAATAGATCAACGTCAATTAAATTGATATACTTGCTCGCCAATGCCTCCCGAATCATCACGTCATAGTTGGAAAGAGTCTCCACCTGGCAATCGGCATCGGCAAAAGCTTTTTTTGCCTTTTCAAAATTGTAACTAAAAACAGCTATCACCCCCACTACTTCAACTCCGTAACCTTGCAAAGCGCTAACGGCCGCCAAACTACTGCCTCCAGTCGAAATAAGGTCCTCAACCACCAATACCTTGGCTCCCTCTTTCAATTCTCCTTCAATCAAATTTTGACGGCCATGTCCCTTGGCTTTACTCCTGACGTAGGCAAATGGCTTTTCCAGTGATTCTGCCAACATCAATCCATGTGCGATCCCAGCAGTAGCTACGCCAGCAACTGCGTCAAAGTTGCCAAATTCCTTCGATTTTTCAGTAAGCCCCTGCTTGATTAAACGACGAACTGCCGGGTACGAAAGGGTAATTCGGTTGTCACAATAGATAGGAGAAATGATTCCCGAAGCCCAGGTAAAAGGCTTTTGCGGGCTTAATTTTATTGCTTTTATTTGCAGCAATTGTTTAGCGACTTCGGATGCGATATTCACTGGTCCAATTTTTTGACAAAAAAGGAATATATTTCCTTGGTTTTACGGTTGATCGTTTTTACGCTGAATACACAAATTGAAATAACTCGATTTTCAATTTTACGTGCTGAATCAATTCATTCAAAAATGACGGCAAATGTATAAAATTTACATCAACGAAACCCCTCTCATATTAACTACACCTACGAGTGCGAAAGATTATGGCCCAATCACTGAAAAAATACTGATACTTAGGTATGCGGGCAAAAAGAAATTTCTGCTCAATATTGTCAATCAACTGGAAAACTCTCAAAGATTTGAAAGGGTCGTCGTTTTTCATGATAATGTCGATGAAATGTGGCATACCTTTCAGAAAATTTTCAAAATAATTGAAGCCGCCGGTGGGACTGTCTTCAATGAAAACGGTGAGGTTCTGATGATTCATCGAAGAAAATTCTGGGACCTGCCAAAAGGTAAGATCGACCCTGGCGAAACACCCGAACAAGCAGGTTTAAGAGAAGTCCAGGAGGAAACCGGAATTGGTCAGGTCGAACTGGGAGACCACATAACGAACACTTATCACACCTATCAGCAAAAAGGGAAAAGAATACTGAAGAAAACGTATTGGTACAGAATGAGGACCGATGAAATGGACTTGACGCCTCAATCGGAAGAAGATATCGAACTGGCAGTATGGCAAGACGTTGCTTTGTTCTTGCAGCATCCAAACGGTAAAATATATGGTAGCATACAAGATGTGTTAAAACAGGTTTCCTGAACTTGTGATCTACCGAAAACTGATTATCAAATTTTAATTAAATGGATAAATTTCTACGCTCTGCCTACAATCAAGCCCTGAAAAGCTATGAAGAAGGCGGCATTCCCATCGGGTCGGTTTTAGTCCACAATGGTACTATCATCGGACAAGGCCACAATCAGCGAGTCCAGAAAGGTAGCGCCATATTACACGGCGAGATGGATGCACTTGAAAATGCAGGCAGACAACCTGCCTCGGTCTATCGTGATTGCACCATCTATACCACCTTATCGCCATGCTCGATGTGCTCAGGGACTATTCTTTTATACGGCATTCCCAGAGTGGTTATCGGAGAAAACAAAACCTTCTTAGGTGCTGAAAAATGGCTTCGGGAAAACGGGGTCACACTCGAATTGGCCAACAGCCCGGAATGCATTCAGCTGATGGAAAAATTCATTGCTGAAAAGCCAAACCTTTGGAATGAAGATATTGGTGTTTGAGGGGTCAGGGGTCAGGGGGCAGGAGCCAGGGGTCAGGAGAAAATTAAAAAAGCCCCCTGACTCCTTAAACCTGACCCCTGACTCCTGCCCCCTGACCCCAACACAACATGCAAATAAGAAAAATAGCCCTCCGGAATCTCCACTCTATCAGAGAATTAGTGGAAATAGATTTTACCAGTGCGCCGCTGGCAGACACCGGTCTGTTTGCGATCATCGGAGATACAGGTGCCGGTAAAACCACCATTTTGGATGCAGTCACTTTGGCTCTTTATGGAGATGTTTGCAGAAAATCAGATGCCCGGGAAGCACTCTCCTACGGCGCAGAAGAAGGCATGGCTGAATGCGAATTTGAGTCAAAAGGCAGAAGGTTTTTGGCCCAATGGCGAGTGCGCCAGACAAGATCGAAAAAACCAGGGCAAAGATTGAAGGCAGAGCGGTCAGTAGCAGAATGGGAAGAAAAAACGGATACCTTCCATATTGTGGCAGAAAGGAAAGTAAGGGAAGTGAACAGTTTTATTGAACAGGTAACAGGTCTGGACTTTCCTCGATTCACCCGCTCCGTGATGTTGGCACAAGGAGATTTTGCTGCATTTTTAAAAGCCAGTGAAAAAGAAAGAAGTGAATTGTTGGAGCGTATAACGGGCACAGAGATATATTCCGAATTATCAAAAGCTGCTTTGGAAAGAAAAAACCTGGAAAAGTTCAAACTGGATAATTTAACAGAAAAACGGGCCGCACTTAAAATACTTTCAAAAGAAGAATTAAATACAATCAAACAAGATTTAAAGAAAAAACAAAAGGCAAACAAAACATTTAAAAGGGAAATTGAACTGGCAAAAAAAGAATTGGCATGGCTTGAAAAAATTGAGAAATTAGCTCAAAAAAAGGAAAAAGCCACCAAATCACTGGCCGGCCTCAATGCAGAGGAAGTTCTATTGAAAGGAGATTTACAAAAGTTGGAAAACCATAAAAAAACGTTGCCCCTCCGCCCTACCCTTTCAATACTTGACGACAAATCTTCTGAAATAAACTCGATAAAAATTGAAGTAGAAAAACAATCCAAAGATCTCGAATCGCTAAACGAAAAAGAAAAAAATCAAAAAGCCAGTTATCTTAAAATTAAAGAAGCATATGAAATATTAAAAGAAGAACAACCAAAAGCCATTCGGCTATTTGATAAAGTCTCTTCACTCGATACAAAAATCATTGCTCAAGCAACTGCCCAGGAAAAACAGCAAAAAGAATTTGAACATTTAAATAGCCAATATAATCAGGCACTGTTGGAAAAAACAGAAGTCAAGAAAAAAACGAATACCCATTTAAAAGAGTTGGCTGAAATCAACGATTGGTTAAATGACAATCGACATCTCTCAGATTTGCCAAAAGAGCTACAAACTATTTCGCATTACAAAGAAACCCTTAGAGAAAACATTAAAGAAAAAAACGAATGGAATAAATCATTAAACCTTGAGAATAAAAACCTGAAAACATCAAAAAAGAAATACGAAGAAATTAACGGAGAACTAACCAACAAAACGAAAGATATTGAGCAACTGCAAATTCAATTCAACAAATTGGCACCGGTTGAATTTGCTACTGACCGGCAGGATTTATTAGAGAAAATGGGCAAAGAAATTGAATCGATGACCAGCCAAAAACAGCACTTGATCCAACTCAATAAATTAGCGGACGAATATCAAGAACTATTAAAGGAAACCAGCCAGGTCGAGAACCAGTTAGAAACATTAAGAAACGAAGAAATGTCCCTTGACCTGTCTTTTCTAACAAATTTGGAAGAAGCAGAACAGGCTGAGCAATCTATGCGCTACAAACAAGAAATTTACCGCCAGCAACAAGCCATCGCCAACTATGAAAAAGACCGGGCAGCACTAAAAGAGGGTGAACCTTGCCCCCTTTGTTTTTCAACTGAACACCCTTTTCGTGAACAAGAATTTGAACCTTTTGTCGACCGGGCCAAAGAAGAATTGGTTCATGCTGAAGCTACTTATCATAGGCTACAAAACGAAAGAAAAAACATTATTAGCAGGTTATTAGAAATTACTCCTCTTAAAAACCAATTAGGACGCAACTCAGACGGTCGGCTATCTCAATTACAAAATAAATTGTTAGAAACTGAACGCAGGATAGCCAGCCTTGCACCGCATTTGGACCAACAGGATTTTAGGCGTTCTACCAGCTTTTGGATTTCAGAGAAATTATCGGGCTTTGAAAATAGGTTACATCAAAAAAAAGAAGAACGTGCAAGCCTTCTAATTTTAAATAACCAACTTAACAAGAACGAAGCCCAATTAAATCAAATAAAAATACAATCGAAAGAGGCACAGATTGATTTGGTCGAAAAAGAAAAGTCAGTCCAACACTCTCAAAAATCATTAAACGAGCTTAATAAAAAATTCAACAAACTTGTCCATGAATTAAATAACACTTTAGAAAAATACAAGCTTCAGTTTTCAATGGACACCGCCAAAGAAATGTTTATCAATTTAGAAAAACAAGCAACTGATTTCACTGAAAAAACAAACGAAAAAACCAACCACGAGCGCCGTTTAGCATTACTAAAACAATCAGACCAACAGCTCGTCAAATCGATTGAATCTTTAGAAAAGACATTTAATAATTCGAAAATTGAATTAGCAAAAGAAACTTCAACATTGAAGGATCTAAAAGTGAAACGAACTGAATTATTTGGCGAAAAAAAACCAGATATAGAAAGGGATCAAATGATAGTGAAATTAGAATCCGCAGAAAAATCCATGACCAGAGAAAGAGAAAGTCACCTTAAAATGCTAAAACAATTAGGCCTCCTCCAACAATCAATTGATGCATTGAAAAAAAGAATTGAAAAGGAAAATAAAACAATTTCTGCATCGCAAAAAAAATTGACAAAAGCACTTGTTAAAAATGGATTTAAATCAATTGATGAATTAAGGTCAGCCATTATCCCAGATAAGCTTGCCCAACAAATTCAAACTAAGGCAGACCGGCTAAATGAAAAAAAAATAAAAGCCAAGCAACTTTTAAAAACGATTGAACAGGAACAGGCGTCGGCCCTTAAAAAAACACTGACGGACAAAACCAAAAACGAGCTGTCTGAAACTATCCAAAAACTGGAATCTGAATTCACTGACCTGCAAAGAAATATCGGAGCCCTCGAGCAACAACTTAGAGCCAATGACCTTATTCAAAATGAGGCCGTTCAATTGCTCCAGGAAATTGACGCCCAACGAAAAGACTACAACCGTTGGATGGCGCTGTATGACCTGATCGGATCATCTGATGGAAAAAAATTCCGGATTTTTGCTCAGGGATTAACATTACAAAAACTGGTACAACTGGCCAATTCACATTTGAAAAACCTTTACGACAGGTATTACATCAGTAAAAGACCTGGCGAAGACCTCGAACTCGATATTATTGACACTTATCAAGCTGACAATTCAAGGTCAATGCATACACTCTCCGGTGGTGAAAGTTTTTTAGTCAGTCTTGCTTTAGCCCTTGGACTTTCTGACCTGGCAGGGAAAAATGCGAATATCAAATCTCTTTTTATTGATGAAGGTTTCGGGACATTGGATGACCAGGCACTTGACCTGGCACTGAGCACGTTGGAGAATTTACAGGCAAAAGGGAAAACGATTGGAATTATTTCACACGTCAAAGAATTAAAAGAAAGAATCTCCACCCAGATCAGTGTTGTGAAAAAAGGTGGGGGAAGGAGCGTCGTCCAAGTAATAGGGTAACCGATTGCAATCAGCTACTTTTTCCGATTGTTCTATTTATTCTATCTTAAAAAAAACAATCAATTTAATTTACACTTTTCCGATCAGCTTTGAAAAATTTAATAAAAAATTCCACCCTTCAGTTATTCATAATCGCAATTATTACTTCTGCAATTATTGGTTTCCGCTATCAGGCTCTCATTCAAAATTTCGCTACGCAAAAAACGTCTGACATTTATCGCGATGGCATCAAAACTGTTTTGAATGCTACTTATCACGCCAAGTACAGCGAATCTTACACGTGGTTTGGCGGACTAAATTATCCGTATGAGGAACACATTATGGCGGCTACTGAGCTGCCTGGATTTGCTATTTTATTTAAATTCCTCTACCCTGCCTTTCCATGGATACTTGATTATTCTTTCGGCATCGTTCATATTTTTTTATTGTTTTCGATGTTGTTGGGTTGTTTATTTATTTATTTGATTTTTAGTTCCTTAAAAATTAAAT
>JBCBRY010000097.1:0-32922 GCA_039819485.1 Bacteroidota bacterium | reverse complement strand
CAAAACGAGTACATCCTCCTCCAAAGGGGGAAAAAACGGATTTAATTTCCCCCTTTGGAGAGGGTTAGGGGGAGGATGTACTCGTTTTGTTTTTAAAAATTAAATTTTTCCTGTACTCAGTTTCAATTAATAAATTAATTCAACAACTTTCTCTCCCCGTTTGCACTGGCGGACAAACCTCTGTGCCATAACTACAGTACACGCAGCAGTCTCCTCTTTTCGGTTTTAAAATTTCCGAGCAACCTGTGCATTCATAAAAATACTGACAGGCATTCACCGGCATAATTTCTTCCTTTTTATGGCCGCACCTGGGGCAGGTGATAGTTGAAAACAAATTGGCTTGCATGGTATTTTTTTTGACGGACCGAAAAGAACAAACTTTCGAAGCCCCTTCTTCCTGATCCCTTAAAATTGATTTACGGGCACTCAACAAAACAATCAAGCAGGTTCTGATCGCTCAATGTTTAATTGTCCAATTTCAATTTCGCCTCCTTCCACAACGAATACAGGACCGGTACGGTGAACATTGTCAACACCTGCAAGAGCATTCCTCCAAAAGAAGGGATAGCCATGGGGATCATAACATCCGCCCCGCGCCCGGTGGAGGTAAGGATGGGCAACAACGCCAAGATGGTAGTAGCCGTGGTCATCATGGCCGGACGCACCCGCCGAAGACCTCCTTCCACCACGGCCCTCCTGATTTCCTCCACCGTACCCGGATTATTCTTTTTGAAGCTGTCCTTCAGGAAGGTAGCCACCAGAACCCCGTCGTCAGTGGCAATACCGAACAGGGCAAGAAAGCCTACCCATACCGCCACACTGAGGTTGACCGGCTGCATCTGGAACAAGTCCCGCATATTTTTCCCAAACAATTCAAAATTCATGAAGCCGGGCTGGCCATAAAGAGAAATCATGATAAACCCTCCGGCAAAGGCCACGAACACCCCGGTAAAAACCATCGTCGAGATGGCCACGGATCTGAATTGGAAATAAAGCAGCAGAAAAATAATGGCCAGCGAAATCGGGAGCACCAGGTTCAAGCGTTTACTTGCCCTCACTTGCTGTTCGTAAGTGCCTGCAAAGCGAAAACTAACGCCCGCGGGTACTGTGAGTTCGCCGTTGTCGATTTTTTCCTGCAAGTAGTTTTGTGCATTTTTAACCACTTCCACTTCCGCAAACTCCTTATTCCGGTCAAACAACACATAGCCTAACAGAAAGCCATCTTCACTTTTGATCGACTGTGGCCCTTGCTCGTATTTGATCCTGACCAATTCTCCGAGTGGAATTTGGCCACCAGCCTTAGTTTTCACCAGGATGCGCCGCAGCGATTCCGGATCGCTGCGCAATTCCCGGGGATAGCGCACGCGGATGCCGTAGCGTTCCCGGCCTTCCACCGTCGATGTCATTGACATACCGCCAATAGCTGCCTGGATGTATTGCTGTACTTCCTCGATGGTTAGCCCATGACGACTAATGGCTCTCCGGTCGATATCCAGCAACAGGTAAGGTTTGCCGACGATCCGGTCCGCAAAAACGGCGGCTTCTTTAACCCCTTTTACTTCTTTTAAATGATGCTCCAGCTCCAGCCCGAATGCCTCGATCGTCGGCAAATCGGGGCCTGTGACCTTGATGCCCATAGGGGCCCGCATTCCTGTTTGCAGCATGATGAGGCGGGTCTCGATGGGCTGTAGTTTGGGGGCAGAGGTCACCCCCGGCAGCTTGGTAGCCGCCATTATTTCGTTCCAAATATCATCGGGACTCTGGATGTCGTCGCGCCATTGGCGAAAAAAACGGCCGTTTTTATCAGGCACCAATTCACCGTTCATGTCTCTAACATATTCTCCCAGCTCGTATTTATAACGGATGCGGCGGCCCTGCCCGTCGGTACGATATTCGGATTTGTATAAGATCACGTTCTCGAACATCGACATCGGTGCCGGATCGAGGGGACTCTCCACCCTACCGGCCTTGCCAACTACTGTCTCCACTTCTGGAATGGCCGTCACTGCCATGTCAAGCAGACGGAGGTTTTTGGTATTTTCCTGCATACCCGCATGCGGCATGGAAGTGGGCATCAACAGGAAGGAACCCTCATCAAGAGCAGGCATAAATTCTTCCCCGGTATTTTTAAAAATCAAAAAGCCCTGGTACACCACAAACCCTACTGTCAATAAAAAGAGCCACTTAAAACGCAACAAAAAATGCAGTATTTTTTCATAAAAATGAATAACTAAAAAGAAAAATCCGAGCAGCAAAGCTGTCAGCCCGCCCACAAAAATAAAATTGGTAAAAACGCTTTTATTAACCCCCAACGGCATCCAGATACGGGTCAACAGGATGGTGACAATCGTTGCGATAAGTATGTTTTTCAACCAAATAGCCGATTGACTAAATTTTTTGAATTTAGTCAATCTCTCCACCAGCCCGAAAGCACCAATTATCATCAAAATACTACCAGGCAAACCACTTAAGAAAAATACCACTGCAATTCCTGTCAACAATAAAAACGAATGCCAGACAACCCCAACGGTGTTACCGCTGCGAGCGGTAACACCGTTCCGTTTTTTAAAAACCGTATGCGCCAGTGCCGGGATGATCGTAATCGCTACGATGATCGCAGCAATCAATGCAAAAGTCTTCGTAAATGCCAACGGCCTGAACAGCTTTCCCTCCGCCGCTTCCATCGTAAAGACGGGCAAAAAACTGATGATGGTCGTGGCCACTGCTGTTAACACAGCTGAAGCGACCTCCTTTGTCGCTTCATAAATGGACGTCATTAAATCTTCTCCCGGTGGTGCATTTTCCATCCGGTTCACCATACTCTCGGTCAAAACAATCCCCATGTCCACCATAGTACCGATAGCGATCGCAATGCCTGACAGCGCAACGATATTGGCATCGATACCGAAGTAGCGCATGGCAATAAAACACATCAGAACGGCCACCGGCAAAGTACCTGACACCAGTAGGGATGACTTCAGGTTCAACAACATCAAAATGACCACGATAATGGTAATGAGTACTTCGAGTGTCAGTGCTTCCTGCAGGGTACCGATTGTTTCGTTGATCAACTGGGTGCGGTCGTAAAATGGGACGATGGTCACCTGCGAAGTAGTTCCGTCAGCTAAGATCTTACTGGGGAGTCCGGGGGCCAGCACGGCTATTTTCGCTTTTATATGGTCAATGACTTCTAAAGGATTGGCACCGTACCGGGCCACGACCACGCCGCCTACTGCCTCCGTGCCCGATTTGTCCAGCACACCCCGGCGGGTGGCCGGGCCGAGCTTGACTTTTGCCAAATCCTTGATCCGGACCGGGACATTGTCGTTTACGGCCACCACACTGTTTTCGATGTCTTCTATTTTTTTCACGTAGCCCAGCCCCCGCACAAAGTATTCGGCCCGGTTGATTTCGATGGTCTGTGCCCCTACATCAAGATTACTGCCCTTAACCGCCTTCATTATTTGCTGCAGTGAAATACCGTTGGCCCTCATTGCATCAGGATCGACATCGACCTGGTACTCTTTTACAAATCCACCAATACTCGCCACCTCCGAAACACCCTCCGCCGCAGACAGACCAAACCGCACATAAAAGTCCTGGATGCTCCGCAACTCATGCAAGTCCCAACCGCCAGTAGGGTTTCCTTCTTCGTCCCTGCCTTCCAACGTGTACCAAAAAATTTGACCGAGCGCAGTAGCATCAGGGCCAAGGGAGGGCTTTACGTCAGCGGGGATTAAATTGGCGGGCAGGGAGTTTAGCTTCTCTAAAATCCTGGAGCGGCTCCAATAAAATTCTACGTCATCATCGAAAATGATATAGATACTGGAAAATCCAAACATGGAGTTGCTACGGATACTCTTCACTCCTGGCACCCCAAGCAATGACGACGTCAAAGGATAAGTGATTTGATCCTCGACGTCCTGGGGAGAACGCCCCGTCCAGCGGGTAAAGACAATTTGCTGGTTTTCACCAATATCAGGAATGGCATCTACCGCCACCGGATCGCGAGGCAACCAATCGATTTTAAAATCAAAAGGTGCCGTCACAATCCCCCACCCGACAAAGAGCAACAGTAGCAGCCAGGCCACCAATTTATTTTCCAGAAAAAATTTTATGATCGAATTTAACATCGGCAATGATTTGATTGACAACCATTAAAAGGGCAGCTCACTTTTTCTCGAAAGTGAAAAGGCTAAAGGCTGATAGCTCGCAACTATTAGCCTCGTATCAATCAAATAAGGAAAGTCTGTAACAAAACCGATATGTCCGGTGCAACAATGGGCGGCCGGTACTTCAGGTAATGGAGGGTGTTTTTATCGACCGCTGGAAGTGCGGCTCGGTGAATTGAAAAGATAGTGGCCAACAAGACATTTTGGCTGAATGCCGGCAAATCAAGGGTTTGCTGATATTTGTCCTGGTCGGATTGGAAGTATTCGTAATCAGTGGAACAGCATCCTTTTTCGCACCCATCCGGACCGCACGTGGCCCTGCCTTCAACGGAAGAGGAGTCGGTCAAATCTTGCACCGCCCGCAATTCTTTCTGGCAATGATGCTCTCCAAGCAAAATGCCCGTGGTGCTGAACAGCACCGAAACTGCGAGGATGATATGAATGAATTGGGCCACGATTTAAAGAATTGCGCGTAAAAGTAGGGAAAAAGCTACCAGCGAAAATACAGGCAGGACAATTTTAAAAATCTTTAACGATGACGGCGATCATCTGTTCCACCGTTTCCGCCACTGTGCCGTTCCCATCAATTTCAACAATATTTTCTCCTCTGGTTTCGGTCAAAAAATTAATGGCGGCATAATAATTCTTACGAGTACCGTCGAGGTTTTCTTCAAACAGCTCCTGCGGCTCGTTCCGTTTTTGCAAGCGTTGGTAACAGATTTCGTTACTGACATTCAAGAAGAAAATCACGTCAGGGCGAATGGCCAGCTCGTTTAATTGCATCACCCCTTCGAAGGAAATACCGTCCCGGCTCTGATACACCAGCGACGACAGATAATAACGATCGGAAACAACCATATGGCCTTTGCCTTTTTCGAGGTGCGGGATGATGGTGCGGTAATTATGGTCGAGCCGGTTGGCGGCGTAGGCCAGGGCAAGGGTGCGGTGATGAAAACGGGTAATTTGTTTTTTTAAAACTGCCCGGATATAGTCACCACCACAGGAGGGGTCATTGGGTTCGTAGGTGAGCAAAACATCTTTCTGCGTTATTTTTTCCAATTCTTCAGCCAGTACTTTGGCGGCTGTCGACTTACCTGACCCATCGAGGCCCTCTATGACGATGAATAGTGATTTTTTCATTTTTATTATGATACAAATACAGCCAAGCAGGCAAATAACTGGAATCCTGCTCTCGATTTCTGTTGGCTTGATAGCCTGTCCCGGATTGACTTCAGAGCCGCTTTCATCTGTTGGCCAGAGACGGCAATGAGATAGCCACCATATTTGTCAAAGCAACTTATTTCTTAAAAAGCGATTCTACAAAAGCCCTTTTATTGAACACCTGCAACTGGTCCATCTGCTCTCCGATCCCGATGTATTTGATCGGAATTTTAAATTGATCAGAAATACCGATGGCGACTCCACCTTTTGCTGTTCCATCTAATTTGGTGAGTGCCAGACACGTAACATCGGTGGCGGCGGTAAATTGCTTGGCCTGTTCGATGGCATTTTGGCCAGTGGTAGCATCGAGTACCAGCAGCACATCGTGCGGTGAGCCATCCAAACGCTTGCTGGCAGAACGTTTGATCTTCGACAGCTCGTTCATCAGGTTGATCTTGGTGTGCAGTCGGCCGGCAGTATCAATGATTGCCACATCGCAGTCATTGTTCAGTGCATAATCGACTGTTTCGTAAGCCACTGCGGCAGGGTCGGTATTCATGCCTTTGGCATAAAAATCACAACCCACCCGTTCTGACCAGATCTTCAATTGATCGACGGCAGCCGCCCGAAAAGTATCCCCTGCACCGATCACTACTTTTTTACCTTTCTGTTTGAGCTGGTAAGCGAGTTTGCCAATGGTCGTTGTTTTGCCCACCCCGTTGACCCCGACCACCAGCAGAATGTAGGGACGTTTGCCGGCAGGGGTATCAAAATCATTGATATCTGCGGTGTTGTTTTCCTCCAGCATTCCCACGATCTCGTTCCGCATGATCGCATCCAACTCACTGGTATTCACGTATTTGTCCTGTTTGACCCTTTCTTCGATGCGTTCGATGATCTTGATGGTCGTATCCAGCCCGACATCGGAGGCAATCAATAGTGATTCCAGTTCGTCCAGCACCTCCACATCAACAGTGGATTTGCCCGCGACGGCTTTGGTCAGTTTGTCGAAAAACCCGGTCTTGGTTTTTTCCAGACCCTTGTCCAGTTCTTCTTCTTTCTTTTTAGTGAAAAATTTTTTGAAAAAACTCATGCTGATTGGTTGAGGGTGGACGGCAGACGAATGACGGCTGACGGGGACACACATATTTAGGTTTTACTTGCCGTCTGAAATAGAGGCGGGCAAAAATAACAAAGGCTTTTCCTAATAACAATTAAGAAAAGCCTTTGTAAAGGGATCAATGGAAAAGCGGTTACTTATTCGCAAAGAACTCTTTTACTTTATCCTTATGGATCATCAACTCTTTGTAGGTATATTTTCCTGTTTTTGGGTCTTTGATGCTCTTTACAACTTTTACGTGGTCACGACCAGAGCCAGCGTTTGCAGCACGTTGAGCTACCCTTGCGTTCTTTGATACTTTTGCCATGATATTATTTTTTAGTGTTTTATAAAATTTTGGTTTTCATAACCAAACATCAGACCATCCTTACTTGATTTCCTTGTGGACAGTCATTTTACGCAAGTACTTGTTGTACTTTTTTAACTCTAACCGTTCAGGAGTATTTTTCCTGTTTTTCTGGGTTACGTAACGAGACATACCTGCTACACCTGACCCTTTTTGCTCGGTACATTCCAGAATGATTTGATTGCGGTTACCTTTACTTTTCTTAGCCATTTTATTAACTATTATTCAGTTATTAAAGTTTGACGTGCATTGCTTTGCCCTGCGACTGCAACTTTTTCACGTACTGGTAGATACCCAGTTTGTCTATGGTGCGCAGTGCGCTGCCAGACACTTTCAGGGTGATCCATTTACCCGTTTCCGGCACGTAGAAGCGCTTAGTGAACAAGTTTGGCAAAAAACGACGCTTGGTCTTTCTGTTAGAGTGGGAAACCCGGTTACCGGTTATTGGACGCTTCCCAGTCAATTCACAAATACGAGACATGATACTTTGGTTTTTGGTTGTTGGTTTTTGATTGTTGGCTGAACCAAGTCAAACCAAGAACCATAAACCAACAACCAATTATAAGTGACTCCGAGAGGAGTCGAACCCCTAACCTTCTGATCCGTAGTCAGACGCTCTATCCAATTGAGCTACGGAGCCAATAAGGAAGTTGAACGATGCAGTTGAATGAAGAAAAATTCCTTACGGAACGGGTGGTGCAATGTTCAGTTTTCCTGTAAAAAAGTCACTTTAAAGAACAAATTCGCTTCCGATTTTGGGAAAGCGGCTGCAAAAATAAATGATTCAATTAGAAAGAAAAACTTTTTTTGTAAAAACGTTTGCGGAAAAATAGAATCATTCCCTTTAGCCACACTTTCTGCTGCTACAATTTCATAAAGGGCAGTGATATCTTCTGGCTGTTATCCAAAATATTCAACACATAAATACCTGATGCCCAATCTGTTACATCCAATTGAACCTGTTGTTTTTCAAAAGGCAGTGCAATCCCATCAAATGGCAGTACCACTTCCTGTCCCAACATATTGAAAACGCGAAAAGTCACGGCCCTATCAAATTCGAGTGCTGCAAAATCGACTGTGATTTGATCTGATGAAGGATTTGGGTAAAGCCGAACCATCGCCCTCCGGCCCTGGTAGACCTCCTTCACCTGTTCGGAAGCGCGGTCTTCCGGAGTACCGATGCACCAGGAATGGATATGTTTCATGCTTTCGTAAGCATCGAGGCGACCGCCCGTTACCGTTTTGCCCCGCAATGTTGGAACTGGAACCGTATTCTGCAACAGGGCATCCCTCATCAACAATGCCGCGGCCGGAGGATCGGACATGGCCAAATCTGCAAGATCGGGACAAGGCATGCTGTACAGCAAAGCAATGGTACCAGCAACGTGTGGGCTTGCAGCCGAGTTTCCACCAAATTCCGGATTGTAGTCAATATTGACCGATGGCGAGAGGGTCTCAAAACCGGGAGCAGCCAGATCAATTGATTGTTCTCCAAATGCGACTTTTTCCATTTTCTTGTCCACGGTATCAATCGAAGTGACCGAAATCAAGAACTCACTCTCGCAGGAGGTCGGCAGATCCCCCACTTCATCCACATCCCAGTTTTCATTAGCAGTTGATGCTGCACTCAAAACACCTTGCTGCCCCAGCAGGTCATAAACACCTCCCCACGCAGGCTCTTCCGAACAAAAGCGGCTTGGAATACCGAAGGAGCCATTTGTAGCGACGATGAAAGCACCTTCTGCTCCATTGGTGTTGTTGTACAGTTCCCTTTGGTCGAGAACGTAATAAAAACCGGCCACTATTTCACTTATGTTTTTCACCACAATCAGCATCAGCTTGACATCCCAATTGACGCCAGAGACACCAACGCCGTTGTTTCCTTTGGCTCCGACAATCCCCGCTGAAGAAGTACCGTGACCCGTTGAGCCGAATGGCAACAGCTCGTTGCTTTCAGTGACAAAATTCCAGCCGTGCAAATCGTCAATCAGCCCGTTGCCGTCATCATCCTCGCCAGCAATGCCCATTGCCTCTATTTGGTTCACCCAGATATTGCCCTGTAAATCTTCGTGGTTGATGTCGAAACCACTATCCAGCACGGCCACTACAATTTCATCGCCGTTGGCCGTCCAACCGCCGGTGCTGACGTCCCAAACACTGGGAAGTCCAATATGTGGGTAATGCCACTGCTCACCATACCGCGGATCGTCAGGAAAAGTATCGCGGAACTCTACCGGCCGGTCATATTGTGCGGAAATTACATCGGGATGATTATTTAAAACGTGAATTGGGTCTTGATTTTTAAAATTGTTTTTTACCTGCAGATTATAAAACCCATGTTTCGGCGCTATATTTTTTACAATAAAAAATTCAATTCCAGATTCTGTTTTTATTTGTTTAAATATTTCAGCCGGTTTTTTATCAATATCGAATTGGGTTAATATTTCTTGATTATTATTTAGTTGCGTTTCAATTATTTTTTTTTCGCTTTTATCGTCAATTAATAAATCATGTTTTTGTGCAGCAACACAAATTGTAAAAAATAAAAAACAGAAAATTAAAACCCTACAAATCATAATTAAAAAAAAATTTAGAGACTCATGTTTTGAACTTGGAGTGGTTAGCTGTCGGCAATCAGCAATTCATTACGCAAATTAACAAAATACTCGGCTGCCTTCAACATCCGGCTTCCGTACCAACTAAACATTTCACCATCAACTAACTTTATGACCGCGTGCTGACATTCATTTTGAAACTCAGCAATATGTTTTGTTGCGAAAGGAAAAGGCTCGGAAGACAAAAGAATTAAATCGGGATTTAATGCATTAAGTTCACTTAAAGTTATTTCGGGATAGCGCTTTTTATTTGAGAAAATATTTTCGAAGCCAGCTAACTTGATCATCTCATTAATGAACGTATCTGCCCCCGCCACCATGTATGGATTTTTCCAAATAAAAAAGGCAGACTTTAATTTTTCTTTTCCGGTGGCACTATTGTTTATTTTATGAAAAGCAGATTTTATTTGACCAACCAATTCGGTTGATTTAATTTTTTTATCAATTAATTCACCCAATAATAAAATCATCTCTAAAGCGTCCTCAACTGTTTTTATATCACTCATCCAAACCGGATAAATGTCAGCCAATTCCGTTATCTGTTTTTTTTCGTTCTCTTCTTTATTACCAATAATTAAATCAGGTTTTAAGGCAGCTATTTTATCAAAATGATATTTTTTGGTGCCACCGACACGCGGTTTGCTTTTCCACTTTTCTTTAGGATGCACACAAAACTTGGTAATACCGGCCACTTCTTCATCCAGCCCTAAATCAAATAGCAGCTCTGTCTGGGAAGGCACCAGCGAGATGATTTTTCTGGGAGGAAAATCAAAGCTGACTTTCCGTCCCATTTGATCGGTTACGGTCTTTTTCATATTGATGCATAAACGCCTGTGCAGGGTCAAAGTTGCTGGCCTGGTATCAATTTCACATTATGGTCGCCAACCCATACCTTAGCGCAAACGTAACACGGACGGCCCGTCCGTGCAACAAAAAATCACGGACTGGCCGTCCGTGTTACAAACTAACAACATGGAAAAAAAGAATACCCGTCGCAACTTCATCAAGTCTTCTGCCATCACTGCCGGCGCCTTTATGATTGTGCCGCGACATGTTTTGGGAAGAGGTCATGTGCCGCCAAGCGACAAAGTCAACCTGGCGTTTGCCGGTGCCGGTGGCCGGGGCGGCTCTCTGATAAAGGCCATGAAATCCGAAAACATCGTTGCGTTGTGCGATGTCGATGAAGAGCGGGCCAAGCGTTCATTTAATAAATATCCCGACGCCAAACGGTACAAGGATTTCCGAAGGATGCTGGAGCAAAAAGACATTGATGCAGTTGTGGTGGCCACACCGGATCATACGCATGCCGTGATCGCCCTGCCCGCCATGGAACTCGGCAAACATGTATACGTGGAAAAACCGCTGACACATAATATTTTCGAGGCACGGCAGTTGACAGAAATGGCCCGCAAACAAAAACTGGTCACTCAAATGGGGAATCACGGAGCCAGTGGAAAAGGTGTCCGTCAACTGATGGAAATCATGGCCACCGGCATCATCGGGAAAGTGACCAGGGTACATGCCTGGACCAATCGCCCCATCTGGCCACAGGGTGTTGCCGCGCCTACCGGTCAACATGAAATCCCTGCCACATTGGATTGGGACTTATGGCAAGGGCCGGCCAGGGCCACCGACTACCACCCCAATTACCTGCCCTTCAAATGGCGGGGCTGGTGGGCCTACGGCACTGGTGCGTTAGGGGATATGGGCTGTCACATCCTCGATCCGGTTTTCAGGGCATTAGACCTAAAATACCCCGTGGCGGCCGAAGCAAGTTGCTCGCAGGTCTATTCAGGTGACTTTTATGAAGCCGATTATGATGAGTCCTGTCCACCTGCATCTAAGGTCCATATTTATTTCCCCGAGCGGACGGACGGAGAGGGAGGAGAACTGCCCGCAGTGGAAGTCATCTGGTACGATGGTGGACTGATGCCACCGCTTCCAGCAGAGCTCGGCCCCGACGAACCAATGGGCAACTGGGACGGCGGCGTCCTTTTTGAAGGCACCAAAGGTAAATTGATGTGCGATTGCTACGGATCCAATCCAAGACTTTTACCTTCCAAAATGCATGGCTATTTTAAAATGCCCGAACCAAGCCTGCCCCGTGTAGAAGAAGGCCACCAAATGAGCTGGATCAATGCAATCAAACAAAATACGCCGGAAACACCTTCTTCCAACTTTAACTATGCCGGCCCGTTTACGGAAATGGTCTTGATGGGCAACTTGGCCGTCCGATGCTATAATTTGAAGAAGCTGAAAGTCGGGAAGAAACCCGGGTCGTGGGCACCCTACAAATATCCAGGTCGATTGAAACTGAAATGGGACGGTGAAAACATGCGCATCACCAATTTTGACGAGGCCAATCAGTTTGTCAAGCGAGCATACCGGCAAGGGTGGTAGAGGAGAGAGAGGGAGAGTTGTGAACCAATATCCGTTCTCACTCTCTCACCCCTTACTCCCGGATAAAAACCAGTTCTCCACTTTCGTCCAATTTCGCAATCACGGAAGGTTGGTTCATCTCTTTATCCATCCGTCGGTGCTTCACCACGTGGTCAACGCCGACGATGACCGCAGAACTGATTTCACCAAAATGGCTGGGAGCTGGTGCATTGTTGATGTTGGCGCTGGTCGCCACCAGTGGTTTACCAAAATCTTCGATCAGGTTTTTACAAAATGGGTCATGCGGAATACGTATGGCCACGCTGAAGTCGTCAGCAACGGCATTGGAGGCCAGGTTTTTGGCATTTGGATAAATGATGGTCAGCGGGCGCTCGTGAAAAAGCAGAAGGGTTTCAATTCTTGGATGGACCTGCTCAACATATTCCTTGAGCATTTCGATGGAAGAAACGAGCAGGATAAAAGGTTGGTCTTGTTCCAGTCGTTTCATGGCATGGATCTTCGACACCGCCAACGCATTGGTGGCATCACATCCGATCCCCCAGACCGTATCGGTCGGATAGAGGATTGTTCCTCCGTTTTCGAGAGTGTCTAAAATTGGTTCTAATTCGTAAAGTTGGACCATAGGATTGGCCGTTTTTGTAAAGGTATACATAGGTGCTTATAATGGCTAAATGGTTTTATTGTTTCATTGATGGATCGTTTCATTGCATTCGAGTCGTGTTTTCTTTTCAATGAAACCATAGCTCAATGCGACAATGAAACTATGATTTGTTCTCTAACTTGCATTTTGGGGGAATGTCGGTTCAATAACTTTGCCCAGAAAACCGTTTGGTCTATTTTAAGGTTTAATTAGATAATTTTGCAAACGTGGACATTCCATTCCAAATTGCATTTTCTTAAACTGATTTTTTTTTGATACTATTGTTTTTTGGTGAAATTTAGTGATTGGAAAAAAGATCAGGCACTTTATTTTACGATCATTCATAGTAACGCCTGTTCTCTAAAATAGAAGTTTATGAAAACTAACCTACAACCAATGACTTGGTATTCATCAATTTTCAACTCATCCGAAGTTATGAACAGGCGACTTCTGTTGTTCCCCATTTTTTTCCTGCTGATGACCCTGTCCGTTCAGGTAAAAGCTGCCCATATCATTGGAGGCGATATCACTTATGTGTGCAATGGGAACGGTAATTATACTTTTACTTTGAAATTATACCGGGATTGTTTTGGCGGTGGCGCTCCTTTTGATTCGGCACCGGGCGCTCCTTTTCCCGGAACGGTGACCGTTTACCTGGGTGATTCTCAAACGCCTTATCAAATTGATGGCTTAAGCTTCGTCAACCTTGACCCCCCGGTCATCACCAACGTTTTGCCAAACATCAGCAACCCCTGCCTCGACCCTCCGGACAATGTTTGTGTCGAAGAAGGCGTGTATACTTTCAACCTCAATTTGCCGGTGAGCGATGAACCTTACCACATCGTTTATCAACGCTGCTGCCGCAATGGTACGATTACCAATATTGCCAGCCCCGGCGAAACAGGTGAAACATTTTACGTTATGCTGACCCCGCTGGCACAGCAGACCTGCAACAGCAGCCCGACTTTCAACGATTTTCCACCGATCGTTATCTGCGCCGGAGAACCGATTGATTTTGACCATTCCGCGACCGACCCGAACGGAGATGTACTGACCTATGAGTTGTGTCGCCCGTTCGTTGGAGGTGGGAACAACACCACCCAGTCCGAAGCTCCGGGAGGCGTAGCCCCCAATCCTGATATGCCTCCACCGTATGCAGGTGTATCTTTTTTGCCTCCGTTCACTTTTGATAATCCTCTCCTGGCCAATCCGGCGCTGGAAATTGATCCCAATACCGGGTTTATGACAGGAGTACCTTCTTCTCTCGGCCAGTTTGTAGTAGGGGTTTGTGTGAAAGAATATCGAAATGGACAGTTACTGAGTACGGTATTCCGTGATTTTCAGTTCAATGTTGAGGAGTGTGAATTTAACGTATTTGCGGACATTGCTGAAGATGACACGGTGATTCTGCAAGGACAGCAATATTATGTGGTGAATGCCTGTGGGATCAACGATGTTCAGTTTATCAATCAAAGTACGGAGCAAGCCAACATCAATGCGGTGCGCTGGGACTTTGACATTGCAGGCACTACAGAAACGTCTACTCAGTGGAGCCCTACTTTCAGTTTCCCATCTACCGGAACTTACTATGGCGAACTGTACCTGAATCCGAATGCCAACGCCAACGGATGTGCAGATACCGCCTTCATCGAAGTGAATGTATTCCCTGGGATCACCGCTGATTTTGAATTTGATTATGACACCTGTGTGGCAGGTCCAGTTGCTTTCACGGACCTTTCCGTTTCCGGGGCGGGGCCCAATAGCATCATAGCTTATGATTGGCGCTTTGGCGATGGCAATATTTCTATTCAACAAAACCCGGTACACACCTACATGGAACCGGGCTTCATGGATGTAGAATTGCGAATCAGGGATACCAATGACTGCACCGGCTTGCATGTGGAACAAGTCAGTTATTTCCCGGTGCCGCAATTATTGGTGGTGGCACCGAGCGAGTTCATTGGTTGCCAACCGGCCAATATTTTCTTTGACAACCTCTCCACACCTGTCAACGAAAGTTATGACGTCCAATGGGAGTTCGGTGACGGGGGTACCAGTACGCTCATCGACCCCAGTTATATTTATGAGGATGTCGGGACATACACCGTTTCCCTTTCAATAACCTCCCCGCTGGGATGCTCCATAGATACCATCTGGAATGATTTGATCACGGTACTGCCCAGCCCGATTGCCGATTTCACTTTTTCACCCGATCAACCTAGCAATCTTCTTCCAACTGTTGATTTTACCGACCTTTCTTTTGAGCCGGTAGCCTGGAAATGGTCATTCGGTGACTTTGGAGCGTCGATCCAGCAAAACCCGACTTTTACTTTCCCTGATACTGGTTTGCAAGTTGTCGAACTGGTTGTTTTTCATGAAAGTGGATGCACGGATACCATGATCCAGTTTATCGATGTCCTTCCCGAAGTGCGCTATTATTTGCCCAATGCCTTTACACCCAATGGCGATGGGTTCAACGACGGGTTCCGTGGAAATGGCATGATGGAAGGAGCCAGGGATTTCAACCTGAGTATTTGGAACCGCTATGGTGAAAAACTTTTCGAGACGGAGGACCCTTACCTTTCGTGGAACGGCCGCAAAGACAATGTGGGCGAACTTGCCCCACAGGGTGTTTATGTGGTAGTCGTCACTTACAAAGAACCCCGGGGCAAGCCCATCAAACTCAACGGTTATGCTACTTTAGTCAAGTAGATCAAGGGTTAAATGATTGAATGGCTAAATGGTTATCATTTTAATGAACCATTTAGCCATTCAATCATTTAACGATACATGTTTCTTTTCCGTAACCGATCCGACACAGCAAGGTTCAAGCATCCGTATTTCCATTTTCTTTTAGCACATTTGCGCGAGCAAAACTGAAATCCTGATCAATGAAATACCTCTATACCCTTGCGTTACTACTTTTTATCCCAACCAGCATTTTCTCCAAACATATAATTGGCGGTGTTCTTTCTTACGAATGCCTGGGAGGCGGCACTTATCGTTTCACCATGAAAATGTACCGTGACTGCGATGATCCGACTGGTGCCAATTTTGACATCCCTGCTCCATTTACCATCTTCAAAGGTGATCAGGAATTACTGACCATCAACGTGAACCCCGAAATTATCGAGGATGTAGACCCACCTCCTACCCCCTGTTTGAGCTTGCCTCCAAATGTTTGTGTGGAGGAAGGTATTTATCAATTTGAATATACGTTTGCCGAATGGCCTTCCGCTGAAAGCTATCACATCACCTATATGCGTTGTTGCCGCAACGCAACGGTGGTCAATATTGAAAACCCGGATGATGTTGGCGCCACTTTTACGGTAGAAATATTGCCCGCCTCCCAGCAGGCGTGCAACAATAGCCCAACGTTCAACTCCTTTCCGCCCATCGCGATCTGCATCAACGAACCTCTGAACTACGACCACAGTGCATTTGATGCCGAGGGGGACCAGTTGGTTTATTCTTTTTGCTCGCCATTGTTGGGCGGTGCCCCTGCCGGAGGAGGATTTGGGCCCTGCGCACAATTGGCGCCCAACCCGGCCTGTCCGCCTCCTTATGCGGAAGCGGTTTTCATCAATCCGCCCTACACGGAGTCAGCTCCAATGGCAGGCAACCCGGTCGTATCTATCGACCCGGTAACCGGAATGTTGACAGGGACTCCCATTATCGGAGGTCAATTTGTTTTTGCGGTGTGCGTCAGGGAATTTCGCAACGGGATACTAATGTCCGAAATTCGGAGAGACTTCCAATTCAACGTGACCAGTTGTGAGTCTGTGGTGGATGCCGAGATCATTGCACCTAACATCAATTTACAAAATGATGAGTACCTCGTCGAGACTTGCAACGGGCTGGAAATTTCGATTGAGAATGAATCTTCCCAAGCTAATGTAGAGACTTTTTTCTGGCAATTTGACACCCCTGACAGCACCTACATATTCGATACCTGGAATCTCGACGCTACTTTTCCTGGCTCAGGTACCTATGAGGGTATTCTTGTATTGACTCCCGAAGATGAGACATGTGGTGATACGGCGAACATCCGTGTGGAGATTTTCCCGGAAGTGGTGGCAGATTTTCAATATGATTACGATACATGCATTGCCGGACCGGTTTTTTTTGTTGACCAATCTTATATTGACGGAGTAGGCAGCATTGCTGAAAGGTTCTGGGACTTAGGGGACGGAACCATTGATTCGACAACGATAAACCCCGTTCATGTTTACACCGAGCCACAGGAAACCACCGTTTCTTTGTATATCATGGACGAGAACGGTTGTGCAGATACCTCAACAAATAATGTGACCTATTTCCCTGTTCCAAGAATTATCAATATACGCCCTACCGACACACTCATCTGCCCGTCTCGTGAAATCACCTTCAATAACCAGTCTACCCCACTCGACCAAACGTATGATGTTTTCTGGGAGTTTGGAGACGGTGGTACATCTTCTGCGCTTAGCCCTACTCATCGGTATACAGAAAAAGGACAGTATGATGTACGGATGACCATCCTGTCTCCAATCGGCTGTTTTTCCGATACCACATTTTCGAGAATGATACGGGTAACCGACCCTCCTGTGGCAGCCTTCGATTATTCTCCACAAGAATTGAGCAATATCACTCCCGATGTTTCCTTTTTCAATAAATCTCAAAACTCCATTTACTGGAGCTGGCTCATCAATGATCAGTTGGTGACCTCACAGCAGGATTTTCAGTACACCTTTAGGGATACTGGTTTGCAGACCATTTCACTGATTGCGACCCATCCCTATTTCTGTCAAGACACTTTGACCAAATTTGTTGACGTGAAGCCGGAAGTCACTTTTTTCATGCCCAATGCATTCACTCCCAATGAAGACACCAACAACGAGCTGTTTCACGGGGATGGCATCCTCCTGGGCATCAGTGATTATAAAATGGAAATATGGGACCGTTGGGGAACCCTGATCTTCGATACAGTTTCCCCGGAAGAAGGCTGGAACGGCCGCGTTCGAAACGACGGAACCCAGGTACAGGCGGGCGTTTACGTCTATTCCGTAAAATTTGTTGGCCCTCGCGGAAAGCCGCACGAATACAAAGGATATGCAACCGTTTTCCGATAAGGTGCTGATTAGGAGGCAAGTAAGCTACAACCGGCATGCGACCAGATTTGGCCGTCGAAAAACATTTAACCAATCAGTTATTAACCATGTGAATTTTCTTTCCAAAAAAGAAAAAATCCTTTACCTTTGCGCCTCTTTTAAAATCACGATATAAATTCAGTAACAATGGACGCCATAAAATTCGTTCAAGAGCAGACGACACGGGAAACGGATTATCCCAAATTCAGGGCCGGCGACAACGTCGCAGTGAGCTACAAAATTATTGAAGGTAGCAAGGAACGTATCCAGGTTTTCCGTGGAAACGTCATTCAAATAAAAGGTGAAGGTTCCACCAAAACTTTTACCGTACGTAAAATTTCTGGTGGTGTAGGTGTGGAGCGTATTTTCCCATTTGCCTCTCCCAATATTGCAGAGATCAAAGTACTGAAGCGGGGCAAGGTCCGTCGGGCAAGATTGTACTATCTGCGCGATGCCATCGGACAAAAGGCCCGGATCAAGGAGCGGAAGTACATTGCTCCAGGAAAAAGAAAGTAAAGAGCCTTTTGGCCTTTTACATCCAAACGCCTTGCAGACTTTTGTTTGCAAGGCGTTTGTTATTTGAAAACGGGACGCCTTATTTCAAATACAATCAAAAAGACCACTGAACACAGCAATATTGTGAGTATTTTACCCACGTCAAACTTCACCTGCCTGAGTTTCCCTGTGTTCAACAGGCTCAATGCTAACGTATTTTGAGTCAGCTCTTTACAAAAAAACCTTTGGTAAATGAAAGCAGCGACCATTGTTTATACTACCGTCTTTACTTTGTTGTGCTTCAGCACCCTTTCAGCCCAAATTGTCAACATTGAAGAACGGCGAATCAAAGGGACAAACGACAGCACTTATTGGTACGGATCTGTTCGGCTCGGAGCAAATATTGTGAAAGTGCAAGATCAGATTTTACAGCTAAACGGAACGGCACATGTTCAGTATAAAAAAGGTAAATCTCTGACGCTCTTGCTATTAGACGGAAATTTATTACGTGCCGGCGATCAGGATTTCAACGAGAATGCGTTTGCCCACCTGCGGTACAATTACAAGATCAGGGATCAAATCATCTTGGAGGCCTTTGTTCAGGCTCAGTTCAACAAATTGCAGTTGATTGAATTGCGGGCGCTGGCCGGGTCGGGCCTTCGTTTTCGTCTGCTGAAAAGCAAGGATGGAAAACAACGCATGTATAGCGGAATTGCCTATTTATACGAACAAAATCAATTTTTGGAAGGCATTCCAGACCGGTCTTGGCATCGGATAAGTTCCTATATATCCTTCACTTTCCGGCCTTCCGACGGTGTAAAAATCATCAATACAACTTACTTCCAACCAGCTTTTTCCGATTTTGGCAGTTACCGTTTTTCTACTGAATGGCGGCTGGACACCCCAATCACCAGCAAGCTCAACTTTTTTACGAACTTTTCCCTGACATCTGACCGCTCCTTGCCGGCCGATTCGCAAAGGACAACTTATGCGTGGCGTAATGGGCTGGCTTATAAGTTTTAATTGAAATGACCATAAAACCGGTGCAGCAAAATTCCTCTGCGCACTTCGCGCCCTCTGCTTGGTAGCCGGTCATGCAAATTTCCACGCAGAGGGCGCTAAGCTCGCAAAGAACTCCCTACACAAAGTCATTGATCATTACAATTAACTCTCAAGTTCTAACCCTGATTTTACTCCCAGACCTTCAAAAAACGCCCATAGGCCGGATGTCCATTTCCCCGTCCAATGACGTTGTAAGCGCCAGTCCGCCAAGTACTTACATCAAACATTAACTCGTTGCTTCCTTCCAACAATTCAACTTCTTTCCGATAAACGGAGCGTCCTTGCTGGTCGTAAAAATCAATGACAGCCGACTGATCTTCATGAGAGTAAATATCCAAAGTCACCCAGTATTTGGAAGGGTTCGGATAAATATGGTCGATGAACATCCGTAAGCGGTCGGTATCCTTTTGCAGAGAAACTCCCCCCCCTCCCTGCAGGGCATTAATTGATACGCTGGCTTCATCATCCTCAACGGGAGTGCAGCAAGTACCATTTCCTGGTGTAGAATCCACATCTTGCCCATCGGCAGTGGCTATTTCTGCGTAAGGTGTGATCAAGTCGTCGGTGAGGGTGAAATAATTGACGGTCAGTGAAGCAGATTCACCTGCGGCGAGGCTGCCAATGGTCCATACCTGATTGCCGTGAGGATTGAAACTTCCCTGCGTGGCCGTCCATTCATTGCCACCTTCGTAAACGACGTCATTCGGTTTGGCAAAATCCACGGTTATATTCGTGGCTGTTTCCGGTCCGGCATTGTTCACCGAAATAGTGACGGCGGTCGTTGAGTAAATGGCCGGATCGAGAGGATTCACTCCCATGCCCAGGTTCAGGTCGATACCGCCGACACCATTAGAACAACCGATTAAAGGTCCGATGCCAGCAGTTTTTGAGCAGTTTCCGGAAGCATCGACCACTTCATAAAGGATGGTCTGTCCGGGTATAAAATCCGCTATCTGCCCTACGGTGTAAAGGCTGCCATACGGAAGGTTGCTCGCATCAAGTCCGCCAGTCAAATTATAATGACTGCCCAAATTATTTCCTGAAACATTTAACGATAGAGTATAAATATCATCTGTGGCATCATTGGGAGTGCCGTTATCATCGCAGGTCGTTTCGCTTTCATTGATAAACACCTCACAAGCAATATTGCTTTCTATTGCAAAAGGAGCCATCAGGAGGTTATTTCCCTCATCGCTCTCTGTAACATCATCATCAGCGTCCACTTTAAGGATTAAAAAATAGGAACCATCCGCCAAACCATTTGGAACCGTTGTAGCACCTGAAACATCCATTTGCGCAAAGCCAGCCCCAAAATTGCCCGTTGGGACTACGCCATCCTGGACATCATCAGAAGAAATGACGTTATCCGTTGAAATCCAAGCTTTTACATTAAAGTCACCACTGGCAGATCCATTACCGCTGTTTGTAATATCGAATGTATAATCCAGTATTTCACCCCCGGCAATCGGGGTGTTGGAGATACTTAAATTGGCCAGTTCGAGATCAGGTAGATCATTGCTCACCGAGCAAGGGGCAGGAGGGTCAACTTTTAAAATAAATTCACAGTCCGTTGTGACAAAATCAGTAATGACGAAGGTCAACTGGCCCAGCGAAATGGGCAGGCTCGTGAGCTGCTGCTGGGTGCCATAATTACCGGTAAAAGACTGGTTCGTCTCAATAATGTTCACTTCGTAACCCGGACTCGAAGCAGGATTGGAAGGGTTTTCAACCAATAGCTTCAAACGATAAGTATCATCGGAGGGATCGCTGCCCGTTCCCTGATCGAAACATTGCACATCCGATACGGAAGCAGTAATCACACAACCCGGCCCGACGCCACCACCTGTACTGGCCTCGTCATCTTCATTCGCGGTAGGCGGAGTACCGTTGTTGGGCGTGCTATCGCCATCGCTTTCGTTGGCCGCAACCACTTGGGCATAAGCAACCGGGGCTGTCGGCTCCAACAAAAAATAATTGACATTCAAAGTCGCGAATTCACCCGGAGGGATATTCCCAACCGTCCAAACCTCATCGCCGTGCGGATTGAAAGTACCTTGCGAAGCGACAAATTCATTGCCGCCAGCGTAGACCACACCGTCTTGTTTTTTGAATGAAACTTTAACGCCAGTGGCGGTTTGACCACCATTATTAATCAGATTTGCCTGCACCGTATAATTCGACCATTGAGCTGGGGTTGTATTACTTTGGATGAGGATGAGTTCGAGGTCAATTTCACCACCGCCGTTATTGTCGGTGACCGTTATTATTTGAGACAGTACAGCCAGGTTATTCGCTTCGTTGCTTTCTGTGATCAAGTCGTCGGGATCGGTTTTCACCAATGCATAATATGGTCCCGGCGGGGTCCCCATAGGAACAATACCTCCCATAGTTGCATTCGAGGGATACGACAACAACAATTCTTCTAAAAAAATATCATCAGCGCTTAATTGAGTGTCGTTCGATAAATATAACTCTGTTGCAAAGGGAATTTGCGAGGACTCAATCGGGCTGCCTAAATTCAGAATATCAAGTGTTATCCCAAATCCATTACCAACTGCTACGGACGTGTTGGTTGCGGCCAAATTCTGGGGAATCAGATCGGGCAGGCTGTATTCATAAATTGAGAACATTATATCATCCGTGTTATTTGATAGATCAGCATCGGTATTGTGGAGGCTATTTGCTGTCCTGGTAAACGTCACTCCGGACAGCGGCCATTCTGAAAGGTTGGGAATGGGGGTGAGCGTAACGGTTGCGGTAGCTGTTTCGCCCACTGCCAAAAAAGGAATGTACCAGGCCCGTGCCGTATTCGTGGTCCCTCCTCCTGCTGCCTGCAAAAATTCCCAGACCGCACCCTGGCTCAATTGTGCCGAAAAGCCCGGTGGCGGCGGAAAATTGGAAGAGTTCGTAGTGAACAAACTCGAACTAATATTATAGGCATCATCAGGACCATTGTTCGTGACTGCTACTGTATACGTCAATGGCTCCGATGGCGTAGCGGAAGTCTGAGTCGCGCTAAGTTCCACTGAGATGTCGGTGCTGAATTTTTTACAATAAATATTTGGGAAGCCATCCACCTCCATATAATCAGGCCCGAAACCTGAATTGAGCGGCAAAGGAGTGAATGAGATTCCTTTAATACCTGACAGCAGGAAGTTTTGTCCGTAACCTGCGAACCCGGGGTTTGGTGAATGTACGTCGGGCGGGACGGTAATACTTAAAGTAGTGGAAGCTCCGGGTGACAATGCCGGAACGTTGGCCGTCCCCAATTCTAATGTTACGTAAGCCACTACTCCCGGAGCAGTATTGTATAAATAAACCGGTGTTGGAGCAGAAGTACTGCTCCCATTATTTTGAACAGTAATCTCCCAGGTAATGGGTTCGGTAGCGCTCGGAAAATCACCTGGACAATTCACCTCTACGATCACCAGATCATCGCTATTGGCTTCAACGACCGTAAATGTATAACTCGTTACCGAGGTGTTATTATTTTCATCGATTTCCGGGTTGGAGTCATCTGTATCGTATTCCACGATCAGGTAGTATTCACCTGGCGGCAGGTTGGTTGGTAAAAGCAATGAATCAGTTCTTCCGTCTGATCTTTCCGCCGCTACTCCCAAAACATTTAAAGTTGGGAAAGCTAAGTCATCCGCACTTAAAATAGTATCGGAAGAAATCCACGGACGTACCGTGAAATTTTCGGTGGTCCCCCCCTCTCCTACATTTTCATAACTGAAATAATAATGCAAATATTCACCTGCCTGAAGATCATCCGTTCCGTTTATCCCAATAAAGCGCCCGACGATATCCGGATACAATGGCGTTAGAGTTTGACAATCCGTGGGCACTTCAACAAAAACATCCCCGTTGTTTCTTTTTCCAAAAAGAAAAAGCCCCTCCGTACCAATCCGGGCAGCATGATCGTAAATGAAAAACGGCACTTCCACCTGCTGTTCAGGGGGAGCTGAATTGGTCAGGATAAAATCCATCGAAGGAATAGGGTCGAGGCCAGGGCGGTACTGGAAAAAAGCGCTTAGTGAATCAGGCGACCTTCCATCGAAAGTCCACAATTCAAAGGAGCCATAGTAGTCTGTACTCCCCGTCCCAAACCTTCTTTGGGAAATAAGCGACAGATCCGCCACATCATAAAAGGAAACCGTCTGTGCAAAGAGGTGCCCTTTTTGCGAAGCGTATCCTGTTCGCCCCATAAATCGATAGGTGTTGCAGTGCGTTTTGGTAATGCGCGTATTGGCATCCACGAAAGTGCTGACCCTTTCTCCAAGTTGATCAAAAGTGGCGGGATCGTTAAAGTCATACCGGTTTAAATCCAGCCGCTGATAAATGGTTACGCCGTAGCTGGTACTGGTATAAAAAATATCAAATGCTCCATTGGGTGCCGCAAAAATCGCTTCTATTTTATCATCAAATTCATAAAATGGATTGTAGTAGAGACTGACTTCCCTTAAATAAACTGCCAAGAGGTTGAGGTTGGCGTCCGTATGTACCAGCACCAATCGGTTCTTGGCTGATGCCAGCGGCATGGGAGTCGGTACTCGGGAGTAACCAGCCAGGACAAAAGTACCATCGGTAAGTTCGGCCGCAGCCTGTACTTCGGGCAACGTGTCCAGCACGGCAGGGGGAATGGTTTTATTGAAAACGATCGCCCCGTTGTATAATTTTTTTATCACCTGATTTCCCTGTACCAAAACGGAATCCGTGATCAATGATCCGCCATTTTGTGATGAAACCACATCGCCGTCGGAGTCAAGAATATACTTTGTTACGATCAGGTTGTTTTCCAGAAAAACATCGAGCTGGCTGCCATTTTTTTGGGTACATAAAATATCACCCGGGCCGATGTTAGTGGTACAGTCGGTTGGACCTGTCGGCGTAGAAATCTGCACTGGAATGGCATATACATTATTCGACTCGTCCAGTTCTTCATAATTATCGAGATGGTCTACCACGAGGAGTAGGTATTTGCTGCCGTTGAAAGTATTGCTGGACGGAACGAGGTAAGAGCCGTTAATCACCTCTGACGTCTCCCCTGGCTCGATTTCATAGGGTTGAAACTGTCCATATAAAACATTGATGTATTCGTCGTCAGCCGACCACTGGTCATCATCGGAAAAGTATCCTCGATAACTGCCCGAAAAGCCGGTTGCAGTCCCCTGGTTTTTTACTGCAATGCTATAGGTCAGGGCTTCGGTGTTGGAGGCAGCGGTAACCCCTGGCTGAACGATGGGCACCAGGTCTGGCAGTAAAGCTGCAACATTACCGGCTGTCAGACAGACATCATCAACGATTAGATCGTTGTCCGTTGAGCTGTAAATGGATACTTCGATGTAAGCCGTATTGGGCGGGGCTATTCGCTCTAACCCACCGATGGTCTGGAATCCACCGGACAGCGCAAGGCTGCTGATCATTTCATCCAATGGTTGCCACGTATCGCTCAGAAATTTAATACCGATGGATCCATGCGCACCTGCGGGGCTGGATTTGACCTGCGCGCTCAGTGTGTAGGTTTGTCCGGGCTCGGCGATTAGTCCCTGATTGATACGGTTGAAGCCGGCATGTATCAATACTGCCTGGTTTCCGTTATTGGCGTCAGTCGTCAGTTCGGCTGAGTTTAAGATGCCCCACTCCTGAAACCCATTTTCAAAACCAGCATTGAAGATCAGGTTGTTAGGACAGGTTTGGGCAAAAACATTTCCACTTAAAAGGGTAAATAAAAAGGCGGAAAGCACCCATTTTTGAAATAAAATTGGTGACTTCCGGGTAAAAGTGAGCATGTAATGAGAGTTCATAGTTGGTATTTTAAAATAGAAGTTGTCTGAAAATTTCTGTTGAGCCGAAAATGCTTGGATTTTCAGACACCTTCTTATCAAAAAAACATCAGTTTCCCTGATATTGAGTGATTTAGTTTGTCGTCAGTTCCTCAATTCTGGAGAAGAATTATTTGAATGGATAATTGTTTGGAAAATGCAGTTAGATTAGCTTAATGTGAGGGTCCAAAAATAAGGAGAAAACTGGTGCAAGCAAAAATAAATACGAAATGCAGGTGATGATTTATCTCATATTGCCAGGTAGGTTGCTTTTGGGGGGCAGGAGTCAGGGGTCAGGGGTCAGGAGTCAGGAGTCAGGAGTCAGGTGGAATATAAACGTCATTGATTAATTACCTGACCCCTGACAGCGAAGCGGCCCGACCCCTGACCCCTAATCTAACTTTACCAGTTTTCGAGAAAGTGCTTGCTGACCATTTTTGACGACAATGAACGCAGTCCCCGCGGGCCAGTCGGTGATCGGGTAGAATACTTGGTGGGCACCAGCCAGAAAAGTACGTTGTGTTTCAAGTGTCGCTATTTTTTCACCCAAAACATTGACAACCTCAATATCAAAAACCCCGGCCACCTTCAGATTGAAATAAAGGAAAAAACCATCCCGCACAGGATTGGGAAATACCTCAATTTGCACCAATTCATCCAGTTCGTTGATGCTGTTCGGGCCGACTGTCAGGTTAGCAACCAATGTGCTGTCACATCCTCTTATGGACGTGAAGTCGAAAACAAGCTGGATGTCTTGGGTAATTGGGACTCCATTGTACAGGCCACCATAAGGAACCATGCTGTCTACTTCCGCATAGTAGGTTGGATACACATTCAAACGAGCGACAACAACACTATCACACCCATTTTGGTTAGTCAAGGTTACCTCTTCAAAGAAAATACATGGGTCGGCCGGCGTGGTTCCGGTCAATGGACTTGAATCACCAAGACATAAATCAAATTCCAGAAAAACGGAATCGGAAGCCGACACTTCAAGGGAAAGATGGACGGTGCTGTCGCAGCCAAACCGGTTTTCAAAAACCGAGACATAGGTACCGCCGAGAGTGAGTGTTTCATTTCCAAAAACATAATTTCCGCCCTCACAAATTGCGATGGAAAAAGCTTCTTCATGCGATTCCAATATTTCAATATTCACGGTGCGGATGGTATCCAGTTCACCCGCTACTATAATAGTGTCCACCCAACTGGTGTCCTGATAAAAAGCCATCCCGTTCCATTCGCTTCCGGGGCAGAGCTTCACGTCAAGGTTATCCGAAAAAGGGATTGGAGGACATAGGCCCGGGATGTGGACAAAAAGGGAATCTCTCGTTTTTCCAAAAGTCATGACATCATTTTCCTGGGTGCGGAACACAGCTAAAAAAGGAAAAAATCCGAGGTCAAACGCATCGCCGGGCGTGCCCCAACTTGACAGCACATATTCCATGGGGCCGAGCGGCCAATTTGTGTCACCGATGGATGGAGATGTCAGCCTGATGGGATAGGGATGCTCTTGCGTCGCACGTAAAAAATAATGGACGAAGAAAGGGCCAAAATCTGTATATCGTGTCAGGTCTTGAAACTGATTCAGCAATTTCCCACTATCTGCTTCCACCCACATGTTACCTTTCCAAAATACACCGCTGGTGATGCCGCCCGTTGTCCCTTTTGTTCTGAAACGGTAGGAGTTGCATGGTGTCTTGACGACCGCCTCTATTTCTTCGTTCATGTAAACGTTTGTTGGAATGCTGCCAAAACCAGGCATTTCGACCACCCTGAAAATAGAATGGAAAGAATTATTGTAAATGGGGGATGCCTTATTGTAAATAACATTGAGTCCGCCACCCGGCCTTTGCTCCAAATGAACAACCGTATCGGGCAATGACAAAGTATCGATCCAAGCATGAAAATTGGAGTCTACCTGCACGGCCCGGTCAATGGAAAGATCAGGAAAGGATTTTATCAATATCAGCGTAGACTTGGCTTCCTCCGGTACTTTTTGAAACCCCGCAAAAACAATTGATCCATCGTCCAGTTCTGTTGCCTTATCCAAATCATTTAAATGATCAAAAACTTCAGCCGGAACCGGTTTCTGCCACGCAATGGTCCCATCGGCCGACTGCTTGACGACCTCGCCGTTCTGAATAAAAAAGCTGTCGGAAACCATGACGAACGGATCACCAATTTCAGTCACCCCTCCTGTCAATCCGATTTCATATTCCTGTATCGAACCATCGTCTCGTTTGGCGTAAAAGGCCACTGCATCATTTCTCTTTTCAAAACAATGAATCTCACCGGGACCAATTTTAAAGGCACACTCTTCAGGAGGTTGTTGAATGTGAATTTCAATGGGGAAGATGCCGGTATTATTACCCTCATTGGTTTCGTCGATTTTATTGTCTGGATCTGAAGCAGCGATCAGGTAGGCCGTTCCGCTGAACGAATTGGCCAGCGGGATGAAGTAAAAATGGGATCGATCGACCGTATTTCCCGGCAGAATCTCACCGACCGACGAATTGTACACATAGGCATCATCTTCCGATAAAATACTATCGACAGAAAAACGCAGACGTAACTTGGGGTAGATGGCGGTTTCGTCCCCTGTGTTTTTCCAGGTAAAAGACCAATTGACCACTTCGCCATTGGACAAGGTAGATTGGTCTGCAGTGACGGTGACGCTCAGGTCTGGTTGAGCCACTAAATGCTGGCCCGTTGCTAGCAGCAACAAGGAAGCAATAAAAAATTTTTTGAGGGAGCAAAACGGACGTTTTGCCTGGTAGGCAACTTGGTTCAGGTAAAATGCAGGCATAGAGATGTGTTTTAAAATGGATTATTCCGACTGAAAATCAAACTACAAAAACCCTACAAATATAAGGAAGCCAACCCATTGTACTACCATCTTAAACACTTTTCTAAAAACATGACTATCAACACTTTAAATTCAAATGTCTCCGATAATATACTCACTTTTAAATGGAAATCTGTGCTTTCAAAAAGTCACTTCCCTATATTTGTGAACATCATATTTATAACCAAGAAAATAATCGTTTTATATGAAACTTAACTTACTTCTAACCACCTTTTTATCCCTCTTTTTCTTTGCTTCTTTCAATGCCCAGATCGTCTGGACGGAACCCGCCTTCCCCACCGATCAGGAGCCTGTAACCGTATTTTTTGATGCCACCCAAGGTACTGGTGGACTGGCTGGCTGCAATTGTGACGTGTACATCCATGCCGGCTTGATTACCTCCGAAAGCAACAGCAACTCTGATTGGAAATACGTCTTCACTGCCTGGGGACAAACAAACCCAGACTGGCAAATGACTCCCGTGGCTGGCCAACCCGACGTCTACAGTTGGGACATCGAACCCAGCATCCGCCAGCGGTACAACGTGACCGATCCGACAGAAACCATTGAAAAACTGGCCTTCGTTTTCCGCAATGGCAATGGCTCGCTCGAAGGCAAGGATGTCGGCGGCTCAGATATTTTCTATGACGTACAGGAAGACAATAGCGTTTTCACAGCCGGGTTTGTCACACCTGGTTCCAACTCTGTTTTTACGGCTGTCAATGAAACCATCTCGGTTTCGGTCGCTTCCAACCAACCGGCCAATTTGTCCCTTTTTGAAGATGGTAATTTGATCGCCTCCGCAGATAACGCAACCTCCCTGAATCACGACATTGTCGTTAGTGCCGTAGGCGACCACCTGGTGGAATTGAAAGCCAACAACGGTTCGGAAGAATTGACCAGTTCTTTTACATACGTGGCGGTAGGCAGCAACAACATTGCCCCATTGCCAGCGGGTCTTGAACCTGGCATCAACTATCGCAGTGACAGTGAAATTACCTTTGCGTTGGTAGCACCCGACAAAGGCAATGTATTCTTGATTGGTGATTTCAATGACTGGCAGCTAAGTGCCGATTATCAAATGAACAGAACCCCAGATGGGCTTATCTGGTGGACAACCGTCAGCGACCTGACACCAGGACAAACCTATGCATTTCAATACTTGGTGGATGGAGAAATCCGCACTGGAGATCCATTCAGCAATCTCATCCTCGACCCCTCGAATGATGGTTGGATCGAACCAGCTGTATTCCCCAACCTTCATCCTTATCCCACTGGAAAAACAACTGGTATTGTCTCTTTGTGCCAGCCCGGTGCGCCTGAGTTTGACTGGCAGGTGGATAATTTTCAAAGGCCAGACCAGACCAATCTGGTGATTTATGAAATGCTGATGCGGGACTTTTTGGTGCAGGATTACGAAAGCCTCACCGCCATGCTGGACTACTTTGAAGAGTTGAACATTACGGCCATCCAATTGATGCCCGTCAATGAATTTGACGCAAACCAGTCCTGGGGCTACAACCCGACCTATCATTACGCCCTCGATAAATATTATGGCTCACCGGAAGCTTTCAAGACTTTGGTCGATGCCTGCCATGAGCGGGGAATCGCAGTGATCGTAGATATCGTTTTCAACCATGCACACGAGCGAAACCCATTGGCCATGCTCTACTGGAACCAGGCAGACTTCAGGCCCGCAGCCGATAACCCCTGGCTGAATGAGGAACCAACTCACGCATTCAATGTCTTTTTTGACTTTAATCACGAATCTTTTTTCACCAGAGAATATTTCAGAAAAGTGCTGCGCCACTGGCTGGACGAATACCGCGTAGATGGCTTCCGTTTTGACTTGTCAAAGGGATTTACACAAAATGCCAACGGCCCGTTTGACGCCGGTGCTTACGATGCCAAGAGGATTGAAACCATCAAGCTCTACGCCGATGAAATGTGGAGCACCAGCCCGGGTTCCTACGTCATTCTCGAGCATTTCACCGCCAATTCAGAAGAAGAAGAGTTGTCTGATTATGGCTGCATGTTATGGGGTGGTTTTGGCCCGCACGATGAATATCTTGAAGCAGCTATGGGCTACAGTTCCAATTTGAGTTCCGTTTCTTATCAGAACCGGGGTTGGGACGACCCCCACCTCATCGCTTACATGGAGAGTCACGATGAAGAACGCATGATGTACAAAAACCTCCAGTTTGGCAACAGCAACGGCAGCTATGATGTAACAGACCTCTCCACTGCCCTTGACCGTGTAGAATTGGCGAGTACATTTTTCTATACCGTTCCGGGACCGAAAATGCTCTGGCAGTTTGGGGAACTGGGATATGATTATTCCATTAATACTTGCGAAGACGGTGTGACCATCGACCCCAATTGTCGTTTGTCGCCCAAACCGATTCCGTGGGACTATACCATGGAGGAAGATCGAATCGACGTGTACAACGTCGTGCGTCAATTGCTGCACCTGAGAAATAATTATGAGGCATTTACGACCACTGATTTCGATTTGGATGTCGACCAATTTTGGAAAACCATCCACCTGAACCATCCTTCCATGAACGTGGCCATTTTGGGGAATTTTGATGTGGTCGGCCAAACGTTCAACCCCAAATTTCAGCAAACAGGCACCTGGTACGAGTACTTTTCTGGTGAAATGCTAAACGTAAATGACGTGAATGCCAATATAACCCTTGCCCCAGGCGAATACCGCATTTATACCGATCAGCAGATCACCCTTCCTGATGCAGTGACCAGCGATGATGAAGTGATCCGCAAAGCCTTCGATTGGCTGCTGGCGCCTAACCCTTCGAAAGGACAAGCCATCATCAATGTGGATCTTGTACAAGCTGAAAACGTGGAATGGCAGATCATCGACCTGCAAGGCAAATTATTGGAAAGCAGCCAGTTAGGCTTGATGTCGGCAGGGGGCCATACCATCACCTTGCCCAATTTGTCGGCAGGTATGTACCTCGTCCGCTTACAGATCGGCGATTCATCTGAGATGAAGAAATTAGCTGTGGTGGATTGACTTGAACTCCTCCGAACAACAAACCAATTTTTTTCTCATCCCACTGGGGTGAGTTTTTTAAAGGGCATGATGGGTTTCCATCATGCCCGTATTTTTTACTTTCAAAAAATCGATATCGCCATTGTCACTGCCCGAAGACAGGTTTAGCGGAACAAAACACAGCATTTAAGCCTAATAATGATGCTGCCCTCAGAAAATTTTTAAAATTAAGAACGAATCATTTTTAAGTTAAATACCCCCAACTGTGACAGGCAATATTTGAAAATAGGAATAATCTTTGCAAAACGCTTTTCATCAAAACGCATCAAATCCGAGATAATTTAGAATAAGGCACACCTAAATATTTCCTGGCTATTTTATCTCATTACCTATCAGGTAGTGTAAATGTTTATGGTATTACGGTTCCGATTGGGGTTCTCCACCCGAGTCGAAGTAGCACCAATCTCCCCCCTCTGCATTTAACACTGCGAACAAAACACAGGCATTGCCATGAAAAATTTGATTGAAGTTTCAAAAATCGTTACAAAGAAGAAGGTTAAAAAAATTGAGATTTTCGACACGGCGGCACTGGAAAACAATACCAGCAAATTCGCAGAATTCTACGAAGCGCTGACCGGCGGGAAATTTCGCAACGACCGCGACGCCGCCTCCATGCTTTATGGTTGCAGCCCGACCAAGGACAAGTACCGGCAGTTGAAATCCCGCTTCCGAAAGCGCCTGTTCAATACGTTGTTCTTTATCGACGTCAATCAGCCAAGCGCCTCCAACTACGACCGGGCCTATTTTACCTGCAACAAAGATTGGACATTGGTAAAAATCCTGATTTCTAACAACGCCCATCTTTCGGCGCAAGACCTGGCCAAGTCCATTTTGACCACTTCCCTGAAATTTAAGTTTGCCGACATCATCGTCAATTGCAGCCGGATACTCCGACAATACGCAGCAGAAGCAGGTGATGAAAAATTGTACGACCTGTACAATGGGCATTTACTGCAATACAGCACCATCCTGGAAGCTGAAATGCGTTCGGAAGAGCTTTTCCAACGGGTGTTGATCAAATACCGCCAACCCTCGACCGAAATCGAGGAGTTCAAAGGTGAACTGACGGAACATTGCGATGCACTGGTCAGTCTGTCCGAAAACCACGAATCCCCGATCATCAATTACAATATGTACCTCGTGTGGGCCTACCGTTACGAAATGCAGCGTGACTACCCTGCGATGATTGAAGTCTGCAACCGGGCCGAGCAGTATATCGAGAAAAACCCGAACTATTACCAGGAGGACAAACTGGCCATTTTTCACCTGAAAAAAATGGCAGCCTTTCTGCACCTGCGGGATTTCAAGAATGGCCGGGTCAACGTGGAGAAGAGTCTGCGTACGTTTCCTGAGGGTAGCAAACTGTGGTTCCAATTTCTTGAATATTACCTGTTACTCGCTTTCCATACGGAAAACTATATCAATGCCCTCGCTATTTTCAACCGGGCAAAAAATCATTCTAAATTCAAAAAGCTGGGACACCAAACGCTGGAAAAATGGAAAATTTTCGAGGCTTACCTCAATTATTTCCTCGACAGTCAGCCCGATAAAATCATGGTGCTGCACGCTCAGGCCAAACGTACTTTCCGCCTGTCGTCTTTCCTGAACAACCCCCTTATTTATCCAAAACACCTGCGCACTTACACGGTGCATCAGGTCATTGCCCAGTTCCTTTTTTTATTGGAAAAAGGCAGTCACCAACAGGCCACCGAACGGGTAGAACGCCTGCGTGGCTACGCCACCAAACAGCTGACGAGGGAAGGACAATTCAGGTTGGTGCATTTCATACGCCTGCTCCAGCAATTGGCCAAAGCAGAATATGACATCAAAAGACTATCTGGTGTGGAAAAATATTACAACCGCCTGAGTGATACGCCATACATGTACCGCGGCATCGTTCAAGAACTGGAAATCATTCCTCTGGAAAAACTCTGGAATTATATTTTGGCGAGACTGAGATGAAGTAGGCAAGTAGGCAAGTAGGCAAGTAGGCAAGTAGGCGAGTAGGCAAGTATTTACTTAAATTGCCTACTTGCCTA
>JBCBRY010000096.1:0-32979 GCA_039819485.1 Bacteroidota bacterium | reverse complement strand
AATTTCCCCCTTTGGAGGGGGTTAGGGGGAGGATTTTCAGGCATAAATTATCAATGTTGAGTTTTGTCCTGTACTTAAAATCACAGTATAAAAAGAAAAATACTATCATTTAATCGAGAAATATTATAAGTCCGTCTATGATCGACTTACGCTTGTAACGTAACAAAGGGTAATTGCGTCTTTTCAGCGTCTTTAATTCATTCCAACAAATAAGCACGTTTATCGAAAAAAGCAAATGGCCAGGAAACTGAGCGAATACATTTGCCGCCATAAATCACCGACACATAAATATATCAGCAATTGGGCCTGCTCATATTCCAGGCATCCAATAGCTGATTCACAAAATCATTCGACTGTTATGAAAAAGCGTACTTACCTCTCGCTTACCCTTCTCCTTTTTTTAACTACTAACATATTTGCCACAAAAGAAACCGGAAAGATTACTGGTAAAGTGATCGGCACCGATGGAGCGCCACTTTCCTTCGCCAATGTTTTGCTCTATCAATTGAGCGACAGTACAATGGTCAAGGCAGAATACACTGATGAAAACGGTGCATTTACATTGTTGAACGTCGCGGCCGGAAACTATTGGATCAACATTTCCTACGTTGGCCTGCCCCCGTTTGACACCGAACCGTTTGAGACACAGAGAGACGGAATTTTTGCTTTGCCTGATATCGTGATCTCTTCCGAAGGTGTAGAACTAACCGAAGTGGTGGTCAAAACAACCCGCCCGATCGTGGAAGTCCATGCTGATAAAACTGTTTTCAACGTTGACGGCAGCATCAATGCCACCGGTAGCGATGCGATGGAATTGCTCCGCAAAGCCCCCGGTGTGGTTGTCGATAATAATGATAACATTATCATCAGCGGCAAAAATGGCGTACAGGTTTATATAAATGGCAAACCTACCTACCTGAGTACGTCGGATCTGGCGGCCTACCTGAAAACGGTGCAATCCACAGAAATCGACAATATCGAGATCATTACAAACCCAAGTGCAAAATGGGATGCCCAAGGAAATGCAGGCATCATCAACATAAAAATGAAAAAGGACAAGCGGCTGGGCGCCAATGGCTCCGTGGACATGGGCTATCAGCGTGGTGATTTCAATAATTACAACGGTTCGGTCAGTGGTAATTACCGAAATAAAAAAATGAACACTTTTGGCCGCTACAGTTATAACGACCGCCACGGCAGCAATTTCTTCAACCTCTACCGGGAGCAGGTCGGCCTTTCCTACGACCAGAAAAACCCGGGAGTTAATGAAAGCCAGTCCCATAATTTCCGTCTCGGAAATGATTTTTTCATCAATGACAAAAGCACACTTGGCGTACTTGTCACAGGTTACAACAGCGATCACCAGGGTAACCAAAACAGCGACATGCTGATACGGAATATTGGTTCGGAAGTGGTCGACAGTTCTTTGGTAGCCTCCACGATTACTGATGGCAAACGTGCTAACTACAATTTCAACGCAAATTATCGATTTGACAACGGCAAAGGCATCGTTTGGAATTTTGATGGCGATTATGGCCTTTTCAGAAATGAAAACGTAAACGTTAACCCTAACTTTATTTACCTGGGGCTTGGAAGGACGGAAGATGATATTTTGTCACAGGAAGAATTCCTGATGGATGCACCGACCGATATCGATATTTATACATTTAAAATAGATCATGAGCGGCCCTTTTTGAAAGGCCAGTTGAGTACTGGGGTTAAGTACGCACTCGTTTCTACCGACAATGATTTCCAGTTCTTTAATATCATCGAAGGGGAACAGATTTTGGATTTAGAACGTACCAACCGTTTTATTTATGATGAAAACGTGAACGCAGCTTATGTCAACTATGCACGCAAGGTGGGCAAATTCAGTTTTCAGGCCGGCCTTCGTTTGGAACAGACCAACTCCGAGGGTGACCTGACTGCCATAAAACCGAACAGCGACGAGAATGTAAAGCGGGAATACCTGGATTTTTTCCCATCGGCAGGAGTGACCTGGCAGGCAAATGAAAAAAACCAGTTTGGCCTGACCTACAGTCGTCGTATCGACCGTCCCAGTTATCAAGACCTAAACCCATTTGAGGGCCGTCTGGACAAATTGACCTTCGAAAAAGGAAACCCTTTCCTGCGCCCGCAATACACCAACAGCATTGGCCTGACGCACACCTACGGCTATCGGATCAATACTTCGTTGACCTACAGCAAGACTACGGATCTCATCACAAGACTGACAGATATTGACGATCGAAATGAAAATGCCAGTTTTATCACCTATGAAAACCTCGCCAGTCAGGAAAATCTGAGCCTGAACATCAGCTCTCCCATTCCAGTTGCCAAGTGGTGGAATGCATATGTGAACATCAGCGGTTACTATACGCACAATGAAGCCGACTTCGGAGATGGCAAAGTGGTCGACCTCGACGTATTTGCCTATAACTTTTATGCGCAGAATACTTTCAGCCTGCCCAAGGGTTTCATGCTGGAAGTTTCCGGTTGGTACAGTTCCCCCTCCATTTGGGGCGGCAATTTTAAAACCGACCCAATGGGCGTATTGGATCTCGGCATCCAAAAGAAAATTTTAAAAGACAGGGCCACTTTAAAAATCTCGGTCAGTGATGTGCTGAAGACCAATGAATGGAACAGCGAAAGCATTTTTGGATCACTTTACATGACTGCCGGAGGTGGCTGGGACAGCCGTCGCCTCAGGGTCAACATGACCTACCGCTTTGGCAACGACCAGGTGAAAAGCGCCCGCCGCAGATCAACCGGCCTCGAAGATGAAAAGAAACGGGTGAAGTCGAATTAATGGTCGGGTAGAGGGTAAAAAGTAGAGGGCAGAGGGACTTGATGGTCGCTCTGCCCTTTTCAGATTATATAATAGTTCTGCCCTTCCTATCAGGTCAGTTTCTTTGCCGAGGCAGGATTGGCCAGACTGCTTAAATTGATTTCCATTTTTTTCTCACCTTTGGCCTTCGAAATAAAATATTATGAAACGACTTGAACATATCGGCATTGCCGTGAAAGACCTGGAAGCAAGCAATAAATTGTTCGCACAGCTTTTTGGCAAAGAGCATTATAAAATAGAAGAAGTAGCTTCTGAAAACGTGCTGACTTCTTTTTTTAAAACCGGCCAATCCAAAGTGGAGCTGCTGGAGGGAACTTCTCCCGACAGTGCCATTTCAAAATTCATAGCCAAAAGAGGGGAAGGCATCCACCACATTGCTTTCGAAGTAGAAGACATTCGGGCCGAAATGCAGCGCCTCGAACAGGCCGGGTTCCGAATTTTGAATAAAGAACCCAAACGCGGCGCCGATAACAAACTGGTCTGTTTCATCCATCCTAAATCAGCGAACGGGGTTCTGGTGGAACTTTGCCAAAGTATAAAAGAGTGATGGTTTATTGTTGATTGGCATTTGTTAAAAAACAATGCATTTCAACAGCCAACAACCAACAATCAACAATTCTTTGATCTACATCATCGCCATAGTGGGGAGTTTCATTGCCGGGTGCATCAATACCCTGGCAGGAAATGGCTCGGCAATAACACTGACTATTTTGACAGAGGTGCTCGGGCTACCGCCCAATATAGCAAACGGTACCAACCGGGTCGGGGTGGTCGCACAGGGAACTGCCGCCTCATGGGTATTTTATAAAAACAAAATGCTCGATTTGGGCAGGGACCGATTGCTGATCATCATGACCACCCTGGGCGCTGTTGTTGGAGTTTATGTAGCCACCATAGTCAGTAATGAGCAGTTTAAAACGGTTTTTAGTTATCTGCTGGTGTTGATGTTGTTTGTCATTTTAATCAAACCAAAAAGATGGTTGCGAGAGACAGACACGACGTTTAAGCCCAGCCGTTGGATCATGGTGCCCGCTTTTTTAGGAATTGGGTTTTATGGCGGCTTCATACAAATGGGCATGGGAATTTTCTTTTTGGCCATCATGGTGTTGGGTGCCCGGTACAGTATTATGAATGCCAATGCTGTGAAGTCGTTGGTGGTCACAATTTATACTTTGATTGTCATTGCTATTTTTCAATACAAAGGCTTGATCGACTGGCCGATGGGGCTGCTCATGGCGGTCGGGCAAACGGCGGGCGGCTGGCTGACGGCTATCTACGGTTCGAAATATAAAAGTGCAAATGTGTGGGCACACCGTTTACTGGTGGTGATTGTTGTGGGAGCGATCATTAAATTGTTTGGAATTCATAATTTCCTAATGAAATTTTTCTAAAAGAGATGCTGCATAGCCGGGGTATAAAAAGACAGCTCAGTCATTTTGATTTTCTTTTTTTCAAAAGCTGAACTTGGCTTTCCAGCGAAGGAGCCTGAAGTTGACCTTTCTAAATTGATCATATTTATGTACAAACTATTACTCAAACCCATTCTATTCCTTTTCCCTGCGGAAAAAGCGCATCACTTGACTGTCAACTTATTGAAGTTCACACTCACTATCCCACTCATCGGTTGGGTTTTTCGAAAAATATATGAAGTGAAGGACAGCCGCCTGGAGCGCCGGGTATTTGGGCTGAATTTTCCAAATCCTGTTGGGCTTGCGGCTGGTTTTGATAAGGACGGTAAATCTTTTAAAGCCATGTCTGCTTTAGGTTTTGGATTTATTGAAATAGGTACAGTAACACCGGTTGGACAGGCTGGAAACCCACAGCCAAGACTATTCCGTTTGCCAAAAGACGGTGGACTGATTAACCGCATGGGGTTCAATAACGAGGGCGTAGAGGCCATGGTAGGCAGATTAAAAAGTGGTCGGCCCAAAAACCTGATTGTCGGAGGGAATATCGGCAAAAACAAAGTGACCCCCAACAACGAAGCAGTACGGGACTACTCTATTTGTTTTGAATCACTATTTCCTCATGTTGATTATTTCGTGGTCAACGTAAGCTCACCCAATACACCAGGACTCCGGGAACTGCAGGAAAAAGAACCGCTCACCGCCCTATTGACACACCTCCAAAATTTGAACAAACAGAAACCGGCGCCAAAGCCGATCTTATTGAAGATTGCCCCGGACCTGACCAACGAACAGCTTGACGACATCCTCGAAATTGTCCAAAATACAAAACTGGACGGCATCATCGCCACCAATACGACCATTGACCGGAGCGGACTCAGCACACCTCAACAAGTGGTTCAGGAAATTGGAAACGGAGGCTTGAGTGGTGCCCCTCTTGCTAACCGGTCGACCGAAGTGATTCGTTATCTGCACCAAAAATCAAATGGACAAGTGACGATCATTGGTGTTGGAGGAATAGATTCCGCCGCAGATGCGCTGGACAAATTAGCGGCCGGGGCATCGCTGGTACAAGTTTATTCAGGATTGGTTTATGCAGGTCCCGGGTTGGTCAAATCCATTAACGAGGCGATATTGAAGCAGTCCTGATTGAGGCAAGATCCCCTGCCAAGAACATCACTTATTAGTTTGGTTACCCTCTATAGAAGTTCCTGCTTGAAGAAAACCCAGGTGGTGGAAATCTACAGATGCTCGCTCAAACCGGGCATTGTCTGTCCAACTCAGGAGTTTCCTACAGCTTTGTTCGACAATTGGTCATCAGCAATAAACTGGATTATTCAAGAAAAATGGTTAAAGATTTGTAACGTTTTTCAAAAAACACGTCATAACAAATACATTGAGTCGAGCTAACATCGGGAACCATCAACAAAGGACATTAGCAATAAAGGTGAGCATTGGGCATTTTTCTTTAGAAGAGAATTTGCCCCTCGCGTGAACATTTTGGATTCAACATACCACATTTCCCTGCAAAATTGATGTAGTTCCCAATTACTGATTCAGTTTTAAAATTTGCTTGTAATCAATAAAATTGGAACGTGAAACTAAAATTTACGGCACTACTCATTCTAATGGTAGTCGCACTTCAGTCATCTTTCGGTCAGCCCAAAATAGATAGCCTTCGGAAGCTCTTGCGATCAGTTCACCCGGACTCTACTCGTCACGGACATTACATCGAACTGACCAAAGAATTTCTAAGGGTTAACTTGGATAGCTCCTTGGTTTATGCGAAGAAAGCATACGAGGTGGCTGAAAATAGAGGTTCTGAAAAACTACTGGCCATATCCAACTACAACTTGGGGATCGTCCACATTCGATTGAAGCAGCCTGACCTGGCCCTGCCCTATTGCCAGCAAGCCAAAGATTATTTCCTCAGCAATAATGATACGACGAGGGCCATGCAGGCAACCAATGCAGTTGGAGGAGCCTATACCGACATGAGCCAGATACCGGAGGCCATTGAAGAATATTATGAGGCGCTGCGCATGTCCGAGCAAATAGACCATACCAGCGCAATTTGTATCATTTCAAATAACTTAGCGATCCTGGAGTTGTTTCAGCACAACCCTGAAAAAGCCATAGAACTGAACCTAAAGAGCCTGGAGGTAGCTAAGAGTTTGAATAATCCAGCGGTGATGATGAACACCTTGAGCGGCTTGGCCAACAGCTATTTGCAAAATGGAGAAATTGACTCTTCACTGGCCGTCCGGCTGCGTCTGATCAATCTTGCCAGGGAGACCGGCGACCTTCGGACGGAGGCGGTCGCTACCACCGACCTTGCCGGTGATTATGTGGAAAAGGGAGATTATGAACTGGCCCTCTACACTGCGCAGCAAGCAGAAGAAATGTGCCTGCAAATTGGAGCCACCCGCAACTTATCCTTTAATTACGGCTATCAGGGCAAAGCTGCTGAAAAATTAAAAGATTATCCGAGGGCCATTTCCGCCTATCAGAAGGCACTGGAATTATTTGAGGAAACAATCGACCTGACCAATGTTGCCATCATCCATAAAGATCTGGCAAGCTTGTATGAAAAAACAGGGAAATTTGACCTCGCCTATGCGCATTTGTCTTCCCATGATGTGCTGGAGGATTCTTTGAACACCATCGAAAGAGAAGAGGCCATCCAAGCGGTCAAATCAATTTATGAAAACGAAAAGAAAGCAGAAGAGAACAAATTATTGACACAGAAAAACGAAACGCTGAAAAAAGAGCGAAACTGGTATCTGGGCACTGCTGCTGCGTTCTTCGTTTTTTTAAGTTTACTGCTTTACCTGTTCAATAAACTAACCAAACAAAAAAGGGAAATTGAAAGAAATAACCAGTTAAAAGATAAATTATTCACCATTATCGCCCATGATTTAAGGTCGCCATTGATTGCTTTGCGAGGCATTGCCAAAAAGGTAATTTACTTGATGAAAAAAAATCGCTTGGATGACGTCATTCGGATGGGAAATGAAGTGGAAGAAGCCGTCGGTTCCGTTCATAAGTTATTGGACAACCTTCTTTCCTGGGCGCTGGTGCAAGACAGTAAATTTCCGCATAACCCTGTGACCATCCAGATCCAGGAAGTCGTAAAAGAGGTCTTGTCCATCTATCAGGAAATTGCTGCCATCAAGGGTATCAAGATGACCGTGGATGTTGATGAAAATGCCCATTTATTTGCCGACCGGCAAGCAATCGCAACGGTACTGAGGAACCTGGTTGACAATGCAATAAAATTTACCGAACAAAACGGAAAAATTGAAATTACTGCTTCCCGAATCAATGGCCATTCCACCATTCAGGTAAAAGATACTGGCACTGGAATGTCTAACCTGGATATTGAACAGCTTTTTGAATCGAGTATTCCTAACAAAAAAGGCACATGGGGAGAAAAAGGAGCTGGCTTGGGATTAGCACTCTGTAAAGAACTTATCGAAATGAACGGGGGAGAAATTGACGTTAACAGCATAGTGGACAGTGGAACCACCTTTAAGGTGGTACTGCCTTCCTCAGATTCCTTTTAGGTAACAGGTGGATACTATTCATCTCCACGAAAATATTGTTTTGTCACCCTAAATGAACCTTCTAACACCTTTACAATAATACTATGCAACAAATCTTTCATCTTTGCTGGCAACAATCTACAGCGGGTCTCTTACCAAATATCAATCGCAAAAACTTAATGAAGGAATAGATTCCCTTCTTCTCCAAATCTTCTTGAAAACTCTCTATCTACCATTACTACTCATCGACTAAATTTATTGTAACTTCCAGAAACCAACGATTTAAAAGAATACGTAAGACGATTGGAGTAGGGGCGCTGGCACATTGCCGGCGTTCTTTTTTTAAGTAAATTTGTACACTGCTACCCGAATCAAGTGTAAAACATCTCTACTCCAACCATTCGTTTTACGGTAAGGAAATCAATCAGAATTGAATCAAAATGGGCAAGTTCCAAATACTCTTGGTCGAAGACAGCCCTTCCTTTGCATTTGAAGTTGAAATGCTGATCGAGGAAATGGGATATGAATTGTTGGATACGGTCGACAATGCAGAAGATGCCCTTGCCGCTATTGACAAATACCATCCGGATCTGATCTTGATGGATATCGGACTAAAGAGCAACCTTACCGGGCTGGACGTGGCTAATCTTATAAAACATTTAAAAATCCCCATCATTTTCACCACCTCTTACAACGATCAGGAGACTTACAAAAAAGCACAGGAGTCTCATATTTATGGTTTCCTCGTCAAGCCATTCGACCGCCTGTCGCTCCAATCAGCCATTGAAAATGCTTTTAAACGAATCATACTGGGGGCTTCGGAAGAGCAGGAGCGCGACAAAGTCGAGAAGGATATCGCCAAACACAAACGATTGCTCGTCAAGCAAAATGGCATTTTAAGAAAAATAAAAACCGATGAAATCCTTTTCATTCAGGGTGAAGGCAATTACAGCACTTTAGTAACTATGGAAAAAAGGTTTGTTGTCAAAATGTCCATGAAAAAGTTGCTGGAATCCTTGCAAACAGATATAGTTCCCATCCATCGCAGCTATTGCGTCAGGCTCGACAAAGTAGATGGCATTGACACCAAAGAAGATCTGATCATTGTCGGCAAGCACAAACTACCGCTCGGCAGGCGATATAAACCGGCCGTTTTGGAACGATTTAATTTATTGAAGTAAGTGTTGGACAAAAATAAGGGGCGCTAAAAATGACGCTTTTCTTTGGGCAAATGTTTGATTTCCAAGCCTCAAGACTCATTTTCAAGCAAAGGAAAAGTGTCATTTTTTTTTGACCGCCTGCTTAAATGGTGATGTGCAGAGATTCAGTTCGCTTCTTATCTTGCAACACGCAGAGTGCGCAAAGGACACAGATTCCATTACGAGTCCTGCGTTTTGTAAAATCTATTCTATTATTTCATTTCACCTCAAAACGGCTCGTTCCATAGAACGGCTGCCCATCTTTGCGCAATCCCTGGGCGATGATGACGTAAGTTCCTTTTTGATCTGATGTTGAGAAAAACTCCGTTGCTTCCCCTCTTAAATTGGTTTTTATCAATCCGTTCCAATGCAGCGTAGTTCGCAGGTCGGGCCGGTTCTGGTTGCCGGGTGCAGTCGGATCAAATACCGCAAACTGCCGTGCTTTGTGAAAGCCATAAATTTTGGTTTTGATCAAACCCGGCGTAAGAGTGGAAGCAACTCCTCCTTCCCGGGTGTACACCAGAATAGCGCCATTGGTACCTCCTGCCCCCAGATGTGCCGCACGGAGGCCCCTGATAATGTCGATGAATTCAATTTCACTGCCGCGCATAAACCGCAGGAATTCCAGGTCCACTTGATATCCATCAATAAAAAAGGAGGGGACACTACTCCCCTTGATACTCGTCTGGCCTCGCATCTGTATGGTTTCTTTTCCCAATCCACCAGAGATGATCACACCTGGTTCATTTCTGATTAAATCAAAAAAAGTGTAGGATGTCCCACCTGGAATGGAATCGACCTCTACCCTTCTGTCGGGTTCCTGATATAAGGTAACGCGTTCCTTCCTTTTCTGCTCAGCTGACAGCATGCGCTTTGCTATAACATCTACTGCATCGAGGGTAATACTCAATGAATCATAACTACGGGCGATGGTCAGGGTCTTTTGGCTCAGGTCCTGGTATTCGTCAATTAACCTTCCGGTATTTTCATCTGGAAGAGTTACGTCGATAGGAGGCAGGTTGGGTGAGGTGTATTCCAAGATTTCCATGTGTGTGAAACGACTGCTTTTCTGGTATTTTTTCTCTTCATCAGCTAAATGTTTTGGTTTGGTGGATCGCCCTTGCAGCATGATATCGACCGTATCAAACAATACATAAGGACCAAAATAGAAGACACCTTCCTCATCTACGGCGGATTCTTCAAAATGCATATTTTCCGGTTGAGTCAGAAAGACCATGCCTGGCACTGGCCGGTGCGGATAGTCGTATTTTCCCATTTTGCCCATCACATAAATACCTTTTTCCAAATAATAATTTGGTAAAAATACTTCCGATTTGAATGCCTGTTCCCATTTAAAACGGCGCCAGCCCCGGGTCAGCAGGAATTCATCTATTCGCCGGTCCTGCACTTTGGTATCATCCGCAAAAACCATTTCGGGTGTGTAGGGAACGGGCCTGTCAAGATCGCTGTTCAGCATCATCCAGGTCCTGATATCATCGCTTTCGAACTTGTTGCTGAAAGTGGCAGGGAGGACTGACATGCTGATGTTCCCCATGGCCAGGCTGTCTTCTTCCACTTTTTCAGCCGACATGTCCAATGCCAGTTCTGCCAGTTCTCGTGTCTTATAAACAGTCTTATTCAACGTTAACCCAATCTCATTTTCCCCCTGGGGCAGAGGGATAAAAAACAGCCTTTCGGCAACGGGCAGTTCCTGCTGATCAAAGAGGGTCACCACATGAACTCCCGGATCAAAATCAGTAAGCGGTAAATCCAAAATCGCCTTTCCTTTTTCATTGGACAATTGCTGGTCCAATAAAATAAACCCTCGCAGATGAATACCCAGTCGAGCACCGACAAGTCCTGAGGGAATGTTAGTTTCCATAATGATCCGGACGGCCGTCTTTCTTTTCTGCACGCTCAGATGATAGCCCTGATCGAGTGCAGCCGGCAAGGAAAAAGTGAAACCGGATTTCTCAATGGCCTGGTATTTTTCTCCCGGGAGGGGTTTATAGTAAAAACTGCCCATCCCGTATTCATCGGTATCCATTTGCAAGACCTCTTCGCCACTTTTGGTCTTCAATATGGCCTGAGTCCTGACGGGCTGCCCATCATCATTTTCGCAAACAAATGCGACCCGGCAGGGAATGCCGTTTAAGCAGTCGCCTCCCTCCGGGAAAAAGCGAAGGTTGACCGGTTTTTTATACACTTCTTTTCTTCGTGCGACGAAGTTCCCTTCTTTCACCAATTCCCTGATGTCTTTTAAGCCAGGCAAGATGCGGATCGGTTTCCGGAACAGGATTTCATCGCCACCGTTTCGCTGATAGTTTGTAAAAGCCAATAGCTGGTAGGTGCCAGGTAAAACCGTTGCAGGAATAAAAAAATCCCCTGCCATGTAGCCTTCTTCCGAGAAAAGCTTTTGTTCGGCCATGACCTTGTTCTGAGCATCCTGCAATTCAATCCGAACCAGGTTGCTGAGTGTACCCGGTCGGTGTGAAATACCATCCATCAAATAAACAGACAGCCAGACCTGCTCGCCCGCAGCGTAAATATTCTTATCCGTATGGACATAAATTTTTTCCGGTAAAAAATTGTGGTAGTACTGGTTCATGCTTTCTTCCAGGGAAACCTGGGCAAGCCCGGTCCAGGATATCAGGAGGAATAATGAGAGGGGTAAAATATTTTGTTGCATAAAAAAAGCGGTATTTGTTCCATTTTCAGGAATCAAATTTAATAAAATGAAGTTGTTTAAAAACTTCAAATGAAAACAGCAGATTAACAGAAACTCAGGCATAAAAAAAATGACATTTTTCCTGCTGCTTAAAATTTTCCATCCGGATTGAAAATCAATCCTTTGCAAAGGCAAAAATGTCATTTTTACAAATCCGTTATTTTACCACAAACTCAGTAGTTCCAAAAAACGGCTTTCCATCCGACCGCAATCCCTGGCCAATGACCACAAACCTCCCTTTTTGATCAGAAGTCGTAAATACCTCTTTTGCCGTTCCTTCTTCTCCAATTTCAATTTCAGCATTCCAGTGGAGGGTCGTTCTGAAATCGGGCCTGTTTTGATTGCCAGGTGCGAGTGGGTCGAAAACAGCAAACTCGCGGGCTTTGTAAAAACCATGAATTTGTGCTTGGGTGACACCAGGGGACTCAAATGGATTTTGAGTCAGTGAACTGCCGGTTCGGGAATAGACCAGAACAGCACCGTTGGCAGCTGCATTGCCCATAATTCCTGCTCTGACGCCGCGGATTACATCCACAAACTCAATGTTGTGAATATCTACATACCGCAACGTTTCAAGGTCCATCGGCATCCCATCAAAAAAGAATGCAGGGACCCCGGCCCCCCGGACCAGTACCTGTTCATTCCCCAAACCACCCGTAATGCGAACGCCGGGCACTCCTCGTAACATATCAAAAATTGTTTGGGGGATATTGCCCCCTGGCAGGGAATCAACAATGATCCGGGTATCCGGCCGGCCTCCGTACATGATGGAGCGTTCATAACGTTCCTGAGCAGCGGGGGAAATCCGTTTGGCTTTTACATCCACTACATCGAGCAATACGCTCAAGGAGTCATAGTTCCGGGCAATGGAAAGGTAGTCCTGACTCAATTGAGAATAACCTGCTTCCGATTCTTTTGTCTTTTTTTCTATTGTCACGGGTGCTGGTGGAGGCAATGTAGGACTCTGGTGATCGAACAACTCCAAATGGGTGTAATGCCTGTTTTTGGGTTGTTTTCCCTTTTTGAGTTTTTTATCCTTATTTCTGGAATAATAGCCTTTTAAAACAACATCCAAAGTGTCGAATTCCACAAACGGGCCAAAGGAAAAATGTCCTTTTTCATCTGTCTCTGTTTCTTCAAAAAACCCAGATTCCAGATGTGAAAGAATGACAGATCCTGGCTGTGGAGATTTGGGGTTATTGTATTTCCCCATCCTGCCCTGCAAAAAGAGCCCTTGTTCGAGGGGATATTCAGGTTGGAATTTCTTCGGTTCATCCAATGCTATTTCCCAACGAAATCTCCGCCAGCCCCTTGTCATTAGAAACTCATCCACCTTCCGGTCGCGGGTTTTCGCATCAGTGGCCGACAGCAAACCGGGCGAATAAGGTACGGGGCGATCAAGGTCACTGTTCAAAAGCAGCCAGGTACAAATATCGTCCCCCTGGGGCCCTGAAGTCGAGGGCAAAGGCAACACACTTAGACTCATCCTGGCTTTGGACAAACTATCAGAGTGGACGCCTTCCATTGCAACTTTCATTGATAAATTCACAGAATCACGTGCATCGTATTGCCGTAGATGAGTTGTTAGGAGCAGTTCATTTTCTTTCTTTTCCGGGGCATGAAAAAACAACCGCTCCGCAACTGGCTGTCCATTTGGATCAAAAAGTGTACAGACAAAAACACCGGGCACCAGGTCCTCTAACGGCAAGTCAACGTAGGCTTTCCGGTTTTCTGTCAGAATAGATCGATCCAAATAGATTTCACCGCGCAAATGGACGCCTAGGTGGGTTCCCTGAAGACCTTCTGAAAGATTGGTCTGAACAGTGATCCTGACTTCTTTTGTTCTTTTTTGCACGGACAGTCGATACCCTTTTTCCAAAGCACCTGGCAAAACGAACGAACGTCCGTCTGACAACCGGGCCTGGTACTGCTGGGCAGGTTGAGGGATAAAAACAAAACTGCCCATTCCATCAGCACCTGCCTCAATGGTTGAAACAACGGCCCCTAAAGAATCAACGACTTCCGCATTTATCATGGAAGGAGTTCCGTTGTCATTTTCTACAACATAGGCCATTCTGCACGGTGCGCCCGCAATACAATCTCCGCCTTCCGGAAAAAAACGAAGCTGGGTGGTGGCCTTTTGATCAGCCGTATAGTCGTAAGATGTTGGTAAAAATTCCGGTTTGGAAGGAGTGTTCTCGCCCAGTCCAGGCAAAACGCGCAGGTCTTTTCTGTAGAGCATTTCTTCGCCACTGTTTCTTTGGTAATTGGTGTAGGCCGTCAATTGATAGCTGCCCGAGGCCAGATTATAGGGCAAAAGCAGCTCGCTGGCTGCAAACCCATCCGGTGCGTATAAATTTTGTTTTGCAACGATTTTTCCATCGCTGGCATGCAACTCCACTCTCACCACATCACTCAAAGTCCCCGGCCGATGGGAAAAACCATCCATCAGGTACACTGCCAGCCAAACAGTCTCGCCACCTGCATAGATGGTTTTGTCGGTATGGACGTATACTTTTTCAGGCAGATAGTTTATTTGATACCGTTGCATCGATTCCGAAAATAACGCCTGGCCCGACAGTTGGATGTGAATAAATGAAAGTAATAATACCCAAATTGTTTGCGTGCGAGATGGTGTAGACATACAGGAAAAGTTTTTAATAATTTTAAGAGAGCAAGACCTCTTGAACAGGAAGCTCAACCATCCAAAGAGATCTCCGTTATTTTATTTAATTAAACTCCACGTAAGTATAAGGGTGCAAATAAAATTTTGTTTTAACCTTACTTTAGGAATTTAAGCGCAAATTACAAGAATGATTAATATCAATGTCGTCTGAAAAGACAGCCTAAAATTTAATCGCTTATATCAAATGTCTTAGATTTGCGCCCGTAATTTTTTTTAAAAGATAAAAAAATAACAACATAAAAATGATTAAAGCAACTACCAGCTCCAAAAGGGTACGTTTTAAAGGTAATCCAAGGAAGGAATTATTCATCAAGGATCTCCGCAGCCGGGTGGATGCCTATTTTAAAGACAACAATATTAGCCAATATGCCAATATGGAAATGTACATCAAGACCATCGTGGCAATAGTGGCTTGGGTCGGTACCTGGTTATGGATCATGTCGGATACCCTGAGCAGTCCTTTGGCTCTCTGGATGGTGTATTTATTGCTTGGCTACGTGAATATCTTTATCGCCTTCAACATCATGCACGATGCCACCCACGATGCTTACTCACCCAACAAGAAAATCAATAAAATTTTAGGCTACAGCATGGATTTTATTGGCGGAAATCAATATTTGTTCCGCCGCATGCACGGAGCCCACCACGGCTACGTCAACATTCATGGCATTGATGTAACTCTTGAAACACATGGGCTTTTCCGTTTTTCACCCGACGAGCCCTGGCAGCCAAAACACCGCTGGCAGCATTTCTACACATTCATCTTATATGCATTGGCCATGCTACAATGGGTGACGATGAAAGATTTCAAATGGTTTTTCGGCGAAGCCCACATTGGCAACCAGAAAAATATCAAACACCCGTTTAATGAGTATGTCATTCTCTTCATTGGAAAATCTATTTTTTACGGCCTTACGTTGATTTTGCCAATGATCTATTTGTCGGCGGCATGGTATACCATACTTGGGGCCTGGGTCTTCATGCATATCCTGCCGGGCCTGACTTTCGCCATCATTTTTCAGGTTACGCACGTCTACGAGGGCACTACTTACCCACTGCCCGATGACAATGGTAACATTGATAATAATTATGCTCTTCACGTTTTAGAAACAACGGCTGATTTTTCACGCCACAGTGCAGTGGGTTCCTGGTTGATGGGAGGCATCAACATCCATGTGATCCACCATATTTTGCCACAAGTTTGCCACGTCCACTACCCTGCCCTGACAAAAATTTTGAAGCAGACCTGCGACGACCACGGCATTGAATATCAGGAAAACCCTAATATTTGGGTAGCACTTAAAAAACATTACAATATTCTGAAACACCTCAGCCATCCGGATGCCACAGTACCGAGGGTTGGGAAAAGTGCAGCGATCGTGTGACGGGAGTTGTAAGATATGAGATATGAGTTATTTTCTCCAATAACTCATATCTCATATCTCCCTCAAAGCCTCCACAAATTTATCCAACTCCTTCGTGGTCGTATAAATATTCGGGGTGATGCGGCAACCGTGAACGCCGTGCCCATTGATAGCGACCGTCCAGATCCGATAGTCTTCCAGTAATTTTTTTGCTAAATCTTTTGGCTCCAAGTGTTTAACGCCCACGTTGGCGATGGCGCAGGAGCGATGTCTCTCTTTTGGTGTATTCAGGACAATATGGGGCAAATCCCTTACCTGGCCGGTCCAATAGTTTTGCAGGTACCGGAGTCTTTCTTCTTTTCTCTCAGGGCCGATTTTATATAAATATTCCAGTGCATTGCCAATGGCCAGGTCGGTATGCACCGGATGGGTACCGGTATGGTTCAACCGGCGGATGTCATTTGGGTCTTTGTTCCATTCTGCCAGGAGGGGCCATATTTTGGAGATTTTTTCTTTTTTTACATAAAGCAGGCCGCACCCCAACGGAGCGCTCAGCCATTTGTGCAAACTGCTACCATAATAATCACAGTCAAGTTCTTTTATATCAAAATTGATATGAGCAAAAGCATGGGCCCCATCCACCATTACTTCCACTCCTTTGGAATGTGCCATTTCACATATTTTCCTCACTGGAAGAATGTGCCCGGTGATGTTGATCATGTGGCAGATCATCAATAGTTTGGTCTGCGGCGTAATCGCATTTTCATATACTGCGACAATTTCTTCATCGTTGGTGGGGTGCATCGGAACGTCTACTTTGTGGAGTACGACACCGTGCCGTTCTGCTACCTGGTCGAACATGTTCTTCATGGCCCCGTAATCCTGATTGGCCATGACCGCTGCATCGCCCTTTTTCCATGGAAATCCGCTAATGATCGTATCCAGCGATTCGGTTGTGTTCCGAGTGATGACGACCTCTTCAGCCGACGCACCGATGTGTTCGGCCAGTTTTTCCTGCATGGCCCACTTGTTGTCCCACTGTACCGTTCGCATGTAATAAGACCCCTGGTAATTTATTTCCCGGATATGGTGAATATGATTTTCCAGCGTTTCCTGAGGGACAATACAGTAATAGCCGTTTTCCAAATTAATATAATCTGGTTTTAACCGATAACCACTCCTGACATTCACCCAGAAATCTTCTTCACGGGCCGCCTCTTGGGCTGATAAATGTTCCACATCACTAACCCATTTATCGATATTTTTAAATAAGGCCGTCGCGCCCGTTCCGAGCAAAGCCATATTTTTTAAAAAGTCCCTTTTTTTCATGATTTTAGTTTTATATCAGCGGTTAGCGGTTAGTTGTAATGACAATAAAAATTGAACATAAATTCCTCTGCGAGCCTTGTGCACAGCATGTGATCATAGTTCTCTCGCAGAGTTCGCCAAGCCCGCAGAGAGTGGAGAATTAGCAGCTTATTCGGCATTGGAGTTAGTGTTTGGTGGTCGATCATTTACTTTCCTTCTAATACCTTTTTTAAGGACGCAAAAGTGTCTTCCCATCCTTTCACGCAGCCCTGGTAAAATGCGTCGGCAGACAAGGTAATCGGGAAACCGCTCTGCACCACCGTTAATTTGGTTTGACCATTTAAGTCTTCCAGTGTAAATGCCGCATCAAGGGTCGCGTCAAATGGCAGTTGGCCATCTTTTGAATAGTATTTTTCATAGACCAGTGTCAAGCGGTAAGGCCGTTCGAAAACCTTGATAGTGGCCATCGAAATATAGTCCGGCTGATCTTCTGAATCACCCCAGGCAGCCGCGTAAAACCCACCGGTTTCTGGTAGTACTATGGCCGTTTTAGCAAACCACCACTTGCAGATTTGGCTCGGTGAAATGAGCGCATCGAAGACGACTGTTATCTCCCGGTCAATGATTATTTCTTTTTTTATATACCGCATGAATTGGTTTCTGGTTTCTGGTTTCTGGTTTTTGGTGCCTTGCAAATACTGTTGTCCATCGTCCATTTATTTACTCGATCACTTTCCGAGTCCGCATATTGTATTTTTCTCCTTTTTTCAAAAAATAAAACAAGGAATCGGCAGCGGGGAGTTTCTTTTGGTCGAACCCTTCGCGGGAATAGAATTGTCCGTCGTATACCAGCACGTAGCTATCACCAATCACTTCAAATTGGTCGCCATTTACCAGAAGGGCAGTGCCTTCGTCAACACCGATGCCCAGTAATTCCGGTTTGCTCCGGACAATTTCATACAAGTCAAATTGGCGGTTGCGCGCCAGGACGTGTTGGTCGATTGCAACATTTTTGATAAAACCAAAACCTGCTTCGTGGTCGCCCATCATGATCTGGTTGCTCTTAGTGTCGCCACGGGCAAGGTAGGAGCCCTGAATGGTCGCTCCAGCCGAAGTGCCGCCAATCACACCTCCCCTCTCCAAGACCTTCCAGAACATTTGTTCCGTTTTGGTTCCTGCATAAGCATCGACTAACCTCCATTGGCGCCCACCTCTGAACCATACGCCTGTCGCATCCTTAAGGGGTTCCACAAAAGCTGCTGAGTCGGCAATTTTGGGATCGGTAGTATGCAACATAGAAATGGTTCCAATTCCAAAACGACTCAAAAAATCACAGGCCGACTGATCGTATTCCTCCTGGCCACCAGCCGTGGGAACGACAACTATGCGGGCATTTTGGCCTCCGGCCAATTCTATAAATTTCAGCAAAATTTCATCTGGCAACCGGCCACCGCCAGCCACGATCAATGATCCGTTTTCGGGTCCTGTAGTGAGCATGGACAAACTGTTTTGTTGGGCAAAGCAAGCTGTAAAGAACACTGGGAACAATAGTGAAATAGAATAAAACAACTTCATTTAAAGTATATTTTAACATGCCTAAATAGCTTGCAGAACTGTTCCAAACTATTACGTCATTCCGCAATATACTAATTTAGATGAATTACTAATTTCCATTATATTGCGCCCACTATTTCAAAACAAAACTAAAAGAAAACATGGACCATAGAGTTATTGTAACCGCCGATGATTTTGGCGCATGCAACTTTATTGATGACGGGATTCGGGAGGCACTGAAAAAAGGGATGGTTAGCAGCGTCTCGGCATTGATCAATTTCGAACCGAGAACAAAAGATCATCCACACGGAGAATATGAAGGCAGCGTATCCGCTGTGAAAAGACTGCTGCACGATCTTAATCACAATGACAAGTACAAGCTGAGTAGAAATGTTCGAATCGGCCTGCATTTTAACTTTCATGCCGGCAGTCCGGTCTCTGACCCGGGGGAAATTGAAGATTTGCTGGAGTTCAGAGAAACCGTCTTTAAGCGGAAAAAAAGAGGAAGACATAAAGGACAACCCAAAATTAATTTCAAAGGAGAGAAAAAGGTCAAAAGAAACAAAAAGGACCGCCCCATCGAGATAGCAGGTAAGCCAATTTTCAAGCTGGTTGACGATTTCAATCCCAGTGCCATTTCGATCAAACAATTCAAAAAGGAATTGCTGGCCCAGTACAATAAATTTGAACAATCGTTTGGATTTGACCCAGATCATCTTTCCTGCCATTTCCCCGTCATTTTCATGGCACCCAAAATGTTCAAAGAGGTTTGTAAATTGGCAAAGGACGTAAGAAAGGGGAAAGAGCCCGTACCGGTTAGAAACCCCATTCTCGTTTGGCAAAACAGCAAAAAATGGGTACCTGAAAGCGAAAAAGAAGACCTCAAAAAATCCAAAAAATTCTGGAAAGATCATTCAGAGGCCAGGAAAGAGGTTGACCTGAAAACCAAGTTGGCCAATGCCGATAAACTATTTGACATTTTCTTGAATAAATGGAGAAAAAAGGCGATCAAAAATTTGAATGAAAATAAAGTTTCCTTCCCGGACTACACCAATTGCAACCTGTACGGCAATGGTGGCAAACAATCAAAAATCATCCGGAATATCATAGAACGTCGACTGGATTTCCGGCCTAAGATTTACAAAAAAAGTGACGATAAACCCCTCACAACCGAAATTATCGTCCACCTGGGAAAGGGAAATTTAGAGAAAGCAAAAATGATGGCTCCGAATGGCATCAACGCTGACTATTTTGCAGGAAGGGCAAGAGAGCTGGATGCACTTTTGAGTTCTAAGGATTTGGTCAGGGTAAAGACCGAGAACAACCTTTTACATTTTCAGTTTGCATTAGATTTAAAAAAGCATAAAATGTGAAAAGGCACAAGTAAAAGTTGAATTAACCTACTTTTGCCTTTTGATGCTTCGTGCAACAAGTCGATTATAGTCTTTGAGGCCGCCGCTATTCCTTTTGTGCGAAAAAACAATAAACCACAAAAGGAACAAAAGCGGCTCAAAAGAGTAGAAATATAGTGCACGTTGTTAATAACATTTTACTTAGAAATTAATGAAAATTGCCATTATTGGTTCGGCTTATCCGTTCAGAGGTGGCCTTGCTACCTATAATGAACGGTTAGCCAAAGCGTTTCAGGATCAAGGTGAGGATGTTACCCTCTACACTTTTACTTTACAATATCCCAACTTTCTCTTTCCCGGTAAAACCCAATATTCTTCTGACCCGGCCCCGAATCATCTGAACATAGTTGAATGCATCAATTCTGTCAACCCACTGAACTGGATTGCGGTCGGCAACAAGATCCGGAAAGCCAATCCCGACCTGGTCGTCATCAAGTTTTGGCTGCCTTTCATGGGGCCGTGCTACGGGACTATTCTACGTCTTATTAAAAGCAACCGCCACTCAAAAGTCATCAACATCATTGACAACATGATCCCGCACGAAAAGCGCCCCGGGGATCGGATTTTCACTAAATACTTTGTAAAACCGGTCGATGCATTCATTGCCATGTCGCAAACAGTACTGGATGACGTGGATCAATTTGACACTGTCAAGCCCCGTTTGCTATCCCCGCATCCCTTGTATGACAACTTTGGCGACATTGCCCCGAAAAAAGAAGTGCTGCAAAAATTGGGCTTGGATGATTCCTTTCAGTACATGTTGTTTTTTGGGTTGATCAGAGATTACAAAGGTCTTGATATTTTGATCGAAGCCTTTGCCGATCAGCGTTTTAGGAATACAAAAATCAAGTTGATCGTGGCCGGTGAGTATTATGCTGATCGGGATAAATACGTAAACCTGATCAAAAAGCACCGCCTGGAAAAAGACATCATCCAGGTCGATAAATTTATTCCCGACTCGGAAGTGGCCCTCTACTTCAATGCATGTGATTTGGTCGTTCAGCCGTATAAAGCAGCTACGCAAAGCGGCGTCACCCAAATTGCCTACCATTTTAACAAACCTATGATCGTAACCAACGTAGGAGGACTGAGTGAAATGTGCCCCGATGGAAAAGTGGGCTACGTCGTACCTCCAGACCCTACGTCAATTGCGGATGCGGCGTTGAAATTTTTCAACCAGACTGACAGAGAAGCCATGATCGAGAACATCATCGGAGAAAAACAGAAATATAGCTGGGATATTCTCACAGATGCCATCTACGGTCTGGCCAGAAAAATATGAAGAAGAAAAAAAACCTGACACCTGACACCTGACCCCTGACACCTGACCCCTGAAACCTGACACCTAACCCCTGACATCTAATAAATATGATTCATCGAAGTAAAGCTCCTTTGCGGATTGGCCTGGCCGGTGGCGGGACGGATGTCAGTCCGTTCTCTGACCGGTATGGAGGGGCTATCCTCAACTCAACCATCAGTTTGTTTGCGTATGCTTCCATCAAGCCCAGAAAGGATGGAAAAGTCATTTTACGGGCCGTTGACAGAGGTGAATATTATGAACTTGATGCAGCCGAACAACTCCCCATAACCGGAGAACTTGACCTTCAGCGCGGCGTTTACAACCGCATTGTAAAAGACTTCACGCACCAACCGATGGGACTGGAACTGACCACCCACATCGACGCACCGGCAGGATCAGGACTTGGTACTTCATCTACGCTGGTAGTCGCTATATTAGGGGCATTTGTGGAAATGTTGAGACTTCCTTTGGGCGAGTATGACATTGCACGGCTGGCCTTTTCCATCGAACGGGAAGATCTCGGCATGCTGGGCGGAAAACAGGATCAGTATGCAGCCACCTTTGGCGGGGTGAACTTCATGGAATTTTACGAAGACAATAAAGTCATTGTCAATCCATTGCGGATAAAAGATGAAGTTTTGCATGAGTTGCAGTTCCATCTTTTGCTCTATTACACGAACACAAGCAGGAAGTCCGCCAACATCATTGCGGAGCAAACCAAGAATGTGAAGGCAAACAGCACCGTTTCCCTTGACGCTACCAAAAAACTGAAAGAACAGGCGTTTATGATGAAAGAAGCCCTGTTGAGATCAGAGCTGAACAAAATCGGCGAAATATTGGATTTTGGCTGGCAGAACAAAAAGAAAATGGCTGCCGGCATTACCAACCCGATGATCGACCGCACCTACCAGGCAGCTATTGATGCAGGCGCCTCAGGAGGTAAAATTTCCGGGGCCGGGGGTGGTGGGTTTATGATTTTCTATTGCCCTGGCAACTCTAAATACGAAGTAATGGAGGCCCTCGACAAGCAAGGCGGACAAATGCAACGTTATCACTTTACCGAAAAAGGAATGTTTACATGGACCAGTCGATGATCATCAAAAAAAATATTCAGGATGCACTTTCGCTCAAGCAACAATTGCTGACAAACGAAGAATTGCATAAACAAATAGAGGCCATCAGCGACCTCGTAGTGAAATGCTATCAGCAAGGAGGCAAGGTGCTTTTTTGCGGCAACGGCGGCAGCGCTGCTGATTCCCAACACCTGGCGGCCGAGCTCTCCGGCAGGTATTACTACGACCGCCCTCCCCTTTCTGCGGAGGCTTTGCACGTCAACACTTCCTACCTCACGGCCGTGGCCAACGATTATTCTTACGATGAGGTCTATGCCCGATTGGTTAAAGCCGTTGGGAAACCTGGAGATGTGATTTTTGGACTTTCGACCTCTGGCAATTCACAAAACGTTCTCAATGCATTTACAGTAGCCAATGAGATTGGGTTCACCTCTATCGCAATGACGGGTGAAGGTGGCGGAAAAATGAAAGATGCCGCAGATTTTTTGGTGGCCATCCCCTCCAAGGATACGCCCCGTATCCAGGAATGCCACATGCTGATTGGCCACACCATCTGCCAACTGGTGGAACAAACGTTATTTCCAAATGATTAAAGAAACCATCATACTTGCGGGGGGGCTGGGCACCCGGCTGCGCTCAGTCGTGGAAGAACAGCCCAAATCCATGGCCCCTATCAATGGCAAACCATTTTTAGAATATCTTTTGGATTTTTTGATTAAATACGAAATTGAAAAAGTCATATTTTCCGTGGGCTATAAATCCAATTATATTTTAAATCATTTTGCGAATAATTACAAGTCACTTTCGATTGAATATGCTTTCGAAAAAGAACCCCTCGGTACTGGAGGTGCCATTAAAAATGCCATGCAATTTGCGTCGGGTGAAAGTGTTCTCGTCACCAATGGTGATTCTTTGTTTTTGTGCGATTTGGCAGCACAATTTAATTTCCACCAAAAAAACAAGGCTGATTTGACTTTGGCTCTAAAGCCGATGCAAAATTTTGAACGCTATGGAACAGTTGAATTAAACGACCACCAACGAATTGTTCAATTTAATGAAAAACAACCCACCGAGAAAGGCGTAATTAATGGGGGCGTCTATATTTTTGAAAAATCCGTTTTTACCGCACAGCCACTGCCCGTTAAATTTTCAATTGAAAAAGATTTTTTCGAAAAATATTTAGACCGGCTTAATTTTTATGGCTATCAAGACGATGGTTATTTTCTCGACATTGGCATCCCGGTAGATTATGCAAAAGCACAAGATGAATTTAAGCGGCTTACCTATTGATGCATCCTGGAGTTTATTCCTTGACCGCGATGGCGTCATCAATCGCCGAATCGTGGATGGCTATGTCCTGCACAAAGGTGAGTTCGAAATATTACCTGGCGTATTAGAGGCTATTCATGTTTTTTCAAATTTATTTCCACGGATTTTTATAGTAACAAATCAGCAGGGCATTGGCAAAGGATTGATGTCCGCCGATGACTTAAAAAATATTCATCAATATTTACTCAGTGAAATAAAAAAAATGCAGGGAAGAGTTGATAAAATTTATTACGCTCCAAATTTGAAAAGCGAAAACAGCCCCATGCGAAAACCCGGTATCGGCATGGCCTTGCAAGCTAAAAGAGAATTTCCGAAAATAGATTTTGAGAAATCAATCATGGTCGGAGATGCTGTTTCTGATATGGAATTCGGAAAAAATGCGGGAATGACAACAGTTTTTATTGGAGAGAAAAAAAACAGCTTTGCTGATTTCTGTTTTCCTTCATTATCAAAATTTGCAGATGAAATAAAATCCCATAATTCTTATAAACTATTGACAACCAATAATTAGCATTCATTTTCTTTTGGATGCATATTTTACATTTTCATCTAATAAAAATGCTTCTTCTAAAACCTCCACCAAAGGTTCCGTTTGTATTTCTTTAATATTATAATAAATCACTCCTGCTACTTGTTTTCTGTCCTTAAAATCAAGCAGGCCATTTTCATTAGACAACTCGTTGGCGCGTACAAACGCTAATTCAACTCCATTATTTTTAACCGGGTTTAAGTAACAGATCCAACTTTTTCGATAATAGAACGGAATCCGGTAACGGATTTTATAGGTCACCTCCGGAGAAATACTAATTAAATTATGAAGGTGTTCCATAATTGATTTTTGTGGTTCTGCCAAATTATAGATATATGATAGTACGGGATCCATTTAAACTTTTTTAGTAAAAAAATAAAAGGAATAATTCATTTAAACAGCTGATCAAAAAAAAGGAGCGCTAAAAATGACACTTTTATTTTGACAAATGTTTTGTTTCCAAAGTTTAAAACTTTTTTTCAGACAAAGGAAAAGTGTTATTTTTTTTTGAACAGCCACATAAGTAGCCATACAAGGTTATTCATACAAATTAATGGGGCATCGAAGCGAGTTCGGGGCCACCTCAAATCGAACGTACTCGTCTAATTGGTTTTGCATGCTTACTTACTTAAACAAATGATTTGATTTATTTTTCAGGAAAGCGCCTTTTTATTTTGACAACCATTGATTAATGATGGCTGAGATTTCTTCCCCTTTCGTCAAGGTCATAACGTGGGTGCCATCCTCAACGATGACTGGTTCTTCAATGTTTTTTATAGGCAGGGTTTTGTCTTTAGTCCCGTGAATATGCAAAACATTTTCGCCTGCACTGTCCTCATTTTCCCACTCGATGATACAACGGACAGCCCGGCGCATGAACTTCGGATTTTTCTGCTTCATCATATCCCGCCACATGCGTTGATCTTCCTTTGGCATAGGTTCGTAAAGGGGTTGCAGGGCCAATGTCCAAAATTTATAAAAATTTCCACCGAACAAAAGGTGCAAAGGAAATTTCCTGAAAAACTTATAAAGCCGTGGAATTTCATTTCGGTTCTTGGCACTCGCAATTAAAATAACTTCATCAGGATTTAATTGCTTAGCCATTTCCATCGCCAACATACCGCCCAAAGAAACTCCGATCAATGAATAGCTCAGGCTGGTATCAATTTGTGCAGAAAGCTGTTGAGCATAGGTCGCCATGGTTGCCCCTTTTTCCGGGATCTCATACTTAATGGCGCGGGTCTCGTAATGATTGATGGAAATATTTTTGAACAGCCTTTCATCTGACCCCTGGCCGGGAATAAGATAAATGATTTTTTCGTGGCTATTCTGAGCAATCATAAAAAAAGGGGTAATTATGAGGAAGGAAAAAAAAATTGATTTCATGAGGAACGGTTTTTTATTGAGTTAAAAATTATCAGGTTGCTTCGCTTTTAGAGGCTGGGCTCAAGCATTTTTATATATATCCGGAAAATGCTTTTCCATAAAACGCCCTGGTTCCTTAAATGGTTTGAATCCGGCGTATTTTTCATAAAGGCCATGTGCATCTTTTGTCCCCAAGACCCAACGGCGCATGCCTTGTAGAAGAGGATGATTCATAATCGTTTGCACCAACCATTTAGACAGTCCTTTTCCCCGGTGAGGTTCCAAAATAAAGACGTCTGCGAGATAGGCAAAGGTGGCATAGTCGGTCACCACTCTGGCGAATCCAATTTGCTGGCCCTGAAAATACAAACCAAAACAACAGGAATTTTCTATGCCTTTTTCCAACGTTTTCAAAGGAATGTTTTTGCACCAATAGGCTTCTTCACTCAAATACTTATGAACAATATTTAACTGCAATCTATTTTTATCAGTCGATATTTCGTAATCACCTTTTCGATAGGAAGTCATAATTAAGAGAGTGCTTTTTTTATTTGTAGCAAATGGTGCTCATTGTGCCAGGCCACTTTATCAAATTCATCTTTTAGAGTGCGCTTGCCAGTTTCACTGTGGACAAATTCGTGGTGCCCCAATTTTTCATAATATTTTTCTGCATAAAATATTACCGCTTCCCGTACCGCTACATAAATGGGTTTACTTAATCGCACCGGCACTTTTTTATATTCCAAACCCGTACTCCAGGCGTCCTGGTCAAAACCCCAGATCACCTGACCGGGTTTGGAAATAGTACGGCGAATCCTTTCATAGAGTACGGTTTCTGCATCCGTGATATGATTCAATAATTCTTGTACCGTCCACTTGCCCGGGGCGTAGGATTTTAAAAGCTCTATTTCTGGCAAATCAAAAAAAGGCAAGGTTTCGTCCCGGACTGATTTTAAAGCCTCGATAATTTTCATCAGCAGGTAGTTTTTTTTTGGTTTTTGGTTTTTGGTTTTTGAATAAACAGTTAGAATATTTAATAATAATTTTTCTTTGTTTAAATGCGGTTTATTGCTTTGCGCGACTCAGCATTACAAAAAGTTATTTAGCAACCTACGCAAAGTTTAAACGGAGAAGAAAACTGCGTTTTGACAGTGTCTGTATCTCATTATTTAAATCAATCAGGGGCTTGATCATAAGAGGTTTTTAGCCATAAAAAATCCTCATAAGTTTTCTCCCCCTCCCCTTCCAAAGGTGGAAAAAAGAACCTGCCTATCTCCCCCTCTGGAGAGGCCGGGGGGAGGAAAAATGGATTTAACGAAATACGATCATTAATTTTAGAACAACGCAATAAACAGTCATTAATCAAGCAAGGAAACGCCATTTAAATCCGTAGTCAGTACCTCTGTCATATAATCAAAATATGGGCGCATGGCTTCAAATGTTTTCAAGACTTCTTTTTTGAAATTCTTATCAAGCAATTCTTCATCTGAAAATTGGCGGGTTACCGTAAACTGCTTCATGCGAATTAAATCAATGGCCGGATGATCTTTGTTGAATCCTTTTGGCGCCGTTTTAACACCTTCTCCCTGCAATTCACCAAAGTATTTTTTAAATGATTTACTGGCGATTATTTTTCGGATGGGTTTGTCATCCATCGCAAATTCATCGCGGATACGTTTTAAGTCGGCCGGGTTGGGCGCCCAAAAGCCACCGCCCGCAAATGTGTTCCCCGGTTCGATGTGCAAATAATAGCCTCCTCTGCGGCTGGCGCCGGCGCGGGTAAAACTTGATCCAAAATATTCTTTATAGGGAGATTTATCTTTTGAAAAACGCACGTCCCGGTAAATGCGGAACGTTTTGCTTTTTTCTATCACATCTTTTTTATTCATCCCCTCTTCCAGGGCTGCCACAAATTCTTTTATATTGTTCAATGCCTGCTGATAGACCGGTTTATTTTTTTGAAACCAGTCGCGGTTATTGTTTTCTGCCAAGGTTTTCAGAAATTGAATGGTGTCTGTCTGGATTGTCATAATTGCGTTGTATTGTTTTTGCAAATAAAAGAATTTCTTGTTACACGGACGGTCAGTCCGCGCGGGATCATGGGCTGGCCGTCCGTGTTACTAAAATTTATAGACCACCCTACCCCTTACAAAAAACGGAACACCTGGCGTAAAGTGAATTTCTTCAACAGGTTCCGTCTCATTTTGCAGACGTGACTCAGTGGCAAACTGGGCTTCGTTCCATTCCACATCAAAAATGTTCTCCGCCACGATCCCGATCGTCACGTTTTTAAAAGAATAGTTCAAATTCACATCCGTAACCAAGTAGCCTTCAGCAACGATGCTGTTATCTTCATTGGCCGCGCGATCTTTCAAAAAACGACTGCGGATACTGCCTTCCAACCCATTCGGCAATCGCATGGCCAAACCACCAATGGCCGTCAGATCTGGTGCCAGGGGAATATAGTCCTGCCCATTTTCTTCTTCCGTGGAGCGGGCGTAAGTATAATTCACATCTGCATCGAAAAACAGATAATTGGTCAATTGGTAGCGCAGTCCAAAATCGACCCCGGTTCGACGGGTTTTACCACTTGGTTCTACTATGCCAGCATCACCGACATAGACAAATTCCTGTTCCAAAAACAGGTACCACAACGCAGCATTGAGCCACAACCGGGGTATTGGTTTCCAGATAGTCCCCAAGTCGGCGCCGTAGGCAGCCGGTAGAATGTCTTCGCCGCTTTGTGCGACCACTACCCTGGTGTCGTTGGAATGAAAACCTATTCCTGATTTAAAGTAAAATTGCCAATCGTGGTTCGGATTATAGATCAGGTTCAATTTTGGGCTGAAAAAAGTCTTGCTCTGCGACAGTGTCTGATAATTCTGAACGAGTTCGTCTACATAATCAAACTGAAAATGATCGACCCGCAAACCAGGATTCAATACGATCTGGCCGAAGTCGAATTCTAGGTTGGCAAAAGCATAAGTATTTGATTCATTGACCGTTCCGAAAGCCAATTGTTCCAGCGTTGTTTTTCGGTTTGCGGTGCGGGCCAGTTCATTTTCGTTCACCTGGTCGTACCGTAAGCCGATCCCGGTTTGCAGGTTAAGGTCTGCGAAATCAAGCCCGAATTGTTTGTGCAGGACACTTTGCAGGCCAAATATCTGACGGTCTTCATGTTGCCTGATCTGATCGCCATTCACCGGGTCTTCCAGAAAAAAAGTGAAGTTGGAAAACAACTCAAAGTCATACTTGGAATAAAATGCCTGGCTTTTAACAAAAGCACCATCAGCAATGGTCTTGGTGTGCTGCAAGGTGAAATTGGTCCGGCTGGTCAATCCACCCTCCGTATCGTCTATGGCACCAAAACGAGAGATCAAACCAGCATCAACAGCCCGCTGGGGAATTTGCCCGGAGGCATCCCATTTACTCGTAAAATGAGAAGCTAAAATGGAAAGCTTATCATTATTCGGCAGGTCGATTGTGTATTTGCCCATCAAATTAAAACGGTTGAAATTTTGGGGCGAATCTACCGGGCCGTCTGTCAATGAATATTCAGTAGCGATGTATGCATGCTGGTTATCTGTTTTCCCAAGAAGGTCGAAAATGGCATGTAAGCGGGAAGTGTTGAACTGACCTATTTCCAGGCCAACCTGGCTGTTTTCCAATTTTTCCTTTGTTTGAAAATTGACATAACCGGCGGTGGTAAAGTTGCCATGCTCCGAATAATAAGGCCCTTTTCCAAAATCCAATCGCTCGATTGTTTCAGGAATCAAAAAATGCAGATCGGCATATCCCTGGCCGTGGGCGTGAGAGACCATATTAACGGGCATCCCGTCCACAGAGATACTGACATCCGTCCCGTGGTCGATATCAAAGCCTCGCAGAAAAAGCTGCTCTGCCTTGCCACCACCGGCGTGCTGGCCGATGAACAGGCCGGGCACCCTCCTTAAGACTTCCTGGGATGAATTGACGGGATTGACGGCCAGGTCAATATTTGATACCTGATTGATGGCGCGCACACTGTTGGAAACAACCACTTGTCCCAAATCAAAGCTCTTTTCCCTCAAAATGATGTCAAAAGGTTGGGAGAAATGTTGTTCATTGAGGACTATCAATTTCGTTTCATAGCCCAAAAACGAAATATTCAGGGTATCCCCTGAACTGGCATTTTCACATACAAAAACCCCAAGTTCATTGGCGTGTGCATGCACGTCGCCGTTGGTTTTTAAAACATAAGCAAAGGAAAGTGGTGTCCCTTGCGGATCAACAACTCTCGCTTTTACCGTTTGGCTGGAAAGCTGGAAAACGAATAACCAACAAAATAAGATGGCAAGTATCATCCTTTTCATAATAATATGCTATTGTACCTGCACGCACACGGCCATTCGTAGGCAGGCGAATGCGCGGGCAAGTGTTTGACAAAAAATAACAGTGAACTGGAAAAGGATCTACATTCGTGGAGGAGGGCTCGGAACGGGAAGGATCAGGTTGTTCCAATCTTTTTTAAGAAAACAATCGGAGATTTGATTGGTCGTCAAAAAACCTGTAAATGGTATAAATGTATCGACAATTTGCGGAAATTTCTTGGTCTTGAACTCCTGTGTATTTTTGACAGGCACCTGTTCCTGGGGCACTTGCTGATCCATCCGGTCCATTACGTTCAGCACGACGTGCTCGTGGCTTTCATCATGAGACCCCAAACCATGCGACCGGTATTGACCTGACACTAAATCATCCAGATGGGTCAGGAGGTGAAGGCACTCCAGCAAAGGAAGCTGCAGACTGCCCACCAGGTAAAACCCCGTAAAGGCGATGGTAAAATAAATTCGATATTTCCGAAGTTGGTTAAACATATTTGCTGGCAGCTGTTTGAATTAGATACGTCTTCAACAGGCCATTCGGATTTATTACGGTCCGGTTATTTCTGTGAATTTAACAAAATTGACTGAGCCTTCAGCATTTTGATTCTTAAAAGATGTGAAATGGTGGAGGCCAGGACATCTAAAAAAGGAACGTATTTTTGCCCTTCCATTACCATCACCATGATCTATCAAAAAAATTTCAAAACTCTATTCTCCATCACCAAACAACGGCAAAAGAACATTCCAATGAAGATTGGGTTGAGTTTGCTCCTGTTTTTGTTGTGGATGGGCATACTCCCGGCGCAACCACAGATCGAATGGACGACCTTGGCCGATGTTAAATTTGAGCAGGTATTTTCGGAAGAACTTGGCATTTCATACGACGAGGCTACATTTGGGCCCTTTATTTCGATGTTTGAAGAGAAAGAGGTCAAAATCACCGGATATATGATTCCTCTCGATGGCATGGGCGTTTCTTACGTGCTTTCCCGCAACCCTAACGCTACCTGCTTTTTTTGTGGTGGCGCTGGTCCTGAAACGGTCATTGAACTGGAACTCCTGCCCTCGGCCATCGGAAGATATAAGCTCGATGATTTCCGCACCTTTAAAGGTATTTTGCAGCTCAACAAAAAAAACGTTGACCATCTTACCTATGTGCTGAAGGACGCAGAGCCTTTGTGAGGTTTTGGGGGATTGGGTTATTCGTTAATTGTAAATCAAAAATCAAAAAATGTACAAAATACTGATCACGACCATTATCATTTTATTTGTCATCATGTTGTTCTTTAATCTCTATTTGAGGATCAAGGCCATGAAACTGCTGAAAAAATTGAGGCATCAAAATGTGCCGATCAATATCAAGGATTTATTCAATACCGAAAAATTAGAAAAAGTCGTGATTCCCAAATACCCTAAATCCGCTGAAGACATCCGTGCTTTGTCCAGGCATTTTCGGTATTCAATAAAAATGGGGACCGTGTTGTTAGCTCTGATTACTGCGTTTGGAGCGGTGCTGATGTGGTACAGAACTCATTAACGGTGAACGGTGAACGGTGAACGGTAATTAAATTAAAAAAATGAAACCGACTGAATACTTAAAAAACATTAAAATCATATTCCAGGAAAATGGGAACCCCGAGGTGGCTGAGGGACAGATGAAATACATGCGCCATAAATTTGAATATTATGGCCTGAAAGCTCCTACGTGGATGGGTTTGTTAAAAACCGAATTCAAAGAAAAAGGAATTTACACCGGGGAAGAACTTAAAGAATTTGTTCGACTTTGCATGGCAGATGAATATAGGGAAATCAATTATGCAGGCTTGCAAATGTTGGAGAAAAAAATGAAAAAAAACCCCTCAGCATTCATTGATTTTTATGAAGAACTGATACTTACAAAATCATGGTGGGATACAGTGGATTGGGTCCGAAAATTTGTTGGTGTTCATTTTCAGAAATATCCAGAACTAATTCTTCCAACTACCCAAAAATGGATGGCCTCGGACAATATTTGGCTGCAGCGTATTTGCCTTATTTTTCAGTTGACCTATAAAGACAAGACCGATTTTAAATTAATGCAGAAATACATTTTGGAACTGGCGCATTCCGATGAGTTTTTCATTCAAAAGGGTGCAGGCTGGGCACTGCGGCAGTATTCGAAATTTAATGCGGAAGGCGTAATTGGCTTTATTGGGTCGCACCCCGAATTAAAACCACTCACCAAAAGAGAAGGCGTCAAATGGCTCAAAAATCAAGGACTTATTTAAATCAGGATGGTCATTTATCTGCTCGCCGGTAGTTTAAAGTCACCTCATTAAAAGTTCCATCTTTTTCTTTCATAGCTAAATAATGGGTCAAAACATCGCCCTCGTGAACCATGGTCAAACCGTCGAAATAATACCGGTTTTTTTCAATTTTAATCAGCGGAAAAGAAACAAAATCCTCTTTCTCTTCCCAACCCGAAAAGTCTGCGTTAAAATGCTTGACTTTATATGCCAGTGAATTTCCATCCGGCTCGATGAGCAGCATTTCATAGAATACAGGTTTACCGTCTTTGATCATTCGGAACGTGCCGATCATGGTTTCTCCCATCGGTGGACCAAAATTTTCTTCCACTTTCGCACCAAAGCCCACCCCTTCCCAGCGGTCGGCATACCACGACATTTCATCAATAGTATATTCAATTCTCGACTGTACCGTATCAAGGCGCAAAGTGTTTTCCGTTAATTTAATTTGGGAAAAAAGAAAAACCGGAAAAGAGAAAATAATAGATAAGGTGATTAGTTTTTTCATGTAAGATCAATTTAGTAAAAGTAAAGATCATATTAACCTTGTGGCCAGTCACTGAGTTTCAATTTCAAAATACGCATTACAGTGACAAGTAGACTTGTAATATTTAGACAGAAAAAATGTTTAATAAATATCTCTGCGAGCTTTGCGGTCTCTGCGTGATCAATGGCAAATTTCCA
>JBCBRY010000095.1:0-33424 GCA_039819485.1 Bacteroidota bacterium | reverse complement strand
ATTTCTCCCCCTTTGGAGGGGGCCGGGGGGAGGAAAAACGGATTGAACGAATTACAATTATTAATTTCTGAACAACTATAGAGAATTGGGTTTTTTAACAGAAGCCATTCGAAATTAAGCAACGAAGTTGTTTGAAAACCCCTAACCAATTCATTTTCAACGCAAAAAAAATTTAATATTTTAATCTCTAATTTTGAATAATCTTCAACAATGAGCCTGTTCACAAATAGCAAGCTGATTTTTGACAGTGAACATGCCAGTAAACCTTTCTAAAAAAACATCACCACCGAAGGTCGCGAAAATACACAGCCATGCAAAAATGGTTGAGTCGGTCAGCTCACCGGTACTTCTATAAGATGAAGGATGCAATCACATGCTTATTTACATTAAAAGTTAGAATAATTTTCCTTGCACTGTATCGGGCAACAGGCGAAAAGACATGCGGTGATGGGGTGTAGCCCCATGTTTTAAGATGGCCTTGCGGTGGCCCTTGGTGGGATAGCCCTTGTTTTTTTCCCAACCGTAGGCAGGAAATTTTTTTGCTAAAAGAGCCATATGCTCGTCGCGGTGGGTTTTGGCCAAAATACTGGCCGCTGCAATGGATAAATACTTGCCGTCGCCCTTGATGATACAGTGGTGGGGAATGTTGGGATAAGGCCGGAAACGGTTGCCGTCGATCAGCAAAGAAGTTGGTTGTTTTTCTAATTTTTTGACGGCCCGGTGCATCCCTTCAATGGAGGCCCAGAGAATATTCAGCCGGTCAATTTCCACTGGTTCCAATTTCACTACCGACCAGGCCACGGCCTCCTGTTCAATGATAGGGCGGAGCAGGTCCCGTTGTTTTTCAGTAAGTTGTTTGGAGTCGTTGAGTAAAGGATGCCTGAATTTTTTTGGCAAAATAACCGCAGCCGCAAACACGGGGCCAGCGAGGCAGCCCCGACCAGCTTCGTCGCAGCCGGCTTCCGTTTCTTGCTTATTTAAAAAAGGTAAAAGCACCATTAAAATTTGTCGGCCCCGGAACTGTTTTTAGCCCCTTTGCGGTCAATTGAAATTGGAGATTAAAGGAATGGCAATAACTGTTTTTACCGAAAAGCAATTGATGGCCAATTCCCCATTTTTTGATCCCTCAACAACAAATAAAAATTATTGATAATCTGTTATCAATCTAACACATTTTTCTCTCCGCTTACCTTTCTGTACAGATTAAAAACCTTCGTCATTGATTAGTAAATGCAATGATAGTTTCTTTTAGTGAATTGAAAAACGACAGAAACGTAAATTGCTGATAATCAATAATTTATTTTATAAAAAAATCAAGGCGACCATTATTGACATTCCAATAATCGACGACCGCCACCAAACATTTTCCCGCTGTCCGGCCTTTTTGTAAATGACAAACCAAAGTAGTCATTTGTCTCGTGGATGGCCTATTTTTTTTTGTCCCAAAAATTATTCAACAAGGTCACATTTCTTTCAACTTTTTACTTGTTTTTGCTCCTTGCTTTAAGTATCTTTGATGCCCTGCAAAACCTGACTTCCTGTTATTTATTTTAAGCATACTCTAAGAATTTACCTACACATCTGTTATCCTTTTTTTTAGAACAAAAGTTGGTTTTATTAAATCCTGAACAATTGATAATGACTTATCAATTAACGATTACCTTTTTACTCAAATTGAAAACAATGCAGCACCCATTCAATGAAATTGAGAACAGATACCTGCGTGGTATGATGGAAGGAAACAGTTCCGTTATTGAAGAAATCTATGTACGGTTATTTCCTAAGATCAAAAAATTTATCCTCCACAATTTTGGCAGTGAAGACGATGCCAAAGACACCTTTCAAGAGGCCCTGCTCGCAGTCTATCACAATTCGGTCAAACCTGACTTTAAATTGACCTGCCAGTTTGAGACCTACCTGCAGGCCATCGCCCGAAATATCTGGGGAAAACAGTTGCGCAGCCGGGATGTCAAGCAGGCCGCCATGATCAACTATCGATTCTCTGCTTCCAATGTTGAAGAGAAGGTCGACCTTTCCCTGACCGACGAAATGCGCCACCTTTACCAAAAACATTTCAATGATCTCAGTGAAAACGCACAGAACTTTCTGTCCCTATACCTACAGGGCCTCGATATGAAAACCATCGCCAAAGAGCTGGGCCTCGGGAGCGTAGCCTATGCCCGTAAGCGGAAATTCCAGTGCAAAAAGCAATTGATGAAAAGAATCAAGGAGGATAAAGCCTACCAACGGTTGTTGGCAGAGTGAGGCTGTGCAAAATCAAGAATCCGGAAGGTATCTCCTGACTCCTTCCGGAAAGTCCAACCTGTTTCAATTTGAAACGGCCTAGCTCATTCTCTGCTGCAATATCAGGATTGTAGTACGGAGGAAGACAACGCTATGCTCGCCATACCTGCCTTAAGACAGGAAAACTCCGTTTTATTTTTTGTTAAAATAGTTCAACATGGTCTTGTCCCTTTGGAACCGGCCTGCTGAAAACCCTTTCCAAATAGAAGGAGAACCATAAATACTTTTCACCATGTGCTGGGGCATGGGGCTGAATATTTTGGTCTTCCCTTTTTCATTTTGCTTTAACCGTTTTTGCATGCTGCCCAATGACAGGGGCTTCCACTCGATTCTGCCTTTGTATTTTTCCAATACCCTTTGAAAGGCCGCCCTGTGCAGTTTGCCCTCGTCCTGGTGGTGCTGGTAGGCCTGCCCCAACAGCAGTTTCAATTTTATTTTTGGATAGTCCTTCATGAGTTTGTCTATTTTTTTACTGCATTCAGAACAAGGGGATTTTGTGATGTGGATGATGAAGGTAGAACCTGCTCCAGGTGCTTTGCGCATGCTTTTGCCAGACATCATGGCGTGAAATGCTTCTATGACCGCGGCCTCTGCATGCAAATCGGATTTATAGCCCTCGTGGGTATAGCCCGAAGTCCCGCCTGATACCAACCTCATTTTTTTTCTCTTAGAGTCATAAACGGTTCCAACTGCAGCGGTTGCCTGGTCGTTGCCAAAGTTGGGAATGTGAATGCCCGAAGAAACCGGACTGGCAACCGGGAACTGCTGGTTCTTCCCTTTGGTAAAAGACCTTTTCCGTTTACGGCTGGGGCGATTCAATACCTGAAAATCAATGGTTGTTTTCGCATTGATATCGTCTTTGCCCTTGTAATCCATTTGCATTTTGGGAACGATGCTCGCCCCATACAGGTCTCCACCACTTTGCTTCCTATAAATTGCCTGCGCCATTGCCTGGAACTGTTCCGGTTTTTCTGCACCGGGTGCCACTCCCAAAATGTATTTTTTCTTGGCATTTGCCATTTCAAGAAAAGTTTCTTTTAATACCGCTGTGCTTACTTTCTTTTTGGCCAGTTGTTCTAGCCTCCCCTTCACTTTGGTATTCACGTTCCGGGTCGACGAGGAAATAAATTTCCACATATCCACCTTCGTTTTTTTGTCATTGTATAAAAATTGCCCTTGTACCACCCCATCCGATCCGGTCACTTTCATTGGTACAGTCGGTGCTTTACTGGATTGTTTTTGTTGCACTAAAGGTGGTTTGATGTGGGTACGGTTCATCCTTTCATAGTTGAGAAAGTTGTCCGCCAGTTTTTGAACCTTCCTTTGTGCCGCTGCTTCCGACCGGTGGTCGGTTAATAACAAAGAGGCCCCTTCGGCTTGAGGAGGCCGTATGCTTATCCCATTTCCTGGTTTTGCAGCCAATTTATTTTTGTTCTTTCTCTTCTGTGATGTGAGGTATTTTTTCATGATTAACTAAATTATTATCTGAACAGGTCATAAACGGCTACCTCATTAGTCTGTCCTTGCGTTCAACTGGTGCAACAGTCTCTGCAATTCCTCGGTTGCTTGATCAAAAGTGATTTCACTGACGGCCAGTTGCCGAATCGTCTCAACGAACAGGCCGATGGAAGCATCAAAAACAAAAAACGACTCAATGACCAGCTGGTGATCCAGGGCATCCTGCCGAAAAGGCAACAACTGACGGAAATAAACTTCCCGGGAACTTTCCATCATCCCAAAGCCGTGCAGGGGCATGGCATTGTTGACCATGTGCAGAAAACGGGCAAGCTCTCCAATTCTTTCAAATTCAACAAAAAAGGGAAAGGGAACGAACAGTTGCAGCACCGCCGGTTCTGGCAGTTCGGGCAGGAGCATGATCTCACAGACCACTTCCTCTCCAGCTACCTTGCTTTCGAGCAACACCCGTAACTGATAAACGGGAACAGCTTCTGTCGGCTCTGCCAAATGAGTTGCGAGGCCTGCAACATTCAGCGACTGTTGTAGCAGTATCAGAGTGTTATTTTTGTTTTCCATCTATGATTATTTAAAATGATTGCAGTTTCCTGAAAATGGTTTTGAAGCCATCCGACTTCCAGGAGCCGTCTTTGTTTTTCAATAGTTTGTTGGCCCTGTCTTTATTCGACCAAAGTTTCTGAACGACCAATATAGCATCTTGCTCCGGTCTGGTAAGTCCATTGCCATTTTTATCGACAGCTCTTTTGTAGGTACTGAACAGTTCGTAAGCAACTCGCTGTTTTTCATTTTTGAGGGCGATAATGATCAGGTTTTTCAATGCCCCCTGACTCATTGCACTTGCAGCGTTGATCGAAATTCCGAGCGATTGAATCCTCGACGCTGCGGCTAACCATGCCTGGTTTTGCATATTGTTTACACCCGCCAGGAAGGTCCTCGCCAAGTTTTTGGCGGCACTCCTTCTCCGTAAAGTGATAATGGCCCACCTGCCCAGGCGGTAACCAGCAATGGAAAGTCCGACCAAGGCACCGGCAGCGGCCAACGCCCAACCAACAGGATTGGAGGCCAGTAAGGCAATGGATCCGGCAGCAGCCAACGCACCCCCGGCAGCGGCGATGGCTGTAACGGTTGCTTTATGGGCGGCCTTGTTGCGTCCCATGCTCCTCGCTCTTTCTGCCAAACCACCCGCGGCAACCTGCCCTTTCAGTTTTCTCAGCCGCTCGGTCCGGGCAATGGCTTTGATGCTCTTAAATGTATTTCTGGCGGCAACAAAAGTACCCGCAGCAGCTCCAGCCACACCACCGGCAACACCCAGGGCTCCTGCCGTTTTCGAAGCTCCTTTACCGGCCCAGTCGAGTCCTTGTTTGGCAATGCCGACAGACGATTTCACAACGTTGGTGCTGCCGATACCCATTTCGGCGAGGGCAGTGCCTTTGGGTCCTTTCCCGGTAACCAAATCATGGGTAGCCTTACCGACCCTGGCGACAGAGGCCAGGTCCGAAGCCACGCCCAGTCCAAAAGTAGTCCCCTTCAATGGCGCAGAGAGGTTGACCTTGGGGTCGGTTTTAATGCTTTTGCTGGCTTTGAAAGCTTCGCCTGCCTTGATCCCGGTAATGCCTGCCCCGGGATTCAACGGTGAGGTAAACTTGCTCGTGGCATTAATGGTAGTCGCCAGCACACCCAGTTTGGGATAAGCCGCAGAGACATCGATCGCCTTGATGTATTGCTGTAGGGTTGTATCTCCTTGAACGGTTTGATCAATGTTGTTGGCGATTTGAAGAACCTGTGTGGCCTGTTGATTGGTAATCTGCCCCTGGCGGCTGTGTATTTCGACCATTTTGCCATACGCACCGAGATAGGATTTGGCTGCTGCTTCCCATTTAGGGGGATTTTTATTCAGGGCACTGTTCATTTTAGCTTCCTGACTCTGTAAACCCTGAATCAGCTTAGCAACGGTTTTTTTAAAGAAAAAACCCTGTACCACTTCCGTTGATTGGGCACCCTGTTTGGGCTGACCATTTTCTTTTTTCTGGGCGGTTCCGGACAAGGCCCTTCCTCCCATCACATCCGCTTCCTTTTCCAGTCCTGCGTTATCATTGATCGAAACGCCCCGCATCTGCATGGTCGGCTGCACGCGCCCCTGCTTCTGCTGCACTACGTGCCAGGCCTCGTGGGGCAGGTGTTTTTCCTGGCCGGAAGCTACATGAATGTTGGTCCCCTGGGCAAAGGCATGGGCATTGAGCTGGGTGGGCCTGGATGAATTGTAATGAACCCTGACATCATCCATGCTGTGGCCGGAGAGGTTTTCGATACCGGATTTCAGGTTGTCGGGCAGGCCGGTTCGGTTGGCTTTTTTTTGTACCGGTCGGGTATTAGGCGCATTGGCAATGGCCTGCAACTGGGTAGCCTTTTGTACCTGGGGGCTTTCACTAATAATTTTTTGGATCTTCCTCTGGGCGGTGGTTTCTTGCCGGTTGTCCTTTAATTGGTGCAAAGCATTTCCCTTCCCTTTTTTTTGCAAAGGTCTTTTATTCGAATTATTCCTTGTTTTTTGCTGATACGTAGGCATTCGAAGAAATAGTTTTTTTAATAAAAAAAATAAAGCGGGCTAGAATCTACTCTCCGGCAATGGCTTTTTTAATTTCATTTTTAAATTCTTTCAAATTGAATTTCAAAGCATTGAGGCTTTGTGTCATGTGGTTGCATCTTTTTTATCTTTTTCAACCCTTGGAAGTTTATCCGTTCCAGTTAACGGATGTTCAGGGTCAGCCAAAAATTCAGGGGCAATGTGACGGAGGTACAGCTCCCTGTTTTTTCCAGTCGACCATTGCAGGTGCTTCTGTGAATAATTAGCACTGTATTGAACCTTATTGATGCTTGAAATATCCCCTGCTTCATATTCAAGAAAACGCTGTTTGGGAGCAGCAACAGGATTTCCCACACCAGCGATACCATGGTGCCAATTGACCAGCATAGGGGTTTCATTTTGTCCTTTTAACGGTACTTGTCCCAAGTCTAACCGTATTTTCCTGGCAAACCTATCGCCGTGGGCAAAGCCCCCTGCCTCATTGGATAAAAGCGGCTTTGCTGACCTGGAAGCACTGATACCCCGCTGGCTCGGTCCACTTCCATAGGCCTGGTGAAAGAACAGCAATTCGCTGTCCGTTAAATCCCTGACATTATGTGGCGGCCCGGCCGGCACGGGTAAGTCTTTATTAGGTACTGTTGCTTGATTGAGGAGCTTCAGCCTCAAAGCCTCGTAATGAGAAGGTCTCCTAAGGTTTAGGTGCTGTGCATACTTACCGGTCAATGTTTGCCCCCTGATAAATTGCCCCATGTGGTATCCGGAACGGACTGTATAAGCGTACCTCCCTGTCGGCACTCCATAATCATCGGCGACGTATTGTTTTCCCGGCGATCCTTTTTTAGTAAACATTTGCCTGCCTCCGGGAGCAGGGTCATTTTCCGGGTCGAATGCCGTCATCCCAGCATGAAGTCTGTAAACAGGAACCCCGTTTTTCGACACGGTTGTCTGTAAAGTATTGTCATCATGTTCAAATTCATAACCTTTTCCTTGCAGCTTTGCCATCAATTTGGCATTTGTAACATTCGTCGACATCATATCGTGATAATAGCCTCCCTCCTTTTTAGATCCAAAGTAATTATTAAATGAGGCTTTTGCTGCTTCCTCTGTCTCATCGTCTTTGGCAACCCTGATCCGTTTATGCAATGCCAGCAGCTTTGAATGAATGTTCTTTTTGCCTGATCGGCGTTCACGCTTTAATTCTTGTATTGCTTTTTGTATTTCTGCATGATTTACGGCATGGTCACCTACCGCTTCATGCCCCAGAACACGTAGATTTCCCGGCTCCCCATCGTAGTTCGCAACTTGCGGTGCAGGGGGCTGCCCACCGGGTACTGCCTGTCCAACAGGAACATGTTGCCCCTGTCGGGCTCTAAATGACTCGCCTATAGTATCGGACCAGGCATTCTCAAGATTTGACAATGCCCATCCATCCTCCTTGTGTGTTTCTTGCAGACCTTTCGCATGTTCATAAGGATCAAGGGACGCACTTAATTCGTCTTTAAAACGGGCACGCTGGGTTCTAAATGCACCGTTCTGTGTATCGGCCCAAGCATTTTTAAGGTTAGCCATTGCCAATGCGTCCCCTTGGTGTTTCTTTTCCAGCTCTTCCGCCTTTTTTAAAGGATCTGCAGCTTCCTTCAATTGTTTTTTAAAACGTTGCCTTCTGCCATGTGCATCTATTTGTCGGGCACGCTGCCTCTTCTTTCTTTCCCGTTTGCCGAACTGGATCACCTGAGGTGAAGGCCTCTTTGGGGTATTAACAGCAGCTTTTAATTGACTGGCCTGTTTTGGCCGAGGGCCAACACCGGACAAATGTTGAACCCTGTGCGGTGGCTGAACCATTGATGATCTGCCGGCAAACTGAAAAGGCAAGCTTTCCAGACTTGATGCTGAGGGTGTTTCCGATCCAGGTTCCTTTCTCACTGATTTTGGCGAAGCCTGAGCATCCATTTTCATCTGAACGGCCTTACCTCCCATCACATCCGCCTCCTTTTCCAGTCCCGGATCATCATTGATCGATACGCCTTTCATCCGCATGGTCGGCTGCACCCGCCCCTGCTTTTGTTGGGCTACGTGCCAAGCCTCGTGCGGCAGGTGTTTTTCCTGACCAGAAGCTACATGGATATCCGATCCTTTGGTATAGGCATGTGCATTTAGCTGGGATGGTTTGGATGAATTGAAATGGACCTTTACGTCATCCATGCTATGGCCGGAGAGGTTTTCAATGCCAGCTTTCAGGTTATCGGGCAGTCCGGTGCGGTTTTCTTTTTTCTGGATGGGCGATGGCGGAATATTCCTTGCATTGACGATGGACTGTAACTGGGCAGCCCTTTGTAGCTGTGGACTGTTGCTAATAACTTTTTGAACTTGCTTTTGAGCGACGGCCTCTGGCCGGTCATCATTTAACTGGGACAAAGCAATACCCTTTCCTTTTTTTTGTAAAGGTTTTTTATCTGATTTGCCTTCTATTTTTTGCTGATAAACGGGCATGGTCATTTACTGAGCGACACAGGGATTTTTATACAAATTCTAATTTCTCAATTTTTAATCTCAAATAATCTCAATTCCTGAAGCATCACTTTGGTCATTCACCTCACATTCCCTAAAAATTCCTCTACATCATCAAGGTTCATTTTCCTGAAATTGAAATATTCATGTACGTTGGCGGGATACAGTACGTTGGACGGCAAAAAATCGGTGGTTGCGTAATCCAAAATATTGGACTCAAATCTATGCAGGGCATCGGGAAGGTATTTATGAATATATTCTGTTATAAGGTGTTCGCCCCGTGATGACAGTCCCATCCTGCGAGCCTTGAAAAATATATTGCCCCCTTCCCATTTCAGCCTCAAATCATCCAGGTCTTTAATTTTCTTGTTGATGTAAAAAGAATCAGGATCGGCGAGATCAAGCAAGTTGTATTCGCTTCCATCTTCTCCGGAAATAATGAGACAGGATTTGTTTTTATTGGCAATGGCCATCGCATAATGATCAATGGTCGCAATATCCGTGATGACACAGATATCTTTGAAACAACATTTCTGAGAGGCCAGCCTTTGCAATATCTCAAATTCCAATTCTTGGAAATTCTTGAAATGGGTGTAAGTGATTCCCTTGCACCTGAAGAAATAATCACCTCTTTCCTTAAAATTGATGATCATGGCCTGCTGGCCTTCAAGTAGTAGGTAACCGTCCAATACGTGGATCATATCACTTGCTTTATGCATTACGTTGATGCCTCTTTCAACCTGCCAGAGCCTTTCGATGGGAGCTTCCCGAACGTAGCTTTCTACGTATTGGTCCAGTCCGAAATAAGGATCGGAGAGGTTGCCCAACGGGATCATTCTGTGCTGTTGGAGCAGCATGATGTCCCCCACTTGAAACGTTGTTCCAATCGGCCAGGCAGGTACATACCCATTCGTACTTAGGTAGATATCCTGAAACAGTTTGCTGTATATATTCATCATGACAGAATAATTGAAATTGGGAAATCACAAATGCCGTCCTTATCCTTATTGCCAACCCAGCCACCGAACATTCCATCCTGAGCCACTAAACAGGACCGCCCTTCCCCGCTTTGGGACGATGAAAGATTTTTTGAAGATGGTTTTTAGGCCAAAAGAAAACCTAAAGCAAATAGCTTTGAAGGAGCCGGACAAAGTATTTCACCCATGAAACCCCTACCCTGGCCACCTTCAAAACCTTTCTTCCAATCTGGAATTTATCCAGCTACTGCTGCTTCAGCCGCCAGGAGCGCAGCCTGGGCAGAAGTGAGCTGATCCGTAGCTTTATCTACCTGCTCTTTCGCGTTTACTTCTTCCTTGTTGGCCTGGTTACTGGCATCCAGTGCCAACTGTGCCTTTTTACTGGCACGCATGTAGGCGGTGTAAAGTATTCTTTCTAAAGGCAGTTCATCCAATTTGATTGCGGTCAGGGAATTGATGTCTTGAGAAGTCATGCCCTTAAGGTTCAGCGCAGTAATTCTGGCCCGAATCGATGCTTTCTGCTGTAATTCACTTTGGTCTGCATCTTTATCTTCGTCCAGCAAAGCCACTTCAGCGAAATCAACATAAACATCCGTTAGTTCGGTAGAATTGTTCGCCTGGCTGGATGAGCTGAGCGCACTCAAGGCATCGGTAAAAGCACTGATGACGGTGCTGACGGTCAGCGCTGCCGCTTTGTCCGCATCGGTGGCAGCGTTGACCAAATCGTCAGAAATGAGCGGGTTGGTCTCCTTTCTTTCCACGATAAAGTCAGATGCCAGATGGATGGCATCCGCGGCCTTGATGACCTGCCGGACTACGGCCTCCCATTTGACAATGGTCTTTTTGATTTCGTAAAAAGCTACAGTGGAAACGAGGTTGGAATCGCTGGCGGTATCATTGAGCGCTTTCAGGTTTTCTTTTAAAGTCAGGAACATTTCCCAGTGCCCTTTGGCCGTTTGCTTATCCTGATCGGCTTGCGAGAGGAGGTTGGCAAAGGTATTTGCCTTGGTTGCGAAAGAATCATAAGTAGCAGTTGCCTTGGCCAGGATGGTTTGGGCATCATCGACTGCCCTTCTCAGCCCCTGAATGGTGGTGGTCTTCTTTCTCGTAACATCAAATTGATTAAAAACTATGGTATCTAACATGTTGAATTTATTTAATGGTTAACAAAAAGGATTTTGTCTCCGGCTGTCTCCTCTTAGGCGGGGGCAGCCGGAGCCCTGAACAATGCAATCACAATTGCACGAGGTCAAATAGTTCCAGGTCAGAAAATTCGGAAGCATGCGGATCAAACAAAGGAGCCGCCTCTGGTTCCGTATCCTTGATGACCGTGAATACCAAGGCAGCATACCGGCTGCCATGAACAAGTGGCTGGCCATAATTGTCGACAAAGTCCCCGCTCTCATTCTTGGCCTCGAAGGCGCGCCATCCGTCTTTGGAAGGACTTTTCTTCCCACCTTTTTTCTTGGCTTTGGCCGACCCTTTGGCTGACTCTTCCTCAGCCGAACCGTCCTCTCCTTTATCACTGCCAAGATCGAGGTCTTCTATTTCCTTTTTGAGATTTTCAACATTGGCTTTAGCATTTTTCAATTTTTGATCAAAAATTTCGAAGTCGGAATTGGCATCGGTCAGCAATTGATTCGTTTCACGAACAATTTTTTCTTCTGCTTCAATTACGTCCATGTGGTCCTTAATTTGTTTGGAAATATTTTTCAAGTCCTGGTTGTCCTCATAAATCATGAAAACATCTATTTCTTCTTGTTCCTGAATTTGTACGATCCTTTTCACATCCTCTTTGTCTACCGGATTGATATCTTTTTCTTCCTCGTTCTTTTTCAACCTGTCGGCCTGATGCTGGCCGATTTCGGCCTTGATCTTATCTGCCTGCTGATTCAGGTTATTGATATTATCGAAAGCTTTGGCAATGGTCTTTTGTGCTTTAGCGAGAATCTTGTTCAGTTCTGTCTGTCTGCTCTTCGCGCCATCCACGTCGCCGGTCAGGGCAGCGGCGAGTGCGACGTATTGAGCGACCCTTTCTTCGAGTTCAAATGGCAGGTAATTATTTTCTTTGGCGATCATGCCATTGGCTGCAGAGATGGAATTGAGGATATCATTGTCAACAAAGAAGTCACTGATTTTTTCATCGTTCAGGTTTTGCACTTTTCTGAGTTGCATCATGTACTTGGCCCGTTTGTTTATATAATCGGTTTTAGTCCATTCCATTTTTCGGTACTTTTCCTCGATGACATCGGCAGGTTGGCCAGTAGCCACCGCGGTATTGTAGTCAGATTCTGCGTCGGCGGCTGCTTCCTGTGCCAATCGCATGTCTTCGTCCAAGTCTGCCAATAGATTGAGTGCTGCCCTGGTTTCATTGTTAATGATGTTGGAGCAATAATCACTTTCATTGAACAAGAATACCCTAAAATCAGACAGCAGGGTCAGATCGGTTCCGTTAGGTGCCTTGAGTTGGGAGTCGTGCATTTTGAAATAAACCCGTACGGCATCATCTCCGGTTTCGCTCTGATAAAAGGTCAATTTGACTCGGTTGGCACCATCGGGTGAAACAGGAAGGGGCACCGGCAGTTGGCACAACAGGGTAAAATCAGCAGAAGGTAAACTCAGGTACCCGGCAGTATCGTTTGATTCACTCTGGTATTCTGCCGTGTACACTACATAGACGAAGAACACGAAAGGCGTTCCACGCTCAACGGGGTCTCCCTTAAAATCCAATGCGGCGACCCAGGGGGTTTGGGTTTTGTCGGGATTGTTGGCGATGTATTCAGGTGTCATGAAATTTCTGGTGTAGGATTTCGCATTAGTCCTGGGGATAACCCTCGTATAATATTTTTTGTTAACCGCCTTGGCCGAACGAATGTCAAAGGTAGGAGCGTCATCAGCGGTGGTAATGATCATGCGGTACTCCTTGATATTCGATTGGTCTGGAAACGCATCGAAAGACAAAGAGAACAAACCTCCCGTGGTGTCATTGCCCGCTACCGCAAACAATAGATTATTGTTGACATGCTCATTGATGAAGACTTCTGCGGTCTGGATCGCCTCGTACTCTGCCAAGGCTGTTTCATACACACCTGATTTCTCTTTCTCCGTCTGGATAGCCGTGGCCAGTGCGTTGAGATCAGTATTGACCAGGCCCTGAAGCGTATCGAAGTCGCTGTCGAGGGTTTTGACGAGATTGCCCACGTCTCCCTGTACCGTTTTGGCCTGGGCCAAGGTGCCGTTGGCCCTGGTCTGAGCCGCTTCGATGGTCGTATTCAAGGAGTTGATCGTTGTTTCTTCTGCCTCATCAGCCGCTTTTTGTGCTTCTTTGGCGGCCTTTTTCACCAAATCCTGCAGCTTGCTGCCATAGTCTTTGGCCGTTGAAAGAGCCAGCATGATGGACACATCCCCGGCCAGCCTGGATACCGCATTGGCGGCCCCCTGGATATTTGCAGCAGCGGTTGAGACACTAGCTGCCGTATTGTTTGCATCCGTTGCAGCGGCCGTTGCGGCGGTCACGATATTGGTACAAATCTCGGAAGCATTGTAGGCAGTGTGGTACTGCACCCCGGCAGCAGAAGCTTTTTTCTGTTCTTCTTTTAATTTATTGCTGGCTTGTTCTGTTTGCCCGTGAGCGTAGTACAAACTCAGTTTGGCAGCCTGTTCTGTATTGTGTTGAACCAGTCCGCTTTCATATAGCCGGTTGTTGACTTTGGTCAACGCCTGCTCTAATTCTTTATTAAAAATATTGCTCATTATTAAATTTTTTAAGAGTTATATAATGATATGATTGTTCGTTTGGAAAAATTCCAGCACCCGGCCCGGCGGACGGAATACCAGAACATTTTAATCCGTCAAATGTGCCTGACCAAAGGAGGATCGCCCACGGCCAAAATGCCTTGGCTCGCCGGTGTGCAACTCGATCGGCACCACGGACGAGGGATTAACCGCTGTCATAAAATACCTTTTTCATATAATTGATTTTCAAATGGTTTTACCATATTTTCTAAATTCCTTTCTGATACCCTGAATGACATCATCATGCTGTATCATAGGCGTATTCTTTTCGATGGACCGTAAAGTGCTGTAGCGAAAGACATTGATCATGGAACCACCCGACAGTTCATATTTTTCCGCAAGCACCTTCAGGTCACAGGCGGGGTCCAATTTTATTACGCCGCCATATAATTTCTCCCATAATTTGAGCCGCTGAAATTTGTCCGGCATTGGGAAATAAATGATGGATTGGAAACGCCGGGAAAATGCTTCGTCGATATTTGATTTTAAATTGGAAGCCAAAATCACCACTCCTGGAAAGTCTTCCACCCGCTGCAGCAAGTAGGAGACTTCCTGATTGGCAAACCGGTCGTTGCTGGAACTGGTCTGCGTCCTTTTCCCGAAGATGGCGTCTGCCTCGTCAAAGAACAATATCCATCTTCTTTTTTCCGCGTAGTCAAATATTTTCGACAGGTTCTTCTCCGTTTCACCAATGTATTTGGATACGATGAGCGACAAGTCGACCCGGAAGACATCGAGCCCGGAAGACTTTCCCAACAAACAGGCGGTCAGTGTTTTCCCTGTACCTGGCGGGCCATAAAACAGACTTCGGTAACCAGGTTTTACATGTTTGCGAAAATCAGCTAAGCTCATTAAATCTTCTTCGTGTTCGATCCACGTATTGATTTGTTTTATTTCATGGATTACATTCGGGGCAAGCACTAAATCTTCCCATTCCATTTCGGTACTTATTCGCTTGGCCGGAAATAATTCGTTGTTATCTGGAATGAACTGGTCGCCCGTGGTCAAAAAACTCAGGTACTCATCGCTGATGGTCAGGATGCCACTCAAAAACGGTTCATGCCGGTCGGCCTTTTCCAGTTTTAAAATATCATGCCTGCCAAAAACATGGCCGGGGCGCAATAGCTCAATGGTCTCGTACCGTTGTTTGACATCCCCTCCGGACAAAATAAAATCAACCGTTTCGCCGGTCGGGATAAACCCCGGATGGTTTTTGGCCACATAGCCCCCGAACTCCGTAAACGGGCGATCGAACATTGTATTTTTCGTAAAAAATATATCCAGCAGATTGGGTTTTAAGTGAGGGGTTAAAGCCAGGATCAAAACCATCCGCTCCTTGATGCCGAAACCAAAATGACGTACCAGCGTCGCATAGTTTGACTGATCCTCCGAGAGGTCTGGAGGAGACAGGAGCGAAAGGTCGTCTTTCGGTTTCTCCTGCTGGAAATACGCGGAAATACGCCGGTTCAGTTCCTCCGAAAACCAGGTCATTTCCAATTCCAGTGCGGCCATATTTACGTCCAGTAAGTTCATCTCCATAAAACAATTATTGGTTCTTTCATCCAGCTAAATTTTACCGGGCTCAAAGAGAAAGGAATATGATCGAGCAATATATCGAAGGCCCTTTGCTCCACCGTCAGTTCCCAGCTCGCTTCTTTCTTGACGAGCTTGCCGGTACGCCGAATCCAAGATTCCCTGAAACCTGAGTGGGTACTGTTTTTAATCAATTCCCAATGAGAAATAATGGCATCAAACATTTGAGAAATTATTTCCTTTTCATGCTCAGTAGGTTGAATTTCATTTGGCAATATTTCATCGAAACGGAGTCCACACAATAATTTATTAATGATCAATTGTTCTTCTTCGATGGTCGTTTGTTCATCAAAAATATATTGCAGCAGCATGGCTCCTCTTTTTGCATTTTCGACGGACGAAAATTTTCCGTCTTGAAACAGGCCGCACTGCTCGAAGAAATAGGGCAGGTATGCCTGCAGGATTACGATGCCTGCATTTTGCAAGAAAAATTCTTCCGTTATTTCGGGTTCTTTTTTGCCAAAATTGTAGGCAATGCCCGTATCGCTTTTTGCAATTCCTTCCAATATTTCTTCGAGTACAATTTTTGTTTTTGAAATTTTTCTTTGTTCAATATTTATTTCCCGCAATAAAGAGCGCTCCAGCCTGTCGATATCCCCTTCTATCTGGTTGTAAGCAGATTTTGCGATCTGGTTTTTTATCGAGAAAAATGCGTCGGGCAATTCGTATTTATTTAAAACTTCTTCGAGGCTGTTAATCAACAATTCAAAATTGCCGGAATCATTTTTCAATAAAAACACCAGCGAAGCGCCACTCAATTCTTTCATCAAATCGGATGTTTTATAAAAGCCAATATCTGTCAGCCGGTATTTGATCAGTTTTAAAAATCTTTGCGTGCTTACGGCATTGGTGCTGTTGATGCCAGTAAGGATCATTTCCAGGGGTGCTGGTTTTAATTTTTTCACAAAAGCATCCAAAATATTTTTATTTCCTTTTTTTAATGCTTTGATGACCATTTTCCTTTTGTAATAGACCATGTGCCGAATTAATTCGGAATAATTATTAAAGCCCCACTTTTGCAGGTTTTTCAGGTCGATATCCGAAGGTTTGTAGATGAGCCGGTGAATGATTGCCGGTACAATTGAATCATAAGGTTGCAGGTCGTTAATTGCCCGCATATCTGCTTTCGGTACTTTTGCCGGAGGCAGTGCGGCAATGATTATCCCGGCATCTATTTTATAGATTAATGCAAGTTGGGCGGCAATGGCCTCCGTGATTTTTTCTGCTTCAAAATTCCAGCCTTCCGAAATTTCAACGGTCTGCCAAATGATCAACTGTTTCAAGATAACGTCGTATGCCTTGGCACTCGGAATATATTTTTTGAGGTGGCGGCCAGCTTCGGTAAAGCGGTTGTACAAGTGATCGAAATCCAACACATTGCGCCGGTGATAGAGCTGCACGAGTTCCAATAACGCCGCACGGCTCAGCATGCCCGCCATTTTTTTTCTGTTTTCTTTGCGGGCGAGGAATTTCGATAAAATGCTCTTGGCATTTGCAGGATGTTTTTTCCAAAAATTGCGCAACGCCTGGAGGGCAGAAACCGTACTGCCATTCTCGACATAAACACCACTATTCAATACGGACCAAAATAATTTTTCCTCGTTCTTTTCCTCACTGCCCTGCCCCTGGTCAGGTGCATCGGTTACACTTTTATTGCTGAGCAGAAAATCCTCTTCTTTTAATTCACTGATTAATTGGAAAAAAATATGGAAGCGCACTGATTTTGAAGAAATGGTACTGGCCGTTTCATACAGTTTTTCAAAAAACTGGTGATAGGTAATATTATAGTGAGCTGCCGTTTTTTCAATCAGGTTTTTAAGAAATACTTTTTGATTGAAATAAGTACCTTTTGAATAGAGCAGCGCTTTTAGAATAAACCCTAACACCGTTTCACTCAATTCTTTTTCGGAGGCCTGTACGAGCTGTTCTTTTCTATGGATGGCAATAAAGCCTTTTTCAAAATTTATAATGGAATAATGATGGCCGGGTGCCACTACCTGAATGACGCGGTAAATAACTTTCAGGTCAAAATTGCTGATAATTTCGGCTACACTAACCGAAGAATCATTTAACCCTTTTAGTGTCCCGATAATTTCGTCGGGCACTTGTTGCAAAGCCATTAAAAATGTTTCATCGAGATGAGCCTGGCTGATTCCGACTACCGGAGGATCGATGGTTCCGGTATTTAAATATTCAATTAAAATTTCAATCTTTTGGCTCAACGACAACCTTTCAAAATTCCTGAAACCGAATTCCGTTTTTTTAATATCAATTTTAAAGTTCTTGGAAATCTCATCCAATGACTCCAATAATGTGTCGTATTGTGTATCATCGGATTTATTCAGCGTTTCCGTTAAAGACACAATGACCGCAGTGAAAGAAAGGTTAAAGTGATTGGAAAACTGCACCAATATATTTTTAATAAATTCGGTGAAATTAAAAGTGGCGCCAGGGTTCGTCAGTAAATAGTTATAAATAAACAACCACACGGCACTGTCCAATTCACCTTTTGTTTTTCCCAGCAACTGGTCGGACAGAAAATGCTTGACCAGTTCGTTGTGAATCATCAGGATGCGGTTTCCTTCTGTTGGCTCAATTGCCAGAACAATCCGTTTGTGCAGCGCTCCTCCAAAACGGAAGGCGAGGCGTTCGCGGACCAATGCCTGGTTCCCCAGTTTTTTCAGCAAGACTGCGACGAGGGCTGGATCTTCCGATAAAATATCGTCCAGTAATTTTCCAATGTTCCCTTCCGCATTCCATGGGAGATACCCTTTGGTGAAATAAAAAGCTAAAGTTTCAAAATTTGAAAATGACTTTTGTTTGTCACCAGGTTCATCGGATTCATAACTGAACAATAGTTGCTTCAATTTTTCCCGCAGTGCTTTTTTTGTCCTTTCGACCAGGTCCATTTCGAGGTGTGGATATTCTATTTCTCCCAAATCCAGTTCAACCCGTTTTAACTCTGTCAATTTATTCGCAGGCGCAAACTCATCCAAACAAGCAGATATTTCCGACTCCAGACTATTGTAATGAATATGCCTGACCTGATCATACAGTTCCTGCGCTCTCCGCTCATCATCGAAGATAATATCAAATAATATTGATTTTATTTTATGTCTATTATCTGCACTAATCATTTTCTTTTATTAAAATGTGTAATAGCTTTAAAATTCCATTTTTTGTTTTTCCACCCGGCCCTTCACCTTTGAACTGTTTTTTAATACCATTCATCCAGCCGGCATAACCCTTTAAAAAAACAATCATACTATTCAATGGAAGAAAAATTGTTTGGACCATCGCATCGGCGGAAGCCGTATTTATTAAAGTTCTTTGCAAAAAAGTCCGATAGTCATCCTGGTGAAAAAGAGGAACACAAAACGGGAGGACGACCGTGACTTTTTTCAGGAAAAAATTTTTCGGAACGGCCATTTTATCATCCTCTCCTTCTGCGGACGGAACCAGTATTTTCATTCGATTATTTTCACCTTTTCTGATGGCCGACAAACATTCAGCTATTTCCTCCAGTGCTTCGTATGTCTGGATGCCACTGCATATCGGGTACCAATAGCTCGTTTGATCATTGATTGTACCTTCTGGGTTTTCTCCTTTTTCATTTACCGGCAAGTTGGTTTTAATTCCGATTTCATAATTATTGAGGCCAGTAAGTTTGGAAGTAAAAGGCAGGTCGCCGTAAATCAATGCAGTGGTTCTGCTAATTGCCGAAAAGGATAAATAATCACTGGTATAAAGAATTTTGCCGCCATTTGTATCGGCCTTTTTCAGCACAAACCTGAGGTCGAGAAAACTCAGCAACCTGGCATGGTCGATGGCAATAATGCCGAAGGTGTTCGTAACGTAAAAATCCAGGATTATGGCGCACTTCCGAACAGTGGCCTGGATTCGTTTTTCCAACTCCTCTTTTGAAACAGGTTTCTGTTTCGTGATGAAGGATGAAGAAAGGAAAAAGCCCAGTTCACCATTAACATATATTTCCACGCCGTTTGGCCCGACTGCCTTTTTGTTGATAAAAGATTTGTCCCCCAACAAGGTTACTCTTCTTTTTTTATGGTTCAGAATGGCCGTCAGGGCCGACAACTTTATTTTTTTTGTTTGCTGATCATATTCGATACGTTCCAGCATCCAATTATAATATCCGTTGATATTTAATTGATTACCGGCGGTCAATTCCAATCCGCTCAAAAGCACTAATTCTGTTTTTGGGAAAAAATAAGTCCTAATGCGATTGGCACTAAAAAGGGAAAATGATTTTAGCGTTTCGCTCACGTGCTTAACAACGGCTGTTTCCGGTTTTCCATAATCCGGATTTGTCAAGTGCAAATAATCGCTTTGGTAGTCGGCCCCAAAACGGGCAAGCAGATGTTTCAGTACCCTTGCCTTACGGTCGAGGTTGACGCCCTGGGATTCCACGGCCATGGCCAATTGCTGGCGGTATGGATTTAACGGATCCCTTTTATAGGCATTCCAATCTTTTAAATCACTCGAAGATTGTCCATAATATTTTGAATAGCCTTTTACATCTTTTAAAATATACTGAATCCCCGGCACGTCGTATATATCATTGAAATAATAAGTTTTACCAACCACCTGGTGACAGTTTCTTCCACTGTCAAAATCAAATAACCTTCCGGTAAAATTTAACTGAGAGAGATAATTTGACATGGTCTGTTCAAATAGCGCGAGATATGCTTTTAGTTGTTTTACATTGGCCTCCTCTCTTTTATTTTTAAAACTGCTTCGGGTTAAATTATATACCTCGGGGAATTGGTGCATGATGGAATAATATTCATCTATACCACTCGGCTGGCCGGTCGGGTAATAATCCTGGTATTCAGTTTTCGGCTGTGGTTCGGGAATTATTTTTTTCAGTTCATAATCTACCTGTGCCTCTGACAACCAACTGACAACAGAACCATTTTGAATGATATTTAACGTTCCGTCTGTACCGAAAAGGGAATCAAAACTTACGTACAGAATTTCGTCAAATAATATTTCAGTCTTTTCGCCTATATTTAATTCATCTACCAAAATTACTTCCTCCATATCATCAATGGCAGCCATAATTTCGTGTACGGTTATTTCTTCCCGTTTGGGTTTGAAATCGGTGTCTTCTAAAAAGCCTCCTTTCAACAATGGCCCATCAAATATTTCGTCATTGTTCAATCCCTTATTTAATTGTTCTTCGTAAGAATAATAGACCGGATATGGAGAGAATAAATTATTGAGTAAAAATATCAGCTTCGCCGCAAACAAGTCGGCATCCGTCGCTGCATCAACAACAATATTCCCTTTAATATTCAGGCTGTTGGGGTTCAGGATCTGGGGTTCCAAATAAAGCTGGCCAAAATTTCCTTTTTGGTAAAGAACCGTTTCTACCCTTAACTGAATCTGCTCGGCGAGCCCGAGTTCGTTATCTTTTTCTTGTTGCTTTTTATTTTGTTTTTCAATTTGTTCGTAAGCTTCCGGAGTCAACTCGAGATATGGTATAAAAACATTTGCATTTAATTCCGTTTGAATATGCTTGAAATAAACCTGTTTTATTTCATCTGTACAATCAACGATTACTTTTTTAAAATCTATTAAACTAACCGGGTTTGTCGGCAGTATTTGTGGCGGCGGAACAAACCGATTAAACATCACCACCTGGCCTTTCTGGTTTTTTGGCAATATATCTTCAATCGGCAGATTGGCTTTATACCCCAGTTCAGTCAACGCGTAGCACAGGGACTGTAAGATGGTAATACCCGGATCAGAATCATTATAATTGTTCCAGGCCTCCCCACTATATTGCCCGATTTTTTCTATACCCTTTTGGTATAGAAAATCATAATTCAAAGAATCCGACAGTTGTTCATCTTTGTTTATGACTGGCAATGTGGAAGGATCTTGCATTTATTTTTTTTTATTGACAAAAATTAAGTGCTTGGACAAAAACAAGGAGCACTAAAAATGACACTTTTATTTGGACAAATATTTGATTTCCAAATCTCAAAACTCTTTTTCAGACAAAGGAAAAGTGTCATTTTTTTTTGACCACCTGCTTATTTGGTTTTAAATAAATTCATTTGGTCAGTTATTATTTAATATTTTTTTTAGACTGAACTTTCCTCCCCCCGGCCCCCTCCAGAGGGGGAGAAAAGAACGTGCATGTCTCCCCCTCTGGAGGGGGCCGGGGGGAGGAAGCTTCTTGCTCTAAGTGAAACCATTTAGTTCCAATTATTCATTTCTATTTATTTTAATTTGATTGAATCGTTTTTTTTAAGTCCAGTATTTTTTTGCGTTGGCCAACAGTGCCAGTGGCCCCCGCTTTACTGATGGTATATTTTCCAGCCGGCACAACCAGGTTCCACGGCATCAATTGTAGCACCTCTTCCGTTTTTTCCTGATCGGCCATGTTCTCATTGGGATGAAAATCGACCCTTTTCAAACTGGTGGAAAAACCACCTGCATACTTGATATATGGCCTCGATTTGATGAATGAAAAAATAGCTGCCGAATTCCAATATTTGTCCTGTGTGTTGGCCAGTTGATTGTCCCAGACCCAAGGACTGAGGTAATTGTCCAAATCCTGGGTAAGCTCCGCTTTCAAAAAACTTTCAGTAGCATCGCTGTTAAAGATGACTTCAACGGCCACGGTTACTTCTACGAACGATGGGTTCACTACTTCCAGCATCATTCCCTCTGAGGTGATGCCCTGAACAAACTCGATAACGTCCCGCAATTGAGAAGGTGCCGCCAGTGGGCGGAGTTTGGTCTGGCTATCCTGTTGCATAAACGGCACGACCATTATCTGCACGAGACCGGGTTTGCCTTTTGGGAAATAGCCCATGGGAATGGCGGCCGTTCTATAAATTGACGGAAACTGTTCCAGCACCAGATTCTCTATATCTTTCAGGTTGGCTGCCCTTTTTTTATTGTTTAAGCGATATGCTGTCCGGTGATAAAACTGGTTGTCAGTTTCGGCGGCCCTTCCACCTTCAGAAGGAACGGGCTGCAATATTTTTTTGATAGGAGGAACAGAGTTGGCAGTTTTTTTTATGGCCCCGGCTTTTATCAGTTGGAAATCATTTTGCCCGGATACGTTGCGCACTGCCACCGCAGCCTGAATGCCCATAAAATCCGTGGTAATTAATTTATTGGTTTTATTGCCTATCCTCAACCAATAAAGGCCTGCTTGCATCCCGTCTGCCTCATCGGTTATTTTTTCCGGCAATGTAAAACTGACAATTCCGTTTTGCTCAAACCCATAAGTGCCGTCACGTTCTATCTGTAATTGTTGCCAGCCGTTTTTTGTCAGATATTCATAGCTCAAACGATCGTTGAATTCCACTTCAACCTTATTGACCTGGCTGGTAATAGAAACGAGCAAGTTCAATTTGTCGCCCGGCTGCACCTGCTCCAGTCCTAAATAGGCATAGCTGTCGTATTCAAAATGAGGAATTAATAATTCAGGCGTTTTTATTGCCGGTGATTTATAAAAATCAATTTCCTCTGTTCCGAAAGGCTGCACCCGGTAATACTTCAATGGAAAGGCAGAAGTGGAAGTATTCCATTCGCTGAACGAAGTATAATTGATGGACAAAGCATTTATTTTAGGAATATAAGGCTTGTTCGGCAATGGAATAAAATCAGGATCATCCTGGCCATTATTACTTTGGCTACTGGTGGTGTCTGTGCTGGCAGCGGCACTTCCTACAGGCTTTTTCTTTTTTTTATCTATTTTATCTATCAATTTTCCCAGTCCCTTTTTGGCATCTTTCAGCGCTTTTTCATCTATATCTTTTAATTTTTTTGCATCTTTTTCTATTTTGAATATAGATGTAATTTTTTTCAGAATACCTGATTTGTCTTCCTTTATGGCATCGCCAAAAATACTCACCTTGTCCATGGCTTTGGTGGCATTCTCCAGGGTCACCTGGGACACTACTTTCGGGTACAGGTCATTGCCGAACCCTTCCGGAGGGTTGGCAAAACTGAACTTGTAAAATGCGTTGCGGTATTGTGCGGAATATTGTGGGACAACGGGCAGGTCTGGATTCACCTCCATTAAGCCATCAACGTCACAGGCAATCAACTTTTGATAGTCGGCCGGTTTTTCACTGGACGTGCCCAGGCAGGAAGTGCCGAATTCATCATCGCCAAAAAGGACTATTTTATCACTCTCGTTTCTCTTGATGATGATCCATTTTCCCTCTTCATTGTTTTCCTTTCCGATCAATGAAATATTGGCCGTAAAAACGTCGTCCTCAAATATTCGGTCCTTTCCTTCTTTTTCTAAATAATCGTTATATGCTTTGTAATATTCAGAGAAATCATCCGGATAGGGTTCCCACTGAATATCCAATTCGAAACATGTGATGGGTTTTACAAAAAATTCCTGCCCTCCTATGTAGAGGTTCGACTGGGGTTTGGGGTTGCTGCCAAAAGGCATGAACGGGATCGAAGGAGAGAGTTTTCCTTTATCGCTTTGCAAGACAAATTTTTTGGCATTTTTTACGGTTGTCTTGATTGAAAAATCATTGAATGAAAATCTTTTGATAAACGCAAATTCACTGGCGGTCACATTTTTTTTGAAATTAACCTTGCAAACGGGCCATTGCGTGTCAAATCCGGGGCCGTGTATTTTTCCCTCGTAAGCTACGATGGATGGCGCATTGAATCCGAAGGTTACATTAATCACCAACGTAGTCTTGTCCCCCGTTCTTTTTTTGGTGATCAAAACATCGTTTGCGTCAATATCCGTCCAACCTTTGGTGGTAGTCACACTTAAATCAAAACAGTCTAAATCAATGGATTTATCATCGGAAACCGTATCAGCACCGTTGGCATTTTCGTTTGTCGCATCCCCGTCGTCCGGGTTTTCGTCGGTGGCATCTCCGGCAGTGACCGCTGGGTCGGTAGGTGTTTTATCAATGGCACTTCCATCGTCCGGCTTTTCGTCCCTGTTTTTTTCTTCGGTTTGGGATTCGGGGAATAGGTTGATTACCACGGTAGGTTTGTCACCAATTGTTTTCCTGGAAATTTTGACTCCACCTACGTTAATGTCTGTCCAGTCTTTACTCAGGTCCAGATTGTCCGTACGAACAGGTTTTTTTTGAGGGATCACACCCTTCTCAGCTGTCTTTCCAGAAGTGGAACCTGAAGCTCCTGCATTTGCGGTGGCCTCCACTGTGTTTGTCGAATCTCCGTTTGTTGCACCCTCATCAGTCGGGTTTCCGTTGGTCGTATTTCCAACTGCTTCCTCTTCACCGGCGGGAGCTTCATTGGCCGGGTCCTCGTTCATAGTATCTCCTTCGCCCCCTCCCCCATCAGCAGGGTTTTCTTCGGGAGGCGTCCCGGTGAGCTGGCTTTTATCCAAAATGAATTCAATGACCACATTGCGTTCTCCGCTCCCCAACAACAAATCGGGGCAGGAAACGGCAAAGCCCAAACTTTCTTCCTCAATCGCCAAATTGGGGTTGTCGGATTTGTACCCTCCAAATACTGGCCAGCTCTCATTGGGAACGGCATCGTGTTTCTTTAACGACCCTACATATATTCCATTCAGGTTTTTGCCATTGATGCGGTGAAAGAACAAAGTTTTGACCTGACTGATGAAGCCGGCGGTAAGCTCGATTTCTTTTTGAGTCAAAAATTCTATTGGTTGGCCGTTTTTGTCTTTGCCTGCTGACAAGGCAGCGCCGGCAGGAAGACTGAACCGGTCAATCCCTTTTGCCAGTTGAAAGGTGAGGTAGGTCTTATCGGCGACCGGGCCTGCTTCTGCGAATTTTAAGATGTCCTTAAAATAAAAATTTAGATGCCGCCCGGTCAGCTTATTGACATCATCCAACTGATATTTGTACAGGTCCAGGAACGTCAACAACAATCCAATATGGGGCGGAATGTTTTTCCGTTGCAGGGATGATTGATGAAATTCTCCGGCAGCGTTGATGATTTCATCCTGCAACTTGAACAACCGTTGTCCGGCAACGACAGCATTTTGGATGGTCTCGTTCACAAAATCCTTCGTCGTCGGCCGGGATAAGGAAGGAAAGGGTTCGAAATACCATTTTCGGTCGAGCGGTTCCATTTTCGGCAATGCCTCATTTCTGAATGCAGTCATGTATTCAGTCAATAAAAAATAGAGCTCGTAATATTTCTTCAAAGCAGATTTCCCCTTGTCTTCGATGGTGAGCCGTAAATATTTTTGGAAAGGATGAAAGCCATGGTTTTCCTTCGACAATAAATACCAACGGTTGATGCGCAAAACGATGTGGAAGCCGATCGAAAAAAATTGTTGGATAAATATTCTTTTAGTGAACCCATCATCTGCGGCAAGAATGCCGGCCTTGTAATCGAGGAATTTGGCCAGTTCCATGTACCGGTCCGTTTTCATGACGTAGGCCGTCAGTACCGTATAATCCGACAGGAGCAGGTTCATCCAGGAGCCTTCCTGCTCATTGTCTGCATTGAAATAGCTAAGGGCTTTGGCAAATTTCGCCGCAAAGGCCAACAGGTCGCTGGTGTCTCTCTCGTCCACCGAGAAGTAGGACGGATCGAGCGCAGGCAAAACCCGTTGTGGCTGGGTCGTGCCGGTCAGCAGGTTGGCGATATTTTGCGAATTGGTCATAAACGAATATTCGTTCCTTCCGTCAGATAAAACGGGTAGACAAAATTTGCCCGGTTGTTTGTTTTCCTGACAGTAAACTGCACTTCAATGTTGACGATGCTTTCCTGGTCCTGAATCAGCTCCACCTTGATTTCATCCAATTTGATGCGCCGTTCAAACAGCAGAATAGCAGTCTTTACCGTCTTTTTTATGTTTCCGATCAGGGTGGCATTTTGTGGGTCAAAAACATAGGACTTGAGTTTTGTCCCATAATTGTATTTCATCAACCGTTCCCCGATTCTGGTAGAGAACAAAATGTGCAGGTTCTCCTTGATATTCTCCTCCCCCTGAGACATCACTACGGTGGTGTCCAGCCCTTTAACAAATGCAGGTGGGAAAGTCCACCCCCGCCCCAGGAAAGATTGGTCTTCGATCATTTTATTCTCCTATCATTACAGTTGGCTCCCCCATCAGTATCGTACCGCCATGAGCCGTTTCATCTCCGAGCCGGGCGGCCGGGCTCCCCTCAATGATGACTGTAGGAGATCCCATCACTATGGCATCCGGCGGCCCTACGCATATCAGCATGTCACCGACCCGTGCAGCCGGCAGCCCACCGATCAATACGGTCAGTGCACCCGGGCCGACGATCGGGCCACCTACATGAGGGATGGGAGGAACGCCCGGTGTTTCCATCGGACATTCATGAAAATCAGTTAGTCTGGCAGCTGGAGGCATAGTGCAATTTATTGTTGAAGTTTTCCAAAAACAGCTTGACAGCTAAGTTTGGGGGTTGATTAAATTCAATTTATGGTGACCAATGTCCCGGTGATCGACAACTCTCCGGCCGAGGAAAGAGAAAGTGAAGCATCGGCCGATGCTGACAGCTCCGTATCGGCCGAAGCCGAAATGGACAAGCCCGACATGCTTAGTTCCCCTTCCGAGCTGATACTCACTTCGGCAGTGCCGGACATGGTGATGGATTCATCGGCCGTAATCTGAATGCTGGCCGGGCTATTGATCTTAATCCCTTCCGGCGACATCTCAATGGAATTCCCGTTTTGATCCTTGATGGTTATGCTTTCCTCTTCATCGTTAAAAACCATCTGGTTTTCGTTGGGCGTTATGATGGTGATGGCCTTTTGCTCTTCATCAAAAATCACTTTCAGCTGTTCCCGGCTGACGAATTCCTTGGTATTGTTTTCTTCTTCAGGCGTGGAAGGTGCCGGCCGGCCGCTGCTGTACATGGAACCCAAAATGACCGGATAGCGGGGATCGTCATTAAAAAAGCCCACCACCACTTCGTCGTCCACTTCCGGATAAAAAAATGCACCCGCATTATTGGTAGCATAGAAAGTGGACAGGCGTGCCCAAACGCCATCATCGCTGCTTTGAATCAGCGGCAGATTGACCAGTACCCGGAACTCGCTATCGGGGTCTTCGTTGATCTGTTTTACTTTCCCGATCTGTAGCCCTTGCATGCCCGGCAGCAAGCCCGATGCTACGGCCGCTTCTGTCCTGACCGTTTCTGTAAACCAGTTAGAAGAAAGGCCGATCTTGGCAGTGGTGACCCAGTTGCCGTCGCCTATCTCATGAACCACGCCCGATACGAAAGCACTCCCACTGAATCGCTTGCCCACTCCTTTAAGCTCCAGCAGCTTACCGGGAACGGCCAGTTGACTGCCCTGAAACTTTATATTGCCGAGCACCTTGGCGTATTTCGATTTGGTCGCTTTTGCTTTGGACCATGACGTCAGCATGTCATTTTCAAGTGTTCCGTAGGTCTGCTGTTTGAAGGTGTCCAGACCGATTACTTCTGCCAGGGTAGAACTGGAAAGGTTGCCGATATCAAAATTCGAAACAGATGATTCTCCGGAAACCACTTCCTGACTTTCCACATCCCAGGCCGAAGATTGTACGGAAGACAACTGGCTCTGTGCATCGATGACCGCATCGAACTCGAAAATGTCATTTCCATAAGTAAGGGTCAGCACGGCGTCGGTCTCGTCGTCAGGGTCTTTTACGGATACAGTTCCATCACTCGCCGTAACGATCAGGCCATTTACCTCCGCTCTTGCAATGATGAAATCCCAATCAGTTGCATAATACTGGACCACCTCTTTCAGCTGATTGGAAGTAGAGGTCACATCAGCATCCAGGTCGTGGTCTCCGATCAGTTTGGAAATAATTTCACTGTCGGTCGTTTCTGTAAAATAGGCGTTGTTGCGCCCCACCGTCATTTTCACAGATTTGTCTTTACAGACGACCAGCAAAACCGGCCCCCGGGTTCTCTTTATTCGAATAGAATGCTCGATCACGACACCTTTAAAGATCGAGCTGTTGTCGTTTTCATAACCTGCCAGCACTTCAATCTCTGCACCCGGCACAAATGTTTCGCCATCACTGACCGGAAAGTCCTCCGTTTCCGGGTTTCCATCCATCACTTCTATGAGGCAATAAGGGACCTTATTGACCTGGTTGTCAATGTGAATGGAGATTATTTCTATAGTACCATCGATAGGGCTCCCATTTGATTTCACACCAATGGTGACGAGGTCCGAATCGGGTATGACAGGTGAACTTGGCATATCAAAGAAATTAGAAATCAGGAAATTGGAAAATTGGAAAACATGCTGTGCGCTGAAAATCGAATGGCTGGCGATTTTCCAATTTCTCAATTTCCAATTTCGTCAAATATCTTCTCAGGTCAATGGCGGAAACTGAATGACCGTTCCCGGTTTTATATTCCTGAAATTATTGATGTTGTTGAAACGGGCAACTTGTAAATAATAACCAGTATCACCGTATATTTTGTAGCTCAGTCCGGGCAAAGTATCGCCTGCCACCACGGTAACCAGGTGTGTCAGGTCGGGGGAGCTTTTATCCGCTTCCGCCTCGATCATCTGGGGGTCTTTATATCCCTTGAAATTGACCGTGACCTTTGCTCTCAATGGCTTGCCATCCGGCCTGAACAGCGTGTAATCGGTCGACATGGAAGTCAGCTTGCACTCAAAGCTGAGGCCTGCCCCCCACTTTAGTTCCAGGTAGTTGGGGCTGTGTATTTCACCATTGTAGTCGTAGACCAGTTTTTTAAACTGGTCGATTTCTTCGACCAGGTCGGTGCGTTTGCTGGACACCACGCCCGTTCCGTCAAAGACCAACACAAACGAGATGGTTTGTGGGGTTGTCTTTTTGTATTTGATCGTAGTGCCGGGGGCCCCCTGACCTTGTTCCGTACTGTATTCCACAGAAGAGTTCTGGGTATACTTTTCCGGGTTGATCATGACGGTATAAGTCCCAATCTTACTACTGAAGGATTTGTCCTTATAAGCCGTAATCGTCAGGTAGGAAAGGCTCATATGTTACCGTTCTTTGATTCGTTGAATTCGGTTCAGCACTATTTCAACACACTCTTCGATGAGGGCCTTTCGGTCAGTTACACTTACCTCGCTCAAGGCCGGCTCCTGGCGAACCCTTTCTGTCACTATTTGAGTACGTATGACCAATTCTCTTATCTCTAAAGGCATTAGCTGTTCTTTTTAAAATAGTTATAGGCAAATTCAAGAGATTCAACGGCGTAACTATTCTCCATGGACTTGAAGTCCGAAATGCTCCACTTTACTGGATAGGCGTTAAAAAAGGTCCAGCCAACGAGTATTTTTTGTTCTTCGTCCAAGAGGCTAACGGTAATTGATTTGGTAGTGATGGGGGTTGCCAACCCTCCGGTGAGGGTATCGCTTACCCAAGCGGCCAAGGTCGAGTTCTTGGGAACCAGCCCTCTTTTCAGTACCAGGTTGTTAAACTTGTTGACCGTTGGCAACCTGTATTTGAACTGGTTTTCCCCACCGCTGGCAACCTCCTCCACGCCCATCTCCATATTGAGTCCGGAAGCTTCCTGAAACCCGGCTTCGGAGGTATCATCCCCTACCGTAACCTGGAAACTAAACGAGACCGGTGGATAAGCCATCAGGAGCCTCCTCCGTATTTAATGGTGAGGCCTTCATGGGCAATCTCAATGGTATCGACAGCTACTTCGTTCCCGTCTGATTTAAGATCCGTTCCCGTGATTTTAGTGGGCCAGGCGTTGTTCAAAGTCCAGGTAACCACGACGCCGCCTTTTTCATCCAACAGGTTGATGACGACGGTCTGCCGTTTGATGGTATTCATTTTTATTTGATCATACCACGTCCAGAACAAAGCATCGCCGGAAAAAATACCTCTTTTCATGGTGACATTTCCGTATTTAGCAATGCCGGGCATTTTCACGGTTGAAAATTGAGGGCTGTTGGAGTCGCGGTACTCGATGACTTGCGTTTCAGTTTCGAGGCCAGACACTTCCTGAAAAGAAATTTTCTTTTGCACATCGCCCCAATCGACTGAAAACCTGAACTTGGGCATGGGCCAAGGTGAGCCTTGTTTGGTGCCATCATTAGCCATAATACTATGATTTTTTTATTTTAAAATAAGAGGGTTGTTAAGTTGCCGGGCTTTTTTCAAACGAGTTGTTTTTGTATAAATCGTTGGTTTAAAACGAATTAAAGAAAAACAAACCCTAACAACCACCCCAGTAAATAAATTGATTAAGATTTTGCCAATTCCTGCTCAACAGTTACTACGATAAATTCTGCAGGATGCGTCACTGCGATGAATATTGATACCCGCAAGTATCCGTCAAGGATGTCCTGGGCGGTCATGGTTTGTCCCAGGCCGCACTGTACAGTAAAGGCGTCGTTTGCTTTCGTCCCTTGCAAAGCGCCTTCTTTCCAGACATTGGTCAGGAAGTTTTCCAGCATACTGGTAACGCTCTGCCAGGTATTTGAGTCATTGTTCGCAAACACGTAAGCCCGGAGGGCCAGTTTGACGGACTGTTCGATCATGGTCACCGTTCTCCGTACGTTGACGTAGCGCCAGTCCTGGCTGTTGCCATCCAGGGTTCTTGCCCCCCAGACCAGAACACCTTGTCCGTTGAAATAACGGATTGCGTTGATGGATTTACCACTGACGGCATCCACGTTGAGGTTTTCCTGCGACTCATCATCGATGCGCAGGGTCAGGTCGGTCACGCCGAGCGGAGTGACATTGGCAGGAGCATGCCAGACACCTTCCGTACTGTCCACCAGGGTATAGACACCTGCCATGATACCGCTTGGAGGCATGACATTTACCTTGTCCTGAATGATTTTCAGAATGTGTTTGTAATCCTTGCTGGCTGTCGCGAGCGCATTGTTATTTTGGGTCACAGAAAGGGAGTTTCCACCCTTGATGGAGTTCAATATCGATTCGGCCTGCGCATTGGGCGCGCTGGCCGGGTTTAAGATCGGTTCCAGCGCACCGACGTCTCCGCCGTTGATTCCGGTATAGTCAATATCTCCGATTGGAGTGACCGTCGTTTTTAGATAAGGGTAGTAAGCGACGCCGTATTTCAAGAAGTCATTGCCCGTGCTGTTACGGAAATTGGAAATATCATCCGTCCATAAAATGGGATCAGGCTCACGCCCGCCTTTAATGTCAAAAATACAAACGGAGGTCTGCATGGATCCGGCCTGTAACAACATGGCCTCCATCAGGGACATATTCTCACCGGCTGAAAGCAAAGTTCCTTCGGGAGCAATGTACATCGTTACCTCCGGCACTTTTTTCAGCGTTTCGAGCCCTTTGGTCAGGTCTGCCAGCTTCACATTGCCATTGACGATCTGGTCGCCGGCATTGATGGGTGCGCCGCTGGCTGCCCCATATGACCCGACGGAAACGATATAGGCATTGGTACCGCCATTTTGAAAAAACATTTTTACACTATTGTACAAGTAGTAAATAGTGTTCGGATCAGGTTCTACCGTATAGATCGTCCCATTAAAATCGTAATACTCTCCTTTTTCAGGTACTTTTTTCTGCGCAGTGATGTAGTAGGACGGCGCATATTGTTTGGGAGTAGTTTTAGTGGTGGGATCCTGAGGGTATGTAAAAAAGGCATTAAAATCTGCCATGGAGGTGATCTGAACAGGTTTGAACAAATAGGACTTGCCCTCATATTTTGCCTGAGGTGTATAGCCTATAAACGCCGGTATGGCCGTAGCTACCTGTACTACCGAATTGGGAAAGGCATTTACTTCATCAATATAAACACCGGGAGTTTTAGCATTGGTAATCATGTTTTCTTTGATTTATGATTATATATAAATGTACATTGTTGCATTGAGTTGCTGGCTTGAATTACTGGCTAACTGCAGGGAGGCAGGTCCGGGGTTTGGCATATGATCAATTAAAATAATTTGACCCTGATCGTCCTGCTCCCCGTACAGGCTCAGTTTTACATCGCCTATTTCTTTAATGGGAAATTTTTCTTCACCACTGTCAAACAGCTGGGCTTTCCCAACCCCCTCTACATACTCATCGGTAGGCCCTGTGAACAGACCACTTTTTGCCCCCTCTAATTTTAAGGTCGAATAATTAATTCCTGAATTATTAAAAATATAATATTTCCATGGAACAATCCGATCCGGAAATTGCATCTCAAAAACCGGATTTATTATTTCTCCACCACTAAATAAACCTGACACCTCTATTTCTATTTGTGCAATTTCTTTTATTGCTGTATTGGAGGATTTAAATACCGGATTTAAATATTTTTTTTCCTGTCCCGTTAATTTTATCCCTGCACTCGAAAAATTAAAACATCCAAGTTCATCAACTGGATAATCTGTAATTTTTACAAAATCCGGATTTTGTGAATAACAATAAAAATTAAGCTGTACGTCTTCATTATCCTCTTTTATTTTATTTAAATCATTGGTTTTACTCAACAATAAATACCAACTATTTCCACGGCTTTTAAATATGCCGCCATATTGATCCATCCAACTAACAGTAGCCAGTGTTGGCTGTACATTTATCCCTCTGCAAAAATTATTTTCATAATAATTATGCAGAAATTGAAACGAGCATATTTGGCTGTATTTAACCACTTATCCATTGGGGTTTACGGACGGGCCAACATCGCTAATCGTGGTGTCTACTTGTTGTACTTGATCACTTTGGAAAGATAGCAACCGCACTTTAAACAATACGGAAGGCATATATTTTGCACCCAAAGCAGTCCAGAGGCTATGCACTTCGTGATAACTTAATTTAATGACCTCAAAAGACAACTGTTGTATTTTAGGATCGAGCCCAGGAGAATTTTCGTGATTAAATAAATTCTTGCTTTGAAAAAAATAAATAGTTTCAGATAAAAACTTAAGTGCTTCATTATAATTACTGAAAAGAGCAGTAATTAATACATCCATGTTAAAATTAAAAGGGGTATTTAACTGGTAATTGGAGTTTCCTTTTGTCTTCTCGAAATTAATGTACTGGTAATTGGTTTCCTGCTCCATGTTGACCAAAGTGACCAACACCTTATCTTTATTTCCTTCCGGAACAGCACCAGTCTCATCCAAAATAGATCCTAATATGGCTTTGTCCTCCTGAAGGTTAAATTTCCGCATAAGATAGCGGTTCAATTCCCTAGCCACATATTGAAGGGCACTGTTTATCATTTGATCGAATGGGTTTAATTTACCTTATTTATGGGATGGGGTTTGT
>JBCBRY010000094.1:0-34081 GCA_039819485.1 Bacteroidota bacterium | reverse complement strand
ATCCTGCGCCGAAATTCGGCGCAGGATACCGTCCTGCACCAGCGTTTGAAATTTAGGCTAAAGTTTTATTTTGATCTGTTTCAAAAACTAAAAGTCCAATGTAGGAAAAAACCATATTCCCCCAATCTATTTCGGGAAAATTCAAAATTGAATACTTTGTTGTAATAGAGGATCATGTCCAGTCCTATGCCGGTTCCCCACAGCAATTCATTGCTTAATGGGTTGTTGGTTTTATAAAATGGATTGTTGACATATCCCAATTCATTGTGCCAGACCAAAAACAATTTAACAGGCATATTCCTTAAACTCTCGATTTTCATGTACCGGCCCCAGTTTATTTCTTTTTCTAAAAAATTGAAACGCAAGGCTTTTTTCACGTAGCCAAAGTCCAATCCATCGATCACATAAAATTCATAACCCCTGATGAAGTCTTCAAAATAACCGAGTGCCTGACTGGTATAATACGGTTGTGTTTCACGTTGCCATTCCCTTTTACCTTTGGCAGCTAACGCGACACTCCATTTTTTTGGGATATTGAAATACTGTTGGAACATAAGTGTGGAGACGGTCGAACGCATGTCACCAGTCAGCCCGATTCCGTTTTTTGCAATACTTCCGGAAAAAAAATACCCGTTCATTGGGTAAGGCCGGATGTCTCTTTTGTCTACGGAAAATTCATAATTCAGGGATAGATATTCCTGCCTGGTCCTTTCATCTAAAAAAAAGTTGGGATTGAGGTCAAGGGCAATTTCCTCGTGTAATTGGTGCCTTCGGTAGGTCAGGTTGAGTGCATGGATGACATCTATTTTTTTTCTGAAAAAAATGCCCCCGCCAATCCGGAAACGCTGCAAAAGAATATCCTCGTCGTTTCGGGTAAATATAAGCCTGTTTTCGAATGTAGTATAGCCGATCTCTTTTTCACGGGTGTGTAGCACATTAAAGTTCGCACCTATGGTCTGGGCTTTATTAAGGGCAGGAAAAGTATAGTCCAGCTCATATTTTTGGGTAAAACCAAATTGTACCACTGCTTTTAGCAGGTCCCTTCTACCAGTGAGGTTGGTATGATAAAAACGGACGCCCACGTTAAGCCGCCGCAGCGACCTGTTATACCTCGTCCACCAAACATTAAAATTTCGGTCGGCCAGTTCAAGTATCGGAAAAGGAAAGATGTACCAATCTTCTTTTACCTTGATCAACAGTTCTACGCGGTTGGTTTCACCTTCCCAGTTATTGTAGCTGATTTGCGCAGTGGTAAAAAGACCCGTATTCAAAATATTGTACTCATTCTCCCGGATGCGTTCCACCAGACCGGACAAGTGGATCGTATCCCCAATATCAAAGTCCAGTTCCCGAAGAACGATCGTTTCTTTGGTTCTTTTATTCCCCTCAATAATTATTTCATTAATGGTAATAAAAGCCGGGGCCTTCACCGGCGGCTGTGAAAAAATAAAAACCGGCCAGATGAAACAAGCCAGCCGTACGAGGGTTTTTATTGCGGTATTTTGCGGAAGCGCCAAATTTTTGTTCTTTGGCTGCGAAATTAGATAAATGGTTGGATGGTTGAACGACTTGGCAGTTTTTTGTGCCATTTAACCATCTGATAACTTTAACCATATACACCTTTGATTCAAGACCCGCTCATACGGATATTATTAGCACCTTTTTCCCTGCTGTACGGAATTGGGATGAGCCTGCGCGACTTCTTTTACCGCAAGCGGCTTTTGATTAGTTTTAAATTTGATGTACCGGTTATTTCGGTGGGCAACTTATCCGTGGGAGGAGCTGGAAAAACACCTCATATAGAATATTTGATCCGGCTGCTCCGGCCGTATATCAATGTGGCTACTCTGAGTCGGGGTTACCGGCGAAAATCGGTCGGATACCGGGTGGTACACCCTCAAAGCTCGGTCGAAGAAGTTGGTGACGAGCCACTTATGTTCAAACGAAAGTTCCCGGATACTTTTGTCACCGTCAATGAACAGCGGGCACTCGGCATCCCACAGATCATGAAAGACATGCCCGACACCCAGGCTATCTTGTTGGACGATGCTTTTCAGCACCGTGAAGTTGAGCCGGGATTGAACATTCTGCTGACGGAGTACAACCATCCATTTACCCGTGATTATATTTTACCCTCTGGCCGCCTAAGGGAATGGCGGAGTGGTTATCACCGGGCGGACATCATCATTGTTACGAAATGCCCGGAAGACATCACGGAAGAGGAGAAAAATAAAATGACTTTCGAGATAAACCCTTATCCTCATCAGCAGATTTATTTTTCTAGTTACCAGCACCAGAGGCCCTATTACATTTTTAATCCTAATTATCAGGTGGAGCTGACGACGGATATTTCCGTTTTAATGGTTTGTGCCATTGCCAATACCGAATACATGCAAGATTACCTGGAATCGAAGGTGGACAAGGTTCGGGTCAAAGCATTTGCCGATCACCACCAGTTTGACCGGACTGACCTGGAAGCTATTTTAAAATCTTTTGAAGTGATGCCGGGCAAAAAGAAGGTAATTGTTACGACCGAAAAAGATGCGATGCGCTTCTCGATGCATCGTCAGTGGTTGATTGAAAAGCAAGTGCCGATGGTCGTTTTACCAGTGGAAGTGTATTTCCATTTTGATGGTAAAGAAAAATTTGACGAGGCAGTGAAGAAATTCTTGTTGGATTTTAAGGTTTGATCTCCTTAAAAAGGAAAAATCTGTTAGATTTTGAGAAATCTAACAGATTTTATCAGAGTCAAAGAAGCTCACTCTTGATTCGAAATTGCATTGTCAAGCTGCCTGCTTCTCCACATAATCATCCCATTCCCTCGATTTTGGCTCTCCCAATTTATCGATACTTTTGGCCACCAGCATGGAGACCGTCGCATCACTCGTCACATTGGTAACGGTGCGCAACATGTCCAAAGGTCGGTCGATGGCAAAAATCAAAGCCAGCCCAGCTTCCGGTATTCCAGCCTGACCCAAAATGATAACCAGCATGACCATCCCTGCACTTGGTACCGCAGCGGTTCCAATGGAAGCCAGTGTGGCCGTCGCAATGATGCCTAACTGGGCTCCCAGGTCCAGTTGCAGGTTAAATGCCTGTGCGATAAAAACAGCCGCAACCCCCTGGTACAGGGCCGTGCCATCCATATTGATGGTTGCTCCGATTGGTAGGACGAAACTGGCTACTTCTTCATCGACGCCCAAATGCTCTTCGACTCGTTCCATGGTAACCGGCAGGGTGGCAGCGCTACTACTGGTAGAAAAAGCAACGAGCTGGGCCGGGGAGATGCCATTAAAAAAGAACTTGAAACTTTTTCCGGTAAATGCCCTCATCACGGTCGGATAAAAAAGCCCAGTCATCAGGCCGAGTCCGAGAACCACACAGCCAGCATACCAAAGCAAAGCAAAAAATACTTCTTGATTGGGTAGTTCGACTACCAACGCGGCCATGAGTGCAAAAACGCCGTACGGTGCGCCGAGCATGATCAGGTCGATCATTTTTAAAATCACCTCGTTCAGCCCGTCAAAAAAAGCTTTCACAGGTGCTGCCTTGTCTGGTGGAATCAGGATCATGCCGATCCCAAAGAATAATACAAAAAAGATGACCTGTAGCATGTTGCCATTGCTGGAGGCAGCCCCAAAGATATTGTCAGGCACCAAATCTATCAGAGGTTGTAGCGGGCCTGCATCTTTTTGTTCCTGAGCAATGGCGATTTTACCCTGGGCGTCTCCACCAAACTTTTCCATCATTTCGATGCGGGTTTCTTCCTGAATCGTAAAACCTGGCTTGACGATGTTGACCAACAACAGCCCGACCGTTACCGCTACCATGGTTGTCAGCAAATAAATACCGATGGTCCGCCCGCCCATTTTGGACAATTGTGAAATATCCTTTAGATCAGAGACTCCTTTTATCAGGGAGGCAACGATTAGGGGTAATGCGATGAGTTTTAATAAGTTGATGAATATGGTACCGAAGGGCTTGATCCAATCGACCGTAAATTCTTTCCAGTCTAATTGGACAGCTAAAACGCCGAACAAGATGCCAGCTACCATACCAATGATGATCTTCCAGTGCAGTGCAAGATTTTTCATAAAAAAATTTAATACTGATGGCTCCCAGCTTTCTGCTATAAGCCGTTTTAAATGAAGCCACAAGAAAGGGGAATGCCACTGAAAACAGAAATATTATTGAAAAAACTATCGGAACGACGAGTGATTTAAGAAAATAATAAGGACGTTTTCGAATGGAAAATGGAGAAATCAACATTTATCCAAAGTGAGATCATTGAACCACAAATTTTCAACTCCCCACGCAAAGATTTCTATTTGGTAGTGAAGTAAAGGAACCCAGCCACACATGCTCCGACCACCAGCAGCTCTAAAAGGTTTCCAAGGAATTTACTTTCCACCCTCGCATTGATAATGGCGAGAATGGATGCAATGAACCCAAGCCCTGACATCATCAAAATGATCCCGCCGCTGGCCCCTGCAACTTCAAAGGCATCAGTTGCTTTGCTGACTCTTGGAAATATGAAAAGAAATGCGGTAAACAGGGCCGAACCAAGCGCAGCGGTGCCGACCCCGGTCAATATCAATGTAAAAAAGGAAGAACTTCGGTTGTGCCGGTTGGCTGTTCGAACGGCACTGCCTACTGTGATCCACATGACGAACAACATCAGTCCGATAATGACCTTGCCACCCAGGCTTCCCAAAAAATTTGTGAATGCATTCTCCAGGAAATACAGAAGGATTAACAAAGCGCAAAGGATTACGCCGGAAATGATAATCGTCGAAAGGGCGGTCTTCTTTTTAGTGTTTGCCATGTGGTGTGAAAAGTTGGTTTTAGGACGGGACAGTGTACAAAAATAAAAAACGGGATGAATGGCTTCACCCCGTTTTTTATTTTTTGTTGAGTATCAGTTTGAACTAGGCTTCAATGTGTGTGATTCAGTTAATATTTTTTTTGCGAGATCAATGATTCTGGTATCCTCTATTTGGACGTAGCCTCCGTCCGGCCCTGGATGTACGGCTATATCGGCGATCTGCCCGTCTCCATATTTCTTGGCTCCAAAATAGTTGCGAACGGTCTGCTCTTCAATGTTCAACTCGCTGGCAATACGGGCAACACTGCCGGTGGGCAGGCTGTGCTTAATGTTTCTTAACTCTTTGAAAGTAATGTACATAATTGATCAGATTTTTAATCGACAACCGCATCAAACGTTGGGCAGATAGGCGTTCCAGAAAGGGAGGGTTGAGGTATAAGTTTCAAATGATTTGTATGGAGAAGGAGACCTAATCCCAAGGTTGATCGGATGCTCTTGTTAAGAAATTCAAAATGAAAAGAACTTTTGTATAATCAACGGAAAGGTATGGTTTTTTTCAAAAAAAATGCAAACAATAATTTAAATTTTTTTTCATTTAAATAAGAATATTTTGAATGTGAAGAAGATTGCTTTTGAAAATTTTGCGACGGGCATCGGGCCTACTTTTAATAGAAGAATTTTTCCGCTTCTTTTTTGAATATTTCGTCTAACGTCTCGGCGTATTGAGCTGCGAGCTCCTTTTGTTTGACTTGTGCCTGAATATTCATCTGGGTATCAGAAAACTCTGTTAGCCTGACGGTGCGCCTGGGCTTGGGTTTTTGATAAAACTGTTGCCGGACAATATTCGGTGGGGTAGGGGCATATTGGTTTGATGTGGATATGTGGTATAAGTTCAAGGGTTCCTTGGCGGCCAGCTCCCATTGCTGTGTGCCGTTTTCATGATGAAAATAGACAGCCGAGGCGTTTCCGTTTAAAATTAATTCAATCCCGTACAGCCTGTCACCTTTAGCTGGAGGGAGCTGTTTGATATCAAAAACGTCCTCGGTTTGCACACATCGCTTGATGTAAGGGGAAATACTTTTCTGATTTGGTTTTAAATAAGGGTTGTCGTCATCGATTCCATTGAAACCCTCACGGTGCCAAACGGCCTGTATATTCTTGATCTCGAACCCTTTACGTTTGACCAATTGCAGATAAAAGTCCAGGACAGGTCCAAAGTCGATCCCATAAATATTCAGGTAGCAAGTATTGTTTTCAGGAAATAATAAGCTGTAAATCTGGATTAACTGGTCAAAATAGGAATGGTGCCACGTTTCCAGCCGGTTCTCAAAATTGGTTTCAAAATCACCCTGTTCCATTGCGGCGAGTGCTATTTCTATTTCATATTGCTTAATTTGATCGTAAAGTGCAGCAGTTTTTTCACGAGCATCAAGCAAGCTTGTATAGAGGTTTGATCGCTTTCTGTTGCTCCAAAAAGACGGTTCATCCAGCTTTTTGTCATTTTCCATGAGGTCCAGCTCGCTGTGCATTCGCATGTAAATGGGCCCCTCCTGCATCATCATCATTTTCCGTCGGTAATTGGAAGTTTGTTCGGCCAGGGTCAATTTGTCCCATTGTTCCATCAACAAGTCGAAGGCCAGCGGATCGGATGAGGTGTGCAGTGCAATTTCGCCATTTTCCATGATGACTTTGATGATCAGCTGGTCGTCATGTTCATATTGGTTAAGGGTGTAGGCCAACGGAATAATAAGCTTCTCGCGAATGGCTCTTTGCAGGTAGCGGGCACCATATTTCGGCTCATATCCAAGTTGAGATAAATGGTCTAAGACGGCGTCTTCCAATTCGAGGTCCAATCGGCGGAAATGGATGCCTTCCCTTTTTTTAAACAGGGTGATTTCACGGTCTACCACTGAGCGGACGGTTTCTTTTGACAATGGCTCGAAGGCGACGACGGAGTCGATCCGATTATACAGTTCCGGTTTAAAATTTTTCTCAACCTCCCTGATGAAATGGCCTGTCACTTCTTCTGTATCAATTTCTTTTTTCCAGCCGATGCGGCCACTTTGCAATTTGGAAGCACCAATATTGGAGGTCATGATGATGATTGCGCTGCAAAAATTGACCAATTTGCCCTGGCTGTCCGATAGGCGCCCCTCTCCAATTATTTGTAGCAAAAGGTCATAAAAGGTGGGGTCGGCTTTTTCTATTTCATCAAAAAGCAATACACAAAAAGGCTCTCGCCTGACGGCTGACGTCAGTAGCCCTTCACTGAAATAACCTTGCCCGGTAAGCCGCATCACCGAAACAGGGTCGCTGTATTCACTCATGTCAAAACGCAAGAGGCGATCCCGGCTACTGAACATGAACTCGGAAAGGACTTTGGCCAGTTCAGTTTTGCCAACCCCGGTTGGGCCCACGAAGAGGAAAGAGGCAATTGGTTTGCCCGTGCGTGTCAACGCGGTCTTAACAGCCGCCAACAAGTCAATTACTGTGTTGACTGCTTTTTTTTGGCCAAACACCTGCTGGTTGAAATCCCGTTTGATTTCTGCAACATTCATGGGGAGTCCGGGATCGATCATGAATAAAGGCATCCCGGATTCATTGCTGTACTGGCGGAGCACTGCCCTTCGGGAAACCTGGGTAGGGACGGGAGATTTATCCGGCAGTTTTCTGCCTGTTTTCTTTTGGTTGTTTTTCTTTTTGGGCGCATCCGGCGCACTCGTCAATAGCATGCTTTCCAAAAAGCGAATTGGTTTTCCTGGCATGCCGGAATAAGGTGAAAATCGACGATGCAGGCGAATCACTTCTTCGATGGCATCAGGCTCGAACACAACTTTTCGCTTGCCCGCCAGCGAGGTTACTTTTTGTAAAATGATGTCTTCCAATCCTTTCTTGGGTTCTTCTAACTGAACCACCTGAAAAAAAGAAAGGAAGTTAGGGCTGCGGACTTCGATGCGTGCCCGTTCTTCTGGGGTGCATTCTGAAACCAAGGTCAGTTCACCACGGCTTATGTAGGGACGCAGATATTCGGCCATGCTCACAGGGTTGCCCTCGTATTGGCCCACTTCAAATAATTCGGACAAATTCCTCACAAATAAAAAATCGCCCTCCAAGGTCAGTTCACTGACCAACAAACTCAGGTTGTCTTGCCAGCCGGTTTGATCGGTCAGTTCCTTGATCAACACGGAGGCAGTTGTTTCCCAGATAGCGTTTTTCTTTTTCTGGTTTTTACGACGGAACGCCAGTTCCCAGATCAGTGCTGTTTTACCTGAGCCGGAAGCCCCCACCAATAAAATGTTTTTTGAAAAATTACTATTTAAAATCCTTTCAAGTTGGTTGATTTCTTTTTCTCTCCCATATGCTTCGGTATGTGAGATCTTCAATTTGGAAGCGACTCTGGGCAGGAGTTTCCGTTTTTCCACCTTTTGCAGTTCCAACAGTTCGCCGGGCGTATAAAAGTTCAGGTTGGTTTCGGTCTTTTCAACCGACATGTTTGCGAACCACATCGTGCTTAAGATGTGCTGGACATGTGCCAGCCGCTTTCGGGATGTAAAATCCACTTTGATGGCTTCCTGTAATTGACTGGTCAACTCTTCTGTAGAGGCTCCGATCGATTCAATTCCTAAAGATGGGACGATACCCCAAAAGAGGTCTTTGTTTTGTTTGTGAAAATATTCAAATTCAAGGCTGAACGCCTGGAAACTCATACCATCCTTGGCGGCAGGAAAGCTGACGGACAAGGAAGACTTTATGAATTCCCCTTCCTGAATTTCGTCTAAAACCGAGATGTACCTTCCTTTATCAAGCAGTTTTTCCTGAAATTTGGTTTTGTATTTTTTTGCAAGTTGAGGTGTTGACTTTTTCAGGTAAATGGCATTTGTGTCTGAAATGGGCAAGGTCAGGGTATCTCCGTCCTGAAGGTGCAGCTTGATAGCGTAAAAAGGTATGGTCAGTTTTGTCGGCATGAACGGCCAAGGTATTGGATTTTGTGGAATAGATGCTTACCGGAACACTTTTCTCAATTTTTCTTTCCTGCTACCTTTTGCTACTACACATTAAAATTTTACAAAAGTCTGCACTAAAGAAAATGGATTATTATGCGAACTTGGCAGGTGCGAAAATAAAATAAATGGTTGGATGGTTAAATGGTCGGGCAGTTTTCGAATGGAGAACATCCGAAATTGAAAATGAAGGAACAATGTAAACTGCTTAGCCTTGAAAACGAGTTGAACAACAATTTCCAAATCGTCATTTCAATGAAATGCTGATAAATGTTTGACCATTTGTTCATCTGATCATCTTTCGAATGAAACTTCCAAAGCTAAAAGAAATACGGTTAGCGCTTGAGAACCATCCCTTGGTAAAAGTGGTACTTGATTGGACAAAGGCCAATTCGCTGCCGGGTTTTTTCAAAGTACCGGTTTATGATGTGGCTGTTTTCCTTTACAATGAATCAAGGCGCGTGACGATTGTGTCCAGGGCCAACGCTATGGCGTTCAGTTTTTTTTTATCGCTTTTCCCGGCCATTATTTTCCTGTTCACCCTGGCAACGCACATGCCTTTGTACGAAATATTTGAAACAGAAATCAATGCCTATATCAATCACATTATGCCCTCCAATGCGGGGATGCAGGTGCAAGAGGCCATCAGAACGCTGGTAAAACCTAATTCCAATTTTTTCACCATTGGTTTTTTATTGGCCATTTATTTCTCTTCGAACGGAATGTTGCAGCTAATGGATGGATTTGAAAAGACGCACCTGCGTGCTTTTCGCAAGAGGTCAGCTTTCAAGAAGCGGATGGTTGCCATCATGCTGACCGTTTTGCTTGCGGTGATGCTGGTTGCTTCAATCGTATTGATAGTGCTTGGAAATACGATTATCACCTGGCTGTACGACGTGGTCCGAATTTCCAGGTTTGCTGGTACTTCCATTGAAGTTTTCCGGTGGTTTGTGACCATCGGCCTTTTTTATTTCAGCATCGCACTGATTTATCGTATCGGGGCTGCTTTGCACCAAAAATTTAAATGGCTGACACCTGGTGCGACGCTTGCGACCATTTTATCCATCGTTACTTCCCTGGCCTTTTCATTTTATGTAGAAGCATTCAATACCTACAACAAGATCTATGGTTCTATCGGCACTATCATGGTACTGATGCTATGGATTCAACTGAATTGTTTTATTCTGCTGGTAGGGTTTGAATTGAACGCAAGCATTGCCGTCAACAGGGACTTAAAAGAGGAAACAAAGGATGGAGAATGAGGAATGAAGAATGAAGAATAATTCTTCATTCTTCATTCTTCATTCTTCATTAAAAAAAGATATACTGGTAGTCGGTGTGCCAAAGGAGTTGGCCGTTTTTATCGTACTCTTTAGAGCGGACGAGACGTCCATTTTTAAACACCTTTTCTTGCCGGTAATCTGCTCCTTTCGTAATTGACTGCCAGATTTTTCCGTTTCGGTAGATATGCTCTTCCGTGACGGTTTTTTTGGCCTGTGGCAGTGAAATTACTTTTTTCAATAGCTTACCGACTGAGTTATAGTCGTATTTTACTATTTTAAACGGTTGACCGTCAGCTTCGTAATAAATAGATTCGATTTTCTTTTTTAAAGCACCGTCATATTTGTGGACTGTTTTGAATTTGTTGATCTGGCCGGTCAGGACCGGTTCGTATCGCATTTCACCGAAGACGCTGTCCAACTCATTGTAATTGAAAACGGTCCTGCTCATAGTTGCCCATTTTCCTTCACTCAGCTCTCCCTTCCAAAAAGACTTTTCTTCGATTATTTGTCCTTTATTATTTAAATACTGAATGGTTCTTACATCGATATCACGCTCCTGGATTTCGGCCATTCGCCGATCCGGAAAGTATTGATATGACATGGTACGGGTTAGGTCTTTGCCTTCGATATTAACGTTGATGAGCCGGTTTTTTTGGTCGTACTCGTATTGGTAGACTTCTTCATAGGTATTGTTGGTGACCCATTCCTGCAGTTGGCCATCCCGTCGGAAAGTGTAGATGGCGTCTTTGATCGTCTCTTCCGGTTCTTCTTCATTCGCTGCGAATGTGGTCCATTCTACAATCCGCTTGATGAGTTTTTGATTTTTCGGAGCAGTAGAAAATGTTTGGGCGTGCAATAATAGTGGTGAGAAAAACACAGAGAGGAAATAGATAAGTTTTCTCATGGTACAAGCTTGGTTAAATGAATGATTGACAAATTTAATGATTCCAATAAAGCTGCCAAAGTTGATGTTTCAATCAATCAGCAGGTTGTTTAATTCCCTTCATGTATTTTTTTCATTTTCTTGGTGCAACGGCATTATTGCTCAACGCAGCAGGGTAACGTCTCCCTTTTTAAAGATTTGCTCCAGCTTTCCACATAGTTCTACTTCTGCTCGGACGAAATAAGCAAAGACGGCAGGGTTCTTTGCTGCAAACTGGTATTGTCCGTCCCAACCGATTTTGGGGTTATTGGCAAAAAACATACGGCTCCCCCAGCGGTCAAACACCTGTATCTCAAATTCAATTACCTCCGCCGATGGGTTCAGATATGCTTGAAAAGAATCATTGTAACCATCGGCATTTGGTGAGAATGCATTGGGTACGTAAATCAGTTCCTGTGGTCGGTCATGGCCCCATGAGACATCAATGAGTTTTTCGTCAATTGTACAGTCATCGGAGATTATGAGTGAATATCTACCCGGCGCATCGACATGCAGCCATTCTTTGTCCGAGCCGTCTGCCCATTCCCATTGCAGTTCACCTGCCTGCTGCACTACCAATGGCCGGATTGTCAGGTGTGGATCAGAGCAAGAAATCAATTGATCTTCCACCCATATTTCCAACCGTTCTCTTTCGGGCACAGCAGCCTCTTTTGATTCCTCGCATCCATTGCTATCAGCTACTTTTAAGGAATAATCACCGCTCTTTAAGTACTTATAAATCGGGAAATCCTGAAAATCTTCGGCTCCTAAGGCATAGCGGAAAGGCGGAGTACCATTGGTGACTTGAATGGAAATTTCACCTTCCGCTGCTTCGGGGCAAGTCGCCAGTGAGGTGGTTTGAAATGCAACGGGCAGTTTTGTTTCTACCGAAACATAAACCAGTGAATCACAACCCTGATGATTGACTAACTCTAATAATCGATGGTCCCCTTCGGAAAAAACAAATCCTTCGTATTCTAACGAATCCCCTTCACAAATCTCAAGTGTGTGGAAGGAAGTGTCATTTGGCAGGACATCCACCGAGATAAGGAAAGATGTATCGCAACCATCCGAAAAGGTCACGGTGATCAGTTTTGATTCACCAGCTAAAATGGTGTGCCCAAGATATTCAACACTGTCACCCGAACAGGCAGACAGTGCGACGAGATTGGTATCTATTTCTATTGCCTCAACGGTTACAGTGACGACGGAGTCGCAGCCTTCAGGGGTAAGAAAATTGAATGATGCCGTTGAATCACCAGGAATTTCGACCCCGTTGTAAGTGATGCTTTCGTTTGGGCAAACCAGATAATTTAGCTCGTTTTGAATAGCTACTGAATCACATTGGCCGAATAAATTTGAACTTGAGTAAAAGATACAAATCCCCCATTTGATGAGTGTACGAATTCTCATGGTTATGTGTTTTGCAAATATGTATAAATGTGAAAGTGAGGCACCTGCGTGGTGTCAAATGGGTGAGCGGGGATATGTTAAGATGGGATGGGAGGAAAGTTTTTGACGTACAAAAAATGATCCAGAAAATTTACTCACATCTGGATATTGAAATGGGGAAAACTAAACAAACAGGGGTAAACTTATCCAGTGCTGCACAACTGATGAATCAAGGTTTAACGCCCCAGACAGAAATAAAAGGGTCGGTCAAAAAGGTGTAGCTATAATCTTGTTCCACTCTTTTTAATTCTTTGATAAAGTCGTTGGTTTCTTCTTTTTGCAAAATTCCTTTTCCGATCATTTTTTCCAACATTGCCGCTCCGGTTTGGGTCATCAATTGCTTAGCAGACCCTTTTTCGTGCAACAAGTAGAAATCACTTCTGATCGTTATCTGGGTGAATTCATTTTTCTTGAAAAGCAACGGTAACACTTTGCCCATATCAGGATTGGCAAATAACGATTGCATGGCAACCGCCATTTTTTCATAGGCCCAGTTTTTTGGAAAAAGTCCCGAAGTTTCCGGTATGGCCAAGTCCTGTACCATGACTACTCCGCCGGGCTTGCACACTCTTTTCATTTCCTGTAAAACCGCTTCGCTGCCCGGCACGTGGATGAGCAACAACCGGGCATACACCAGGTCGAAGAAGTTGTCATCGAAGGGAAGAGATTTCGCATTGGCCAGTCTATAATCTGGTCCGTCAAGGGTTTGGTTTTTCTCGGAGGCAATCTTTAACAGAGAGGCATCCATGTCAATTCCAATGCAGGTGGCGGGAGCAAACGTTTCGTTCAGCAACCGGGTAGTTTCTCCTTGTCCACAGCCCAAATCCAGTATGCTTCCTGCGGTCGGCAGAGCCAACATTTTAAAATATTTGGATGCCAGCCGATTGTAATTGTTTCCAAGGAGCCCTTGTCTTTCCCGGTTCGATTCGTTGATGCTGTAACTCATATCAGGAAATAAATTCGATCATTTTTTGCGCTATTTCTTCTCCTTTGTCTTCTTGCAAAAAATGACCACCTGCCTCGATGGTGGAGTGTTTGTCATGTTTGGCGCCGGGCATTAATTTTTGAAATACTTTTTCACCACCTTTCGTGATCGGGTCCTGGTCGCTAAACAGCGTAAGGACCGGAAGGTCAAGCTGCATCAATTTTTTCCAAGCTTGCCGATTATCTTCTGATGCCGGATTATCGGGTTTTGCCGGAACCAGTGAAGGGAAAATCTTGGCACCAGCTTGATAAGCAACATCAGGGAAAGGAGCATCGTACGCAGCCATTTCTTCTTTACTAAGTTTTGAGACTGTTGCGTTTTGTAAAATGGATCCACAAGGCAACAAAGGGATAGTCTTGACAAATTTGACCCATTGGGAAAAAGCTTCTGGCATTTGTTGGTCACCCGTTGGCATGCCAGTATTTGCGGCCGTAATTGTTTTGAAACGCCCCGGATCGTTGGCGATGCAACGCAACCCAATGAGCCCTCCCCAATCCTGGATGAAAACATGGATTCCCTGTAGGTCAAGTTTTGCCAGGAAACTTTCCATCCATTTCACATGACTTGCATAGGTGTAGTCAGATTGCTGTGTCGGTTTTCCCGATTTTCCAAAACCTACCAGATCTGGTGCAATTGTTCGGTAACCCTTTGCTACAAAAGAAGGAATCATCTTACGGTACAAATAAGACCAGCTCGGTTGGCCGTGCAATAGTAAAACGACTTCTCCGTCTTTTGGCCCTTCGTCCACGAAATGCATGCGGAGACCGGTTTCAACTTCCACATAATTGGGGGCAAAATGGTAGCCGGGCAAGTTTTGAAAGCGTTCGTCGGGTGTGTAAAGTATTTCCATTTTTCAAGTTAGGTTTGGTTAATGAAGTGTCGAAAGTACAGCATGATTTGATTAAAAAAAAATGACCGTCGAAAATGTAATTCGGACGATCATTTTTTCCTGAAAATGGTAATTATTTGCCTTATTTCTTACCGCTCCACCCCGGATCATATTTAACATTGAAGTTGATCCATACAGCCCTTGCCAAACGAAAGAACCAGACGAAGAGGATAACCATACTTGCTACCATCAAGCCAAAAGCGGTTTGCCAGGGTACATCGAACAGGATGATCAGCGATCCGCAAAAGATAAGTGCATACCAACCAGTTATGATGTAGGAAATAAACATGGCTCCGTAATAGAACCCCGGGCCCAGGAAATATTGTTGTCCGCACGTCGGACAATTTTGGGGCATGTCAAAGGGTTTTTTAAAAGAGAATGATCCTGTTTCAAAGAGATCACCTTCGTGGCAGCGGGGGCATTTCATTTTTAAAATGCTATATGCTTTGGTTCCTTTGTTGATGACGGCCATTTTAATATTGGTTAAATTTATTAATGACAATTCTTATAGTAAAAAACCTGTTAAGATTGTTAAAGTTGCTTTTATTGAAACGCAAAATTAGCAATTCGTTGAGCTAGGAAGGTGTGATGTAGATCACTTTTATCAAAAAAGCCTGATGTTGGTACATCAGGCTTTTTTGATTTTTGAGAACATCCAAAATGAACAACCTCTCTTATTTTATTTTTTTCATTTCACCAGTGACAAATTCTACTAAATGGGCATCCGTGAAGCCGCGGACTTTTGCTTTTCTCAAGGCAATCAGGGCATCATCTGTCGCAGAATAACCACGGAGCAACACGACCGTGAAATCTCCTTTTGGCACATAAGTCAATGTTCCAAGGTCTTCAACTATACCTTTGTCAAAATAGGCGACATTACTGTAGGTAGCTAACCGGATCATGATCCCATTCAGATCGGCTGTGGACCCAACTGAGGGCTGGCTGGCAGGTAACCTCTTAGTCTCAGCTTTGAAGGAAACCGGGACATCATCTTCGATAGCCCGGTTGGTTTCAGTAACGATGAAAGCGCCACTATATCCTTTTGCTTCTACCAGCTTTTGCAATGCTTTGGCATCGTTCCTGTCGGCGATGACACCAAGTCTAACTTTTGTCCGACCTCCTTCCTCGACGGCATATACGGTTCCCAAGTCTCCCAATTTGCTGCGGAAACGACTGATGTCAGCCATATTTCCTTTTACGGAGGCCACCTGCACGGAAAACCCGGAAACAATTGAACGGGCTGTAGTTGAAGTATTTGAACTGGTCGTTCCGGGATTGCCGGAAGTGGTGGAAATTTTTGATCCGGCCTCATCTGGTGTCGCTTCAGTGAAAAATATTGGATCTGAAGAAGTGGATGAAATTTTGCCGGATGCACCCACTGGCAAGATGTCAATGTTCCGTAAAACGCGGTTGTCATTGGTAGAAGTATTAACGGTCAACGTGACATCCTGAAAACCTGGTTTTGAAAAACGAATCAAAAAAGAGGCATTGGGAATCAATGAAATGGCATATCCACCTTGTGCATCAGAAACGGTACTTGATTGGGCACCCGTCCGCTGATCGGTAGCTATGATAGTGACATTGTCGAGGTAATAGCCATTGGACGCATTCACCGTTTTACCCTGATACGCATTGGCATAATTGGTCAACTTGACTTCGAGGGTCCGATTTTGGCGCAAGCCCATCGATGTCAGTTTCAATGTTTCGGTGAGATATCCGTCCTTTTTGATATAAACGTTGCAGTTCAGATCTTCCAGCATTTGGAAATTGAATACGCCGTTTGAGTTGGTGTTGTATGCTCCTTCCTCGCATTCCACAAAATCGATGACGGCGTCTTTGATGGGGGCAGAAGTAGCTTCATCCAGGACTTTGATAACCACGTTATCTGTTTCTTTTTCTGCTCTGTAAATATCTTCATTGCCCTTTCCGCCTTCCCGGTTGGAGACAAAATAACCCACCGTGTGCAAGGGGTCGAAGATAAAACCATAATCGTCATGAGAAGAATTCAGCCCTTGTCCACCATGATAAAGAGTGGCCCAGCGCCCATTGCTTTCTTCCGCCCGGAAGATGTCAAAACCTCCAAATCCTTTGTGAAAATCTGATGCGAAATAAAGCGACAGTCCATCATAGAAAGGCGTAATTTCATTGCCCAGCGAGTTGACCGTCACTCCAAGATTCTCAGGGGCAGACCAGGAGTTGCCGACCCGGTACGACACATAAATATCGAATCCGCCATAACCTCCTGTCCGGTCACTGGCAAAAAACAATGCTTTTCCGTCGGGAGAAAAACAAGGATAGCCCGTTGAGAAATCAACGCCATTGTGCGGAAAAGGCGTGGCATTCGACCAATCTCCGTTGTCATCGACTGCGGCGATGTAGAGGGTCAGTTCCAGGCCCGCGGAAGGAATTTGGCGGACCCCTTCCTGAAAGTTGTTTTTAGTAAAAGCAACCCATTTGCCGTCCTTGGTATAAGAAAGAGGCCCCTCGTTGGTAGAGGTACCGAAACCGGAATGCAACGTAATGGGCGTTTCTAAAAAACCATTTTTATCTCTTTGGGTGACAACTAATTTATTGGTTCCCAGGGTATTGCTTGTGGGGGCATTTCGGTTGTTCCGTGAAGCAATGTCATTGCGGGAAGTACTGTAGACGACTTTGTTTTTTCCCAAAAAAGCAGGTGCAAAGTCTGACGAAGGCCGGTTGGTATATTCGTTGGCAATTTTATACCTGGGTGGGTCATGTGGCATCAGAGCAAATTCGCAGGCTTCTGCAAAATGCTTTCCACGGGTAGCAAATTTTGGATCGTTGGCGGCTAATTTTTCAAATACATCTTTTGCCAGTTCATATCTCCCCAAACCTTGCAAAACTAATCCATACTGAAAAACATAGATCGCCTCTATGCCCCCGTTGGCCAATGCGGTTTGGTAATGGGGAAGCGCGTATTCGAACTGATTAAGGAGGCGGTAACAATCCGCAATTTTTACATTGGCTTCCCGGTGATTGGGATTTTTGGCCAAAACGTCTTTGTAGGACTCAACGGCTTCCGCAAATACCGAAAGTTCGTATTGTTTATTGGCCCTTTTGAGGGATGCTTGTGAAAAGACCACTTGTCCGCACAGCAGGCATACAGTCAATCCAAGTAACAATTTGCTATTTTTCATAAGGGAAAAAAGTTTGGAAAATGGCAGAGGGGATAATTGTAATTTCAAACACTCGAATGATTGATTGCGCAACCCGGCATTCAAGTGCAATTGGCGTTTGTACGGAGTATTTGAAATTAAAACAGGTAAGCGCACCTCTTCCATTTTGAACATGTGTCCGGATGGAATTTTGTTTGAGGCTGGAATGTGTCGTTTAAAAATTCTCAAAGTTGTCTGTATCAGTAAAAAAGGAAAAAGTATGGGTGAAAAAGTAGAATTTCTGGGAGGAGGTTTACTTATTCGATTGCTTTTTCCGAGTAAGTGCTTGGATAAAAATGAGGAGCGCTAAAAATGACAATTTTACTTTAGCAAATGACTGATTTTCAATGCCAGAAAACGAAGATTGAGCTGAGGAAAAATGTCATTTTTTTGTCCCTTCATTTATCCAATTTAAATTAATTGTTATTCGAAATTGAAAACCAAATAGTTCGAAATTTCCAGATTTCCAATTTCTTAATTTCAAATAAAGATCATTATAAGTGGTAAATGTGGCATTAAATAATGGTTTTTCAAAATGTAAAAAGCACTCTCGACCAGTTCCGTTCTATTTTACCTGGTGCTTTATTCTTTTTACTTTACCGTTGATAAACGCTTGAAAATCAATATTCTTGCCTAATCTTTAATTAACAAATCACAAAAATATTGAATCAATGTCAAGATTTCCTTGATTCTCGTGGTTTATCCTTCGCTTTTAAGAGTAGGATTGTGGATAATTGCACATGGAAGCTGCCACATTGAAAAACATTAAAACCTTAACGGAATGGTTTAAAAAAAACTTGTTGGCCGCAACTCCGGGACGGTAAGAACCAACAGGGATTTTTAAGCAAATTCAATAAACCTTGAATGAAAAAAATCGAATTCCCACTCCTTTGTTTCCAGTTGCAAGAAGACTCCTTTTTGGGTATTTTAGTCGGCACTGAACACCAGGTGGTTGAGAAATCAGTCAAGAAAGTCAAATCTATCCTGACCAGTCATTTACAAAAAATATATAAACGGGAAGGAGATTATCCGCTGGTAGAAGTAGAGCGGCCAGTCATGAAAATAATTGAGATGTCGGTTCGGCCTTCATTGCATCATGGCAATACTTCATTTCCGTTAAAAAATTCAATTTCAGTTAGTACCCCGTTGGTTTATGGTGAGGAAGAAGATGGTGTTTTTGATTGTTACTTACCATTATTTAATGCCAATTTTTATTGCTACGATCTTCGGCAATTGGATACACTGGCTCGCCATTTTATGAAAAGTGCTTTCGACGACATGGCGCCGGAAGAAATATATCGGCATGTACGTTACCCAAAACCTGAGTTGGAAGTAGTGACCCTGCGGGTAAAAGAGGATCACACCTTCAATTTTGACTGGAACAAATCCCAAAAACCAAAAGTGCTGGAACGGTTGGCAGAGCGGTACCCCTATCAGAAGGCTGTGCGTCGAAGCCTCAGCCCCTTGCCGGAGGCTGCATGGGAAATGGAGGAATTTGTCGACAAGGCCCAAAACATTATTTTTAATCAGAAAGCAAGTCTTTTGATTCAGGGCAACCCAGGGGTTGGGAAAACGGCGATCATCAAAGCTACCTTCAAAAAACTGACAAGTATTGCCAAAAAAAATAACCTTAAATACTCCTTTTGGCGGATCAGGGCACAGCGCATCACCGCCACCAGTAAATACCTTGGTGAGTGGCAGGAAGTGGTGGAGGAACTGGCATACGAGCTAGGCGTCCATAACGGCATTCTGTGGGTGGAAGATGTGGTGGAACTGTTGCGGCAAGGCAGCCAAAGTGTGGAGAATAGTGTTGCTGCCTATTTGCTGCCCTTTTTGCAAAGTGGCAGAATCCAACTGGTTGGTGAAGTGACTCCACAACAACTGGAAAGTATCCGGAGGTTGCTGCCGGGATTTATAGAAAGCCTGCAAGTGCTTGAAATTCAGGAACTCTCCCAAAAACAGATTAATGTAATTTTTGAAAAAACAAGTGAATTTGTTTTACAAAACCTAAATATCGCTGTGGAAAAGGATGCCATTGCATCTGCATTGCGTTTACTTGAGCGGTTTTATCCCTATGAACGGTTTCCCGGAAAGGGCATTCGTTTTTTAGGAGAATGCCTGGGAGAGGTACAATTGAATAAAAAAGAGCGGCTCACCAAGTTGGACGTCATGAACCAGTTTATCCGGCGGACTGGATTGCCAGAGTTGTTTTTACGGGATGATATTTTATTGGACCAGGATGAGCTGGAGCAGTTTTTCAACGATCGAATCATCGGACAAGAAGATGCCGTGCTACAGTTATGTGACATTATCAAAGTGTTCAAGGCCGGGTTGAATAACCCTTACAAGCCCATCACTACTTTGATTTTTGCAGGGCCCACAGGGGTCGGAAAGACGGCGAGTGCAAGGGCTTTGGCAGATTATTTCTTTGGAAAAGGCCAGAAGCAAACACCGCTGATCAGGATTGATATGAGTGAGTTTCAGTACCCTTCCCAGATTACGCGTTTTCTTGGAGAAGGCAGGCAGCCTGGCAAGTTGGTCAGCGATGTGAGGGAAAAGCCGTTTGCGGTACTGTTACTGGATGAAGCTGAAAAAGCTGCACCATCTATTTTCGATGCATTTCTGACGGTATTGGACGAAGGGATGCTGGTGGATGCATTTGGACGAATCACCAATTTCAGGAACTGCATTATCATCCTGACATCCAACCTTGGGGCTTCCAATCAGCGATCAATAGGTTTTGCTTCTGAAAAAGGGGAGAAAGCGGCTTATCTTGGAGCCATTGCCCGTTTCTTTCGGCCCGAGTTCATTAATCGAATCGATAATGTAGTCGTTTTCAATTCTTTGGACAAAGAGCATGTCCGCAAAATCACTTTGAAGGAACTGGCTGAAGTAAAGCTGAGGGAGGGTTTTGTCAAACGCAAAATCAAAATTGATTTTGACAAAAGCGTTGTTGACCACCTTGCAGAAATTGGTTTTCATGAAAAATACGGAGCCCGCCCTTTACAGCGAGCCCTTGAAGACCACATCGTAAAACCACTGGCCAAATGGCTGTTGAAAAATGCGCAAAAAAGAAATTGCCAATTAACCATAGCCTATCAAAATGGAATAAAGGTTTCGTGAACCTCTACTTGTAAAACACCTTTCAACTCAAATCTTAATGACTGTCTTTCAATCGCTTCTGCTTATCCTTTTTCCCTGGTTACTGACCAAATTGACTTTCAAATTGGGGACGGAGCGGTTGCTTAGCCCGGTAGTTTTGTGTTTTGTTTTTGGGATCATTTTGTGCAATTTCGTACCGTTCGAGTTTGATTACGAATTGTCTTTTCTCGTTAGCCGCGTTACCATCATTTTGGCTATTCCGCTCTTGTTGTATTCTACCGACCTGATCGGCTGGTTCAAATTGGCAAAATCCACCATTATTTCGTTTGTGCTGGTCATTGTTTGCGTGATCATCAGTGCTTTCGTGGTATCGCCCTTGTTTTACGGAAAAATCACGGATAGCTGGTTAATGACCGGTATGCTTACGGGGGTCTTCATCGGGGGAACCCCCAATATGAATTCTGTGGGAATTGCGATGGGGGCAGATGAAGCCACATTTACCATCCTTAATGCGACGGAATTGATTTGTGGCGGCATTTATTTAATTTTTCTCACTTCCATTGCCCATCGGGTCTATGGATATGTACTGAAGGATTTTGAAGGAGACAAGGGAGGAGAAATTGAGATGGAAATGTCTGGGAAAAAATTCAAATGGAAGGATGTCTTGATGGCCATAGGGTTGACGGTGGTCTTGTCCGCCATAGCACTCGGTATTACTCAGTTGATCTCCGGGGGGATGGAAAATGCCGGTATCATCATCCTTTCGATTTCTGCTTTGAGTGTTGCGGCTTCTTTTTCGGATACCATTCGAAACTGGGAGGGGCCGTTTGAACTGGGTGAATATTTATTGCTTATTTTTTCATTGGCCATTGGATTGATGACAGATCTTTCAGAATTGTTTACTGGCGGCGGTATGCTTTTATTGTTTACGGCTTGTAGTTGGATCGTCGCACTTTCCCTGCATTTGCTGATGTGCAGGTTGTTTAAAATAGACCGGGACACCATGATGATTACTCAGACGGCTGGTTTTTATGGTCCTCCTTTTATTGGGCAGATTGCGGCGGTGATTCAAAACCGGGCATTGATTTTTTCAGGCATCATGACCGGACTGGTGGGTTTGGCCGTAGCTAATTTTATCGGGGTAGCTGTTTCGAATTTATTGAAAATATGGTTGACAGGAGAGGGTGGATAAGGAACTAACCCCCGGCAACCACGAAGGAGGTGATTGCGAAATCACCTCCTTCGTGTGACTGTTCAATCTTTCACCAATTTCCTCACTACTTGCCCTTCTTCCGTTTGAATTTTGAGGAAATAAACGCCCGCATCCAAGTTACCTAAATCAATTATTTCATAAAAATGCACTGAAGTTGAAGGCACGCCCTGGGTATAAACCGTCCTTCCAATTACATCGACGATACTCATTTCGAACTGCTGGTATTTTTCATTTTTAAAAGTAATGTTCAACAACCCAGAGGTTGGGTTTGGGTAAAGCCGTAAACTGTTTTCAATGGCCAAAATTTCTTTCGTGGGTACGGTACAATCTGCATTTTCATCGTAAGCAATCCCGAGACTGTACTCACTGGTACAACCGGTCTGCTCATCCGTTACGACCAGGGAATACAAGCTTACCCCAGGGATGGTATTGCACCAGGTTGTTTCGTTTGCATCTGGGATCAGGTCGCCATTCACGTACCACTGCAAAGAATATTCAAGCGGTAACAAACTGGTATCATTTACTTCCAGCCAGTTTCCCTCTTCACTAAATGCCGGAGAAACCGGTAGGGGAAGGTTGCTCAGCGTAACCGGTTCGGAAACCGAGCTACAGCCTTCGAGCGTGGTGTATTCTACCCAATAGGTGCCATTTGATGAAATGGTCAGGTTTGGCTCGACTGCATCCAAAATTGCGGATGAATCTTTATACCATTGAAGGTTTTCTGTGTAGTCAGCAGTCAGCATCAGCGTATCTCCTTCGCATATTTCAAGCAGGCCACTGGGGGTAATCAAGGGTGGTTCGGGCACTTCATAAACATAAACAGTGTCCGTGGATTGAATAGAAAATATTGGATGGAAGATATCCATTTTCAGTTGGAGGTTTCCTAGGACCAATGTGTCGGTCGAGTTCCGGTTGAAGGTAATGGTTCCACAATGGTCCGATCCGATCAAGTCATTGTCCCTCACTTCAATGCTGTAATTGCCCGGCCCCATTTTAAGGTTGACATTAAAGGCCGAAGGAAAAGGAGCATTGTTGATTTCGTCTGATTGAAAGATCTGGGTACCTGTTGGGTCCTTTATTTTGATGTAGAGTTCAGGAGGTGCATTGGAAATGGGGGGCAGGTTCAGGTCATTACATCCCGCAGCGAGTACCTGGACAGTGGTCAGCTCATAACCAGAGGTATCAATAGTCGCTTCGTAATTGATTTCATAAATGCCTGGTTCTGTGTAATTTACCGGCATTGGATTTTCCTCCGTTGACATTTCCCCATTACCAAAATCCCAATAATAGAAAAAGCCATATTGGCCATTGCTGACCACGTTATTTTCAAATGAAGCCGTCAATTCGCCACATCCGCTATTGTTCAAAAGAGTAAATCCATCAGTGGTACTGGTAGCAGGTGCGATATAAAAATCAAAAGTGAATGAAGTAGATTCGTTGATACCAAGCACCGTAGCGGTAACAAATACCTGCACTTCGTAAAGACCTGGTAAAACGGGGGTTCCACAAAATTTTACACAGCCATCGGTTTCATCACCCGGATCAAACTCGGTTTTGTTGGATTCCCAGTCGAGCCCTGGAGGAACATTTAGCAAGGACTGAATAGTGATTTTGCCAATATTCAAGCCTCCCGGTGTGCCTGGCACTGCGTCGGTCGTTTTAGGCATCCGGAAGCTCAGGTCGCCATCATACGCTTCACCAGCAACCCCATCTGGGGCATTGCCCAAATAGATGGTGTCGGAGGGTAGGGGAGGTAAATCAATTACGCAACCGGGGCAACCGCTCTGTGCCATTGAAAAATTAATTTGAAAAAAAAGAAGAAGTAGAAGGAGAAAAGTGAAATGCTTGGTCATAAGGTAAGTAAATCAGGTTATGGAAAAAAATGGTTTGATGGGAAACAACCTATAGAGCGCCGCTGTGGGAGATTTCCACAATTTAAAACGCTCTGTATCTCCTAAGTTCTGCCTGTGCATTTTCGGGCCATGGAGACTCAAACTCAAACGGATTGGCATTGATTGGTCTTAAACAGTGGGTGCCCTATTTCATCAAATTTATTGCATTCTTTTGTTTTGATAACAGAATCCAAGAAAAATTGTACTGTTGTGTAAAAATAAGACAGTTGTAATATGAAACATTTGCTGTCGGGTAAATCTGCCCGACTTTTCATGATCCTGGGCGGGTTTTTTGTGACCAATGCTTTAGTGGCCGAATTTATTGGCGTCAAAATCTTCGCATTTGAAGATACCTTTGGTTTGCCAGAATTGTCCTGGAACCTTTTTGGTCAAACGGGCTCTCTCGCTTTGACCGCCGGCGTGCTGCTCTGGCCGGTAGTATTCATTATGACCGATCTGATCAATGAATATTATGGCCGTAAAGCAGTCAAGTTCCTTTCATGGCTGACAGCAGGGCTGATTGTTTATGCCTTTTTCATGGTGTATATCGCCATCGAACTGACCCCGGTTGACTGGTGGGTCGGTTCTGCCGAGAAGAGTGGGGTAGTTGATCGGCAGGCAGCATTTGCCAATATTTTTGGACAAGGCCTTTGGATCATTGCGGGGTCATTGATTGCTTTCCTGATCGGGCAAGTAGTCGATGCAGGCGTTTTTCATTGGCTTAGAACCCTGACCGGAGAGAAAAAACTGTGGCTGCGAGCTACCGGCTCCACCTTGATTTCTCAATTTATCGACAGTTTCGTTGTGCTTTATGTCGCCTTTGTTCTGAACCCAAAAGAGGCCTGGTCAACTGATCTGTTCTTAGCCGTTGGTACAGTGAATTATTTGTACAAATTTGTGGTGGCCGTCTTGTTGACACCAGTAATCTACCTGGCACATTACCTGATCGACCAATATTTAGGGGAAGAACTTTCGGAGGAAATAAGATCAAAGGCGAGGGAAAATCAGTGAGATAAAACAGGTGTTGCCCCGAATTGTCGAACAAACGGAAATTAGGGGCAACACCTGTTTTCAATCATAGATTTTTCAAAAAAACCAGTACATTGTTTTCGATCCGCTCCACTACACCGCTGGTGTCGCTACGCTCAAAAGGCTGGCCAGTGATTCTCTCAAACAATTCAACATACCGATCAGTGACGCTGTTGACAAAATCGTCCGGCATATTGGGCATTTGTTGCCCTTCCAGGCCCTGAAATCCATTTTCCATCAACCACTCCCTGACAAATTCTTTGGACAACTGCTTTTGCCCCGATCCGCTGGACTGGCGTTCGGCGTATCCATCCAGATAAAAATAGCGGGAAGAATCGGGCGTGTGAATCTCATCTATTAAATATATTTTTCCGTCCTTTTTACCAAATTCATATTTTGTATCAACTAAAATAAGTCCTTGTTCTGCAGCCATTGCGGTACCTCTTTGAAAGAGTTCCCGGGTGTATTTTTCCAATACTTCGTAATCTTTCTCACTGACAATGCCCTGCCGGATGATTTCCTCTTTCGAAATATCTTCATCGTGCCCTTCTTCCGCCTTGGTGGCCGGGGTGATGATCGGGGAAGGGAAAGGATCATGCTCTTTCATGCCATCCGGTAAAGGCACACCACATAGTAATCTTTTGCCCGAGCGGTAGGTTCGCCAGGCGTGGCCTGTTAAATAACCTCGAATGACCATCTCCACTTTAAAAGGTTCACACCGGTGCCCAATAGCTACATTTGGATCAGGTGTAGCCATGAGCCAGTTAGGGCAGATGTCCTTGGTTGCATTTAAAAAATGGGTGGCCACCTGGTTGAGTACTTGTCCTTTATAAGGGATCGGGCGTGGGAGGATGTGATCAAATGCAGAAATTCGATCAGAAGCTACCATGATCAATAATTCTCCTACGGAATAGACATCTCTTACCTTGCCGTGGTAGATGTTGGTTTGATTCGGGAAATTAAAATTTGTGCGTCCGACACTACGATTTTCAATGGAATTCATGTGTTCTTGTTTTGTGCGCAAAAGTAGTTTTGCTGAAAGCAAAAAGTGAAAACAACAAAGCAAAAAGTTTCATCGTGGTTTTAAATGCAGAGAGCCCAATGAAAACAATTCCATTGGGCCCTATTATTCAGGTCTCAGTAATTTATTTTATTAAATTCCTTTTACTGAGTTTCTGTCGGTAATGATATCTTTCAGTTCTTTCAACATTTCATATTGATGTGGGAGTACTCGCTTGAATGCTTCTTTCACCGCTACAAAAGCACCTTTTTCAATAGCTTCAGGAACCATGATTTCAATTTGTTTTTTGACAAATTTCATGTCATGGATGACGATCGATTTTAAAGAAGGAATGTCGTGCCAGTCCCCTTCAATGGCGATGCCTTCACCAATTACACCATCTTCTGCCTCCACGGGATCCAATGAAATAAATTCTTCATCCTTCTGTAGAGGGATGGCCTGTTCCACCGTAACCGACTGTTCCGGCAAGCGGTAGGAGTCACCCTCTTTCTGAAAAAAAATTTCTAAACCTTTTTCCCTGATACGATAGATGAAAAGGCTTGCTGATTTATTGATTTCCATAATGGAAGATTTTTATTGAGTGTGAAACAGGCGTTTGGGGTTTATGTTTATAATCGTGCAAAGAAAATAGATTTTGGGAGAAACAGGACAGATTTAGACATAAAAAAACCAGACCAAATCCATTGACTACAACAATTGGTCTTACACCAATGATTGTAAAAGGTTCATAAGCAAGCCATTATTTTGAAAGCGTGGAAGGAAAACTAAAAGTGTTTTTGATGAATTTATCCTTTGATTGTTTTTAAAACTCTCTTCATTCCTTCATCAAATTTTTCACCACTGATATCAACAGTCAGTCTTCCTTTAAGGCTGGCAACGATGGTTGGCAGTTTTGTTTTTAGGTCGTTGTAACGGGTTCTTTCGTTTTGCAGGTCCTCCAATCCAACGTTTTCTTTTAACCGCCAATCAATTTCCTCATTGATTTCATCCAATGTCTTATTGATTTCTGTAACAGCTGTCCTGACGAAAGAACGGTCAAAAAAATCGGTTTCAATGGAAACCGGAATAAATGTTTTGTTCGCAATGTCCTCACCGACCAATGAATTGACCGACTCCATACCGACCCAAGCGGACATCAAGCTGCGCTTAGAAACCAAAGACAGGGTTATATCTGTTTCACGGATACATTTGTTGATGAATGATTGGATATTTTCACCTGCTTGCATGGCATCAGAATCGATTGTGACTGAAACACCATTATCTGAGAGGAAATCCCGCATTTTGTTTGCAGTTGAACTGTCGTTGTGGTTATAAGAAATAAATACCTTTTTCGGGCCACTTCCCCCACCGCTCGAATCATCGGGCAGTTCATCGGCAATGGCTATCAGGGAGTTGACGATGCGGGCTCTGTTCATGTTGAAATTGTCATCATTGACGACCCCGTTTTTTTTATCTCTTTTTAAGCTGTTCCACCTGGATCTTAACAGAATAATATCATTGCCGTTGTCGGTTGCGGTGCGAATGGCATTGAATGCGTCGTCGATTTTGTCGTCAAAAATAAGGTCTTTGATTTCCGATTTGGTCATATCGAAGGGTGTTTTAAATTTATAGTTTGAAAAGCCAAATAAATGAAAATTATAATAAATATTAAAATGAAATTTGCGAACGATGTGATTTTCATTTGACTTGACCCAGTAACAAATCTGTTTAGGCAACGATATTCATTTAAATAAATAGAATACTCATCTCATCTCTTCTCTATTAGATTTTAAGATAGTGTAATCAACTCCTGTTGTTGGATGATATTTGAAAAAAGATTCCGGGCACTCCTAAATTTCCCAGGCATTCGCACCGGCAATTAATTGGTCCAAATCCCCGTCTCCTAATTTTTCGGTGGCATCTGCAACTTGCTCCAACAACAAATTTTCATAGCAAGGTCTTTCCGTCTGATACAGTACCCCGAACGGCCGGGGGAAAGCGTTGGGATTTTTGGCTGGATCATCAAAGAAACGGGAAAGGATCTGTGCTTTGTAGATATCACTTTCGTCATGAACCCAAAGGTCGTCTTTCGTGAATGCTTCCTCATTTAAATTCACCAGACGAGGAGTGCAGCCGTCAAGACGGATGCCTTTTTCAGACTCTTTTCCAAAAACAAGCGGCTGGCCATTTTCCAAGAATAAGGCGTTGTCTGATTTAGTTGTTTTGTCGGTGAAAGTGAAAAATGCTCCATCATTGAAAATGTTGCAATTTTGATAGATTTCCAAAAATGAAGTGCCACGGTGCGCATCGGACCGCTTCAGCATTTCACGCATGTGTTTCACGTCCCGATCCATTGTACGGGCAACAAAAGTAGCGTCGGAACCAACAGCCAATGCCAAAGGATTGACTGGATGGTCAAGTGAACCGAACGGGGTGGATGCCGTGCGCTTGTTCTCCTCCGAAGTCGGAGAATACTGACCTTTGGTAAGTCCATATATCTGATTGTTGAACAAGAGGACGTTCAGGTCAAAGTTTCGGCGCAACATGTGAATCAAGTGATTGCCCCCTATGGACAACCCATCTCCATCACCTGTGATCACCCACACGCTCAGGTCGGGATTGGCCATGCGCAAACCAGCAGCGACTGCCGGTGCCCGCCCGTGGATGCTGTGCATCCCGTATGTATCCATGTAATAAGGAAACCGGCTCGAACAACCGATGCCCGATATGAAAACCGTTTCATGTTTCTTTTTGCCTAAATCCGCCAAAACGGTTTGTACTTGTTTCAGAATGGAGTAATCGCCACAACCAGGGCACCAGCGGACGTCCTGATCCGTTGCAAAATCTTTGGCCTTAAGCGGCGGATGTTCGGTTAATGTAACAGACATTTTTAACGGTGAACGGTGAACGGTGAACGGTCAGTGGTAAACGGTGAAATTACTTGACATCATCACCGTTCTCCATTGACCGCTAACCGTTCGCCATTAATTTTTTTGCAAAATCAAACAACTCATATTTAGTGATCGGTATTCCCTGAATTTTGTTGTACTGTTCTATTTCAATGAGGAATTGGTCACGTATCACTTTAGCAAGCTGTCCATTGTTGATTTCGGGGATCAATATTTTATCGAAATTTTTCAAGATCGTTTGGAGGTTCCTTGGAAATGGCCGTAAATGGCGAAGATGCACGTGGCCAACCTGATGTCCTGCTTTTTCCAACATCTTGGTGACCGACTGGCAAACGCCAAAAGTAGAGCCCCAGCCAAGAATGAGCAACTCGCCTTTTTCACTTCCGGTGTCCAATTTTTGCTCAGGAATAAAATCAGCGATCAGGTCCACTTTTGCCTCCCTGGTCTTTACCATGTGCTGGTGGTTGGCTGGGTTGTAAGAAACATTGCCGGTCAGGTCTTCTTTCTCCAATCCTCCCACACGGTGCATCAGGCCAGGTGTACCCGGTATGGCCCATTCCCGCACCCGGTTTTCGTCCCTTTCGTAAGGATAGAAAGGTGTTCCGTTTTCTTTTGTTTTCGCAAACCTTACTTCGATGGAAGGGATATCCTTTGCTTTCGGAAACTTCCAGGGTTCGCTACCATTTGCTATATATCCGTCGCTCAATAAGATGACGGGGGTCATGTGTTGCAAAGCGATGCGGCAGGCTTCAAAAGCAGCATCAAAACAATCGGAAGGAGATTTGGAAGCAATCACCGGCATCGGACATTCTCCATTTCTACCATATAAAGCCTGCAACAGGTCAGACTGCTCTGTTTTGGTGGGCAATCCGGTAGACGGCCCTCCCCGTTGAACGTCGACAATGACCAATGGTATTTCCAACATGACGGCCAGCCCCATTGCCTCCGCTTTCAACGCAAGGCCGGGACCCGAAGTACCCGTAACTCCCAAGTTACCACCATAGCTTGCTCCAATCGCTGAACAGACCGCTGCTATTTCATCTTCTGCCTGAAAGGTTCTCACGCCAAAATTTTTATGTTTTGAAAGTCCGTGTAAAATATTGGAAGCAGGAGTGATTGGATAAGAGCCGTAAAAGAGCGGCAATCCTGATTTTTTTGAAGCAGTAATCAGCCCAAGGATGAGGGCGTCGTTGCCCATAATGTTGCGATAAGTACCTTTTTCCAGGTCAGCAGGTTTTACGACATAACGCGACGTGAACTCTTCCACTGTATCCGCCAAATGGTACCCGGCCTGCAAAGCCTTTTTATTGGCTTCTTTGATCGTCGGCTTATTTTTAAACTTGTTGTCAAGAAAACGGTCGACCGTTTCCAGTGACCGGTTGTAGCGCCATAGAAGGTAACCAAGCACCAACATGTTTTTACTGCGGTCTTTCTCCTTGTTGCCCAACTCAAAATCCTTGAGAGCTTCCCGCGTCAGCTTGGTAATGGGAAGTTTAATGACTTCAAATCCAGACAGGGAGTCGTCTTCCAGTGGGTTTTGACCATCTTCGTATTTGGCCAATCTCAGGTTTTTACTGTCAAACCCATCTTCGTTGATGATGATGGTTGCTCCTTTTTTTAGCAGTGGTAAATTAACTTTGAGTGCCGCTGCATTCATCGCTACCAGCACATCAAAAGCATCCCCCGGCGTATGGATGGTTCGGCTGCCGAAGTGAATCTGAAAACCGGAAACACCAGCTAAGGTGCCGACAGGGGCCCGTATTTCGGCAGGGAAATCGGGAAAAGTTGCCAGGTCATTGCCGGTCAGAGCGGTATCGCCCGTAAAAAAACTCCCCGTTAATTGCATACCATCACCGGAATCTCCGGCAATCTTTATAACAATATCTGTTTTTTCTATCTGTTGGGTCATGGATCATTTTTGAGTTAGAGAGTTTTGAGTTAATAAGTGTTCAGGATGACTAACTGCAAACTCTAACTATTTGACCTGTTTTTAAAAAGACCGCAAAGTTCGGCTTTTCAATGGCAAAACTACAACTGATTTTTAGCTTGTATTAACACCTGCCATATGATATAAGTTGACCACCAGGGCATTGAAACGAGCGAAGTGGTTGCTCCAAATCAAAATAATTCGGGGCGCATGCAAACGATTTACGGCAGTTCAGAGGAAAAACTTGCCTTGGGGCCACCTCGGTGCAAAGAAGGGTTATTTATATTGTTGATTCTCTCTGAGGTTAATAATTTCAGCACAGAATTGTTTTGGCAACCGATTGAAAGGACATCAAAGGCACAGTTAATTTTTGTATTATTGCAATAATCTCTAATCAAGGAATGTAGCATCTCTTTATTTTTTCACGCTAATTTTTAAATCATGAAAACAGCTTTCTTTATCTCTCTCCTTTGCGTACTCGCATTATCTATCTATCCACTAAATTCTCATTCTCAATCATGTGAACCTTTGCCAATCGACCCTCTGGTCGATGATCCATGCCAGCTCAACTCGCCGGACTGCCCCAAAGTCGCCGATCCCGAACTGGATGAACTCTGTTGGGGCTATAAAGATATTACGCCTTATCTGGCCAGGACCGTAGACATGAAGAGAATGTGGGCGTCCCTGGCGCCCAACGAAAATGAGTATGACCCGGATTGTGAAATCAGTCCAACGAATTGTATTTACTGCCAAGAAATCGAAATGCTTGTAGAAATGCAAGCAACTATGATCACCAGGGTTAACCAGTTTTGGGGGGTTGAAGTAGGAAGGATGAAGGCCCAATCTAACTACTGGAAGTATTTGGAAATGCTGGTCAGGGATATTAATGAAGCTTTTGATTGTGCCGGCCTGCGGCGGCCGATCATCCAAGCTGGTCTTTGGGAAACCATGCACCCTTCCGTATGCCAGGTTGCAATCCCCGCATGTGTCATCGACTTTTTCAAGGATAACTATCCAAATGATTTTTCACAGGAAGACCTTGATTATTATCAGCCAGGAATTAGTTTCGACTACAACAATATATGTTTTGGAGAGTCATGGTCCAGCGACTGTCCCGGTGAGTGTGAGACTGGATCGTGGGACCCACCGAGTGGAACTGATTGTCGGGGTTGTACGCCAGATGTGACCAAACTCGAAACAAGGATGTGGTACTACTACCTGGCCACAAATTTTATAGATCGGGGCTTTAAGGGAATCTGGTTGGGCATCCAGGATAAAATTGCCAAAGATGACGGAGGTCTTGTGCGGTTGACGGAATTGCTCAATGATATAAGGGATTACGCAGCACAGGAAGAAGACAGGTTCGTCGTAATTCAGGGAGAGGGAGGCAATGCGATCAATAATCAACAGGAGATGCTCTTCGATTACTCCAGTTATGCATTGTGGCCACGGGAAATATTTGTTGATGGTACGGGGAATCCGATCAATGTTGGAAGTCTGAATGACCAAAATACAGACTGGCCTTCCTGCTCCGGTTCAAATGGAAACTATGATGCTGACATGTACCACAGCACACCTTGTGCACCAGCACTTGAACCATACATGACTTTTATTGATAAATGTCACAACATTGAAGATGTGACAGAACCGGTGTCCGGAGAAACCCCGCTCGGTTGTAATACGAGTCAAGTTCCTTTCACCATGTATTTGGATAGTGGGCCGGGCTGCTACAACAATTTTGAGGAAGATGATTGGCGGCCCAATGGTACCATCGGTGAGTATTATCTACTTCTGGAAGATGCAGATGTCCCAGGGGAAGACAGGGTTGCCTGTCAGACACCTGGTAACCCCCAAAGTTGTGAAGTGGACCCATTCACTTCAAGTCTTAGCCCTTGGGGCTGGGATGATGCTTCGTGGTTTGTCCATGGTTTTATGGGGGGAATAGGGGATAACGGAGACCAATGCAGGAGTGTATGGATTGAAAGATCCATGGAAACCATTCGTGGTTTTGGCACCAATGAAAATTCGTTCTTGACTATTTCTGGCAGAATTGATGGTTCATGCTGTCAATTGGGAGCTGAGCCAGGATGCACTGATTATGTTCCTCCTTTCATATTGGCCTCGGAAGAACACGAAGGACTGAAAGATGATATTATTGATTTATGGTCTGTTGAGCCGATTACCGTTGATGACATCGGGCTTAGGGTTAAATGTGTTTACGACGCTAATTCAGGATGTGGACCGACCATGATTTGTGGTGAAACGGTCACACATAAAAGAAGATCGGAATACACATTCTTTTTGAAAAACCCAGATTATACGTCCATTTATACATGGCATATTTATAATAATGACATCAATACTTGGCTGCCTTATACCTACGGCAGGGAAAGAACGATTACCGTCGATGTAGACAGTGAGCTTCGAGTATATTTACGACAGGACAACCTAAGGTTGCCAAACAACATATTTGGCGTTGAGCAGGTAAGCAGTGTTTTTAACCTGACCAGGGATTGTTGTGTCTCTTCGTTCACCAACGAATCAGCCAATTTTCATGACATTATTTCTAAGCCGGCAGACTGCAGGAGGATCATAACCGTCGATGGTGCATCGGTGAACGAGGTTGACGAGTTCTATTGGAATTTATCGGGTGGCGTGATTATCCAGTACCTGACCTCAAACCGTTCTTCTGTATTGATACATGTGAAAAACAGTGCTTCGATCAATTATAATTACTGTGCCGTCGACTTCGACAATATGACCATTTACAATGGTAACGGATATATTCCGATCACGGAAGATTGTATGGGTGACATTGAAATTGCTCCAAATCCAACCAATAAGTCTACGCACCAATTGGTCGATGTGATCATATCCAACACAGATTTAGTTGCCGATCTACAGCGCTCAGGAGAACTATTGACTTTCCATATTCTGAGAAATTATGATGGGGCTGTGATCCATTCATTTGATACGGATCAAACTATAACCCAGGTCAATGTTTCGAATTTTGAGAACGGGGTTTATTCTGTTTTTACCTATTACAACTCCAATATTCTTTCAACAAATTTCATCGTTGTTTCCGATTAAATTGTTGCTGCTTTCTCAACTGCACTGTAAGAACAAAATATCTGGAGGTCTAACGAACTTGAGTTTCAAAAGAGGAAACGGCTAACTTGCTGATGGCAAAAGTTTGCTGGAGGAGGCAGCATCAAACACTTTTCTTATAGTTGCTTGAGCTGGTTTTTAAAGAAGCTGTTTAGCAATCATTTGTAAACAGCTTCTTTAAAAAACCTCTTTGAAACGGTGGAAAAATAAGGAGATCCGGTGCCTGATAAACAATGGTTTTTATTGAAATATGTAATAATTTGTAATATGTTAATAAAATATTTAAAAATACCTATATATTTCCTTTTCAAATTTCTCAGCGCCATTATCTTTGCCATTAGTTAAAAATCTAATACGAGGCAGCAACG
>JBCBRY010000093.1:0-34584 GCA_039819485.1 Bacteroidota bacterium | reverse complement strand
CTGCTCCTGTGTATTCCGGTTTTTCGACATTATAGTATGCACCAACCTGTAAGTTGACAGGCAGAAAATTTTTCGGTGGTGAAGCCGCCGTTTGTTTGCCACTTGTGACATTACGGTCAAACCTTTTAAGCCGCTGGAAGCCGCTCGATGCCGTTTCCAGGGAACGTACTCGTTTCGTTCGATTTACATGAACTACTTAATTATGCCCAAGCACTTATTTTTTGGGTTTCAAAGATGTTTATCTTTGGCCGACTGTTCATTGATTGAGCAGATTGCTTTGACTGAAAAAATGGAAAAAGAAAAAACATATAGAGAAATCAAGCCCATCGAAAAATTGGGAAACCTGGTCCATTCCTTTTGGATGCACAAAAACCCATCAGAAGAACCAGAACAAAAAACCATTGTCCCTGATAGTTATTTGAAAATAGTCTTTGTGGTGAAAAATGGACAGATCGAGAAATATTTCATGACAGGATTATGGACAAAAGAAAAAATAATTTTTACCCCACCAAACGCAATTAATTATGGTTGCAGATTAAAAATCTTAGCCCCCGAATTTTTATTGCAGCAAGAGGTCGCACCTATTCTTCAAGATTTAAGGCAACTGGATCTAAGCTATTTAAACCTAAAACATTTTGACCTTTCTTCATTCGAAAAAATTGTCCATCAATGGCAAGTAGAATTATTGAAAGTAAGGTCGCCCAAAGAAATTCCTGCAAATAAATTAAGGTTATCCCAGTTGTTAGATAAAATGAGAGGGGGCATATCAGCAAAACAAGTTTCGGAACAAATTTTTTGGACCAACAGGCAAATTAACCGTTACCTAAATAAATACATTGGAGTTTCTTTGAAAAAATATCTCAATATCCAAAAGGCTTACTACTCCTATATCCAAATCAGGGAAGGCCGTTTTTTTCCAGAGAAGTATTATTTTGACCAAGCACATTTTATCAGGGAAGTTAAAAAGCACACAGGTGAAACTCCTCGCAAACTACATGAGGGGCAAAACGACCGTTTTATACAATTGAAAAATATTAAGCCGAAATAGATTTGCGGAAAATTTATTTCAAATGAGCAAAATAGTTTTAATATCCATAATCAGCTTTTTGTTTCTTAGCTGCCAGAAGCAATCTCCTAAAGAAAAATCGCCCACAAATTCCATTCAACAAACTACCAAGGGCGATGGCCAATCTAAAATTGGCCAAACAAATTTTGCCGTGATATGGACATGGACAACCACTAAACCTGATTTAGTTACCTATCACTTGCCTACCATAGCTGATGAACTCTCCAACCTATGGAAAAATGATGTAATAGAAAATGCTTATTTCGATGCGGAAGCAAAGGATGACAAACTCGGTCATTTTGCAAACGTTGCTTTTTTCTTGAAGGCACCGTCCACAACGGAAGCACGCTTGATATTAAATGAATTGACCGTCGTGAAACAAGGAATTGCGACTTACACCTTACATCCCGTAGGTTTACTATGGCTCGATAGAAAAACCGATATTATCAATGAAAAAGGAATGACTAAATCTTACGTAGCCGTCTGGAAAACACAAAACAATCAACCCGCCGATTCTATCCTGAAACTACAAAGTGAACAAATAACGGAGTTATGGAATGCAGGGATAATCGAAAATGTATATTTTGACATAGAAGGAATTCAAAAGGCAAATGATAAATCAGATTTCGTATTTTTTGTAAATGCCAATACTACAGAGGAGGCAAAATCCATTTGCAACGCACTTCCATTTCATCAGGAAAACATCGCCACTTATGACATTTATCAGGCAGGTGTTTTCTGGATGGGTAAACACGAAAAAAATTAATTTAATCAATCTTTCCAAAGTGCAAGACAAAAATAGTTTTTCTTGATTCTCACTGTTCCCCTTGCACTCAGTCAACTTTCCAAAATACATCAGTATGCGAATTTTAAAACAGGAAATCTATTTTCCGATTATCATTGCTATCCATTTTCTGTTCTGGGCGATAGATTTATATTTCTACAAAGGTTCGTTCATGGAAGTTTCTTCGGATACTTTACTGTTTGGAGAAATGACAAACGAATCTTGGAAAAATTTTCACAGAATATTAGGAGAAGTTTTTTCCTCTTGGGTAGTCACTGTTTTTGCCTTTAATTTTCTGATGGCCACCCGTGCAAAATGGGTGGAACGAATTTTCGGTGGTTTGGATAAAATGTACCTTATCCACCGAAGGTCAGGGGTTATTGCTGTTTTTCTGTTATTGGCACATTTTATCATTGTTCCAAGAGACCTTGTCGAATTCAACCTGGGCAAGCCTTTAGGGTTCTATGCTTTTGCCCTTATTTTAACCGGGGTTTTGCTTTCTGCCCTTCCTGTTTTTAAAAGAAAGATCCCTTACCGCAGATGGAAAAACATTCACAAACTAATGGGCCTATTTTATGTCATGGGCGTAGTTCATGGATTAATGGTAAGAAGTTTAATTCAAGAATTGCCAATAACCAAGGTCTATGTTTTCGGTATGGCATTTATCGGAATAGCAGCATGGGTTTACCGCGCGTTTCTTTTTAATATTTTCAATAAAGATTTAGACTATCGAATTACAGAAGTAAACAACTTAGGGCATCAGATCACAGAAGTTGTTCTCAAGCCTGTTCAAAAGGAATTACATTATTTGGCAGGCCAATTTGCCTTTTTCAAATTCCCCTCCATTAGCAAAGAACAACATCCATTCACATTGAGCAGCCACCCTTATGATGATGCGCTCCGTATTACAGTTAAGGGTTTGGGAGATTATACAAATGATCTGAGCAACAAACTGAAAACCGGTGACACCGCTTTGGTCGAGGGGGCTTATGGTCACTTTTCGTCCAGCTATATCAAGGAAACCGATCAGGTATGGATTGCAGGCGGAATAGGCATCACTCCGTTTTTATCACTTGCCAAAGATGTGCACCCCAACAAAGTACATCTCTATTGGTGTGTAAACAATAACGATGAGGCTGTATATGTGGATGAATTGCAAGAGGTAGCCAATAAGAATCCAAATTTTCAAATTACCATTTGGTCATCACAAAAGTCCGGCTACCTAACTACCGAAAAATTAAAGATCGAAAATTATAAAAACAAAGGATATTTGATCTGTGGACCCGGCGCTTTGAAGGAAAGTTTGATCAGAGGATTGCTTCAAAAAGGCGTGAGCAGGGCTAATATCTATGATGAAGAATTTGCTTTCAGGTAATCATTCCTAAACTTTGAAAGCTTGTTTGGATTTTTGCTTCTGGTGAAAACAAGCATTTTTCCGACGATTCCATATTAAAAAATCGGTCACTTAGCTAAGGATATGCTCTAATTTTTTGTCCCGTCTCATTAAAAAATTGTCCGTTTTTCCCTCATAACCAGAAATCCAAACAAGCTCTAAACAATTCTATAAATGACTGACATTATTAATTTTGCCTTACTTCTGGTAATAGGAACCCAATTTGGAATAGCATTGGCTTCCTCCCTGATTGTTCATCCTATCTTAGTTCAAATCAGCCGTCCTGCTGCAATTAAAGTGTTTAAGCCATTTTTTCATAAGACGCACAACAGCATGATAACTATGTCAATAGTTGTAACTGTATTAGCATTGGCCATGTCTTATTTTACAGGTAATTGGTGGTGGTTTGGCGTTTCATTATTAATGCACCTCAATGGACCTTATACCCTAAAATTTATGATGCCTACTAATAATCGTTTAATGGCAGACAATGTTGACCCCAATTCCCAACAAACTATTTTCGACTTAAAAAATTGGGGAGCCCTACATGCTGTACGAACAGTTTGGAATGGAGGTATTTTTATTGCCTTTCTCGCCTTGACTTTCTATTGTTAAAGAAAACAATGAATTTCTGAAATCAAATCATTTTGTAAAACCAGTTTACACAGGACTACAGGTTGGTGCATACTTTAATGTCGAAAAACCGGAATTCACGGGAGCAGACTGGTCGCTGCGTTTGAGTGCGACTTTCATGATTCCCACGGCATTTTTCAAAAAAGGGTAACAGTGTAAAACACAACAAATAGATAAAGGGCATTTGTAAAATCGATCACAAATGCCCTTTTTTATTTATTTCGTCTCAATAATGGATGCTCAATGCTACATCAATATTTTTTCATTACATCAATTAATTCAACTCCTTTCGACAATAAGATTACATCATCACCTGTCCTGTCCACAATTTCAGTATTAAAAAGTAAAACAAACCCCATATCCAACTCTTTTACGAAGCCGATGACGGTAGCACTACCTGAAGTTCCTCCATCGTGCCAGGTGAGGGTGGTACTGTCTTCTGCTTTGTAGATATTGTTCCAGCAAAGCCCGACAGTAAAGGGATCATTCAACGTCTGGGTGTTTTCATGGGTCAAGGAAAGGACATCTTTTAAATCTGAATTTCCATGCCCCATATTGGCTTCTAAAAACGCTAACATATCATTCGTGTTAGCTTTAACGCCACCAGCGCCCAGGGTCACTTCTGACATGTTCCAGGCAGGAACCGGTTTTCTGTTTTCGTCATGCGGTTGGGCAATATTGGTATAATCAGTGGGGATAACTGAACAAGCATCAGGCATATTGACCCTGCCAAAAACGATCTGTTGAAATAATACATCGAGTGGATCACCTTTAATTCTTGCTATTAAGAAGCCGAGCAGCCCGGTGGCAAGGTTGGAGTATTCTTCTTCACTGCCAATAGGGCGGGTCAATGTATAACCGTCCAGAAAATCAAACATCATTTCCTTTGTATAATTCAGGTAAGGCTGGTTTTCATCAAAATGATCCCCTAAAAGATTGTCTGGCAGGCGAGGCAAAGAAGAAGTGTGATTTGCCAAATGCTTAAAGGTGATTTTCACGCCGTTGAAGCTGGGAAAATCTTCAATTTCCGGCAGATAGTTCTCAACCGGTTCATCAAGATTTATCTCCCCTTTCATGACCATATCGGCCAAAACGGTAGCAGTCATGGTTTTGGTAATGGAGCCAATTTCAAATAGCGTGTTACCGTCGGGCGTATCCCCTTGGCCTTTGTTTTTTTCACCGAAAAAATACATTTCTTTTTTGCCCCCTGGACTCATGACACCGACAGATTTGTTGAAGTTGTTTAAAAATTCCTGCTGTGTCGAAAATTCTTGGACTTTAATTGTCGTTGCCGGTAATTTTAGAAGTAATAATAGCGCTATTGCAGAAAAAAATTTTAACAGCGGCAGTTAAAAGACTGGGTTTGCGGCCAGTAGGAATTTTTAAACAACTTCGGCCAATAAAAATTAAGCTTGAGTATTTTTTAATGGCCTTACAAAGGTGGGAGCATAAAGAAAGGAATAAAATTTAGGTTGATGAACAACAGTTGTGTGATGATGAAATGCAAGAATTTTGTCTCTATAAATCAATTTTAAATAAAAAATAAAGGGACTGAATAAACAGTCCCTTTATTTTAATTTTCGAAAGGAATCAAAAATTAATTAGCCGTAATCTTTATATCCTTCACTATATCCATGAATTCTTCAAATCCAATTTCCAAATCGCCGTCTGTATCATGTTCGGACATAGCAACGACCAGCATATTTTTGTCGGGAACGACACAGGCATACTGCCCGCCACTGCCTGCCATGAAATAAAGGTTTTCTTTTTCATTGACCCACCACAAATAACCAAACGAATAATCGGAGTCAGCTTCGGTTACAGTTTGGGAAGTAATCATTTTATCAATCCAAGTTGAATCAATAATTTGTTCACCATTCCATTTTCCATTATTTAAAACCAACTGGGCCATTTTCGCCAACTCTCTCGGTGTGGTGGAAATGCCGAATCCACCAAAATTATAACCATCGTATTTTAGCCAGGTATATTTGGTAAAACCAATTTTAGAAAACAATACTTCATCTGCCCATTCTTCTAATGGCCGGTTCAAACTATTTTGCAAGGATGCAGCTACAAGGTGCGTTTGGCCACTGTTATAACTGAATTGTTCGCCCGGCGAAAATGCCATTGGTTGGTTCAAAATAAAATCAATTGTGTTGGTAGGTTCGTTGCGTAGCAATGCCGCCACATCTTTTGTTTCATCAAAATCAATTCCCGATCTCATCGTCAATAGCTGCTCAATTGTAATTGATTTTTTGTCTTCATGGTTCTTTAGTTCTTCCGCTAAATATTCGTTTATCGAATCGTCTATATTGCTGATTGCACCCTTTTCAATTGCCTTGCCAGTTAAGACTCCCACTATTTGTTTGGTACATGACCAAATCGGCCTCGGCGTTGAAATATCATTAGGGTCTTTAAAATAATTTTCTGCGGCCAATTTTCCATCCCGAAAAACCAAGAGGCTCCGCAATTGAAACAGGTCTCCTTTTTCCTGGATTTTCTGAAAAATCCCTTCTAATAATTCACGGTCAATATTAACGGATTCTGGTGGTACAATTTCCCACCCGTCATTAATAGCTTGAGGACTGATACCTGAATAAGGTAAAAACGGATCATCCTCTTTAAGACAGGCACTAAAAATTAATATAGCTGAAATAAAGAAAACTATTTTTTTCATGATTTAGGTGCATTTAAAAACCAAGTGTATTTTATGGCGTGAAATACTTCTGTAAATTCGGGACGATCATAATAACCTGTATAAAAAAAGAGGTAAGAAATGGAGCGGGCCTTATTTTTTTTATCTAAAAAAAGCCTTGCCTCAAATGTTGTTTGGTTGAATTTATCAACTCCACCCAGCTCCAAATTTTTGTGCAAGTCGGAAAAATTCTCTCCAAAACCCGCTGAATAATAATAAGGGTTTCTTTCCTGTTCCGGCCGGCTCTGCCAGCCAATTGCATTGGTGTTTAATTTCAATTCTACCAATTTTTTTTTAATAGATATAAAACTGGAAAGTTGTACACCCACATCATAATTGCCCATCCAAATAATTGGCCCGGTGTGAAGCTCAGGGTAATTCTGAATATTGTAATTCACGCGTGCCGATGGGCCTATAAATAAATTGAAATTTTCCCCGTCCTTTATTTTCCATGAATAATGGACGTTCAGTGGAGACAACAACCAGCGAAACCCCCATGTACCAGCTGTTGTTTTTCCACCTGCACCCAGTACTGCCACATATTCAAAATATTTTTTACCGTCTAATCTTTGGATGCCATATTCAAGCCCAATATCAGGGCCGCGAAAAACCAAGCCGTGATTGAATTCATCTTTTAGTTCGAGGTAGGATACATTAATAGAGAGAAAAGAACCTTCGTACGTTCTATTTTGAGCAAAGGAGTTAACCCAAATAAAAATCAAAAGGAAAAGGGATAAAAAAAAATTCATTGGTCAGGTGAAAGATGGTCAGAAAAAACTGACTCAAAGTTCATGTACTTAAAAATGCTTGATGATGATTTTTGTCATGGATATGGATGACTGTTGTCTTCTTCAATTTTTCAGTTACTGTTTTTTAATTATTTTCCTGATTTCTTCCAACACAACTCCTGGTTTGTCCTTATGAATAAAATGTCCGCTGCCCTCCACAACAACATGGTTTGATTCTTCGGAAAGTGCTGCCAATTCACTTTGGAATCTTAACCATTTTTGTCGCAATCTATCCGTCTCCAAAGGAGAGGACTTTTTGCCTGCTGTTAATACTACAATGGGCACATTGGGAAAGGGTGGTGCATCCACAAAGTCGGACATAGTACCTTTAATAATAGACAGTTCATATTTCCTTTTACTTTTCGTGGTGGAGGAGACAAGCATGCTATACAGGAGAGGCTGGTGCTTACGGAAATATTCAAATTGTTCGGGGTGCGAGGCATCCAAAAAAACAACACTTGCTACTTCATCAGGATATAATCGGGCAAACATATTTATGTATAAGCCGCCCGCCGAATGCCCCATTAAAATATAAGGGGCTTGTTGGCCGGTAGCTTTTAAATTTTCATGCAACTGCTCGGCCACCTGTTTAACGTTTTCTGGCGCATGAAGCAAACCACTGTTTCCATAGCCGGGACGGTTGTATGCAAAGACATGGGTGATAGCTGCAAGGGAATCAAAAATAGGAAGCCACGTTTTTATATCCGGCCCCAAGCCAGTTTCCAAAACTACTGTAGGGCTTCCATTACCTGCTTCGACGTATTCGACCTTGCGGTTGTTGACTTGTTTTTGGGTGACGTTTTTTAAAGTAGCACAACTACAAAAAAACAGACTGGTAATTGTAATAATCGAAAATAGTAGCTTTATTTTTTCCATGATTAAAGAAATAATAAAATGAGGCACTGAAATTCAGTACCTCATTTTATTATTATATTTTTTGTAAAATACCATTTAATATTTCACCGCCCTTTTTTATTCTATAAAAATAAACACCACTGCTCACAGATTGATTTCTTAAATCATTTCCATCCCACTGAATTAAATGATGATTTCCAATGTCTGATTGATGCGAAAATATTTGTTTGCCAAGCTGGTCATATATTTCCAAAATGACAGGAGCATTGTCGGCGGAATTAATTTCAAAATTCAAAAAGTAGGAAAAAGGGTTGGGAAAAACGAAAGTGTTGACATTAACCCCTTTATTATTTTCATCGGTTGGCACTATGCCAAGGTTAGGGCCGATGTATGAAATCAAATTCAAGAAAGGCAGGGTGAGATCATTCAAATGGTTCGTACACAAAGCCACTCCAAAATGGTCCACAGGATTATAGTATAGTAGCGAACTTTGAATGCTCGCCCCTTCGTGACCAACAAATGGATGGCCGTTCAAATCCAAAATTTGCGTACCCAGTCCATATCCGACGGTAAAGGGTGGAACAGCACTACCAGCAGCTGGTTCCAACATTTGCAGCAAAGAGTTTTCGGATAAAAATTCGCCCTCATATATCGTCTGCGCATACTGCACCATGTCGGAGGGTTTGGATAAAATATGGCCTGCCCCGATATCAGAGGAAAGAAATGAAACGAGCGGAAATGTGCTTAAATCATCAAGCGAGCCATCGCCGTTGAAGTCGGCCCATAAACCGCCCATTTCTGCACTTGGGGTTTCAAATCCACCTGACCATGTGTGCATCATATCAAGCGGTTCGAATATTTTTTCCCGGAATAAATTTTCCAATGTTTTGCCCGTTGCGGCCTCGGCTACCGGCACCAATAAAATATAATTGGAATTGCTGTATTCATAGGGAGAGCCCGGCGGGCCGAGTGGTGTATTCTGGAAATTATTGAGCAGTTCCTCCGCCGGCCATTGGTAGGTCAGATCATCAAAAATGGCGGCCTCATACGCGGCCGTTTCCTCCAAATCGGAAAGCCCGCTGGTATGGTTGAGCAATTGGCGGATGGTGATATTGCCGTCCACATGAGGAAAGGGAGAAACATACATGCCCACACTGTCGTTGAGGTTCAGACTGCCTTCCTCTTCCAATTTTAAAATCAAAGTGGCCAACATATTTTTCGACACACTCGCAATATTGAAAATCATGGATGAGTCCAATGTCACACCATCGGCGGCCATGCCCGTTGCTCCCTGCCAGATACTCCCATCGGGAAAAATGGCGGCGGCAGAGAATCCGATAAAGCCATTTTCATTGGCCTGTTGTTCGATTATATATTGGAGGGAGTCCGCAAAAAAAGCACTGGTCTGTGCCGATACATAAAAGCCCATAGAATAGGCGAGAAAAATAGTGGTAATAATTTTTTTCATGGTGGAAATATTTTTGGTATTAGACATGAGTGACCTTGGCAACACGGTGTCGCCCATGCCTTTTTCGGATGATTTATTAAAGTGATTCTGGAAATTTTTAAGTTGTCATATTTTCAAAAAAAATAACTCAAAAAATGCAGTTTAAAATTGGCAAATAATTTCATCGCCAATTGCCAAAACGGAATGTGATGCTGCCAAATGGAGCGGACAAATCGCCATCATCTACAGTAATTAAATTTGAGCCTGTGACCCAACGATAGCCACCACCCACACCGATACGCATCCAATTGGTGATGAGGAAATCAATTTCAGCCGCTGGCCTGACCACCCAGAAATCGTCGCCTTCTTTTTCGATGTCTTTACCATCTTCGGACGCCCCACCATAGCCGCCAAGCACATAAAAATTGATGGCCGTTTTTTCGTTGCCACCCCAGAGGTGACCGAGCATGAGGCCGCCATAACCCATGGTATAATTATAATTGTTTTTCTTGACCTCGAGGCCGAAACCACCGCCGCCGATATAAATGTTTTTGGTGGCAAAACCACCACCAAGTCCTCCTGCCTCAAATGCCCAATCGCCAGCGAAAGTAGTATTGATAAAAGAAGGCCCACCGAAGCCGATGCTCTTGTCTTTTTCAGTTTGGGCATAAGATGGAAGGCCAAAAAGCAATATGACCAGTGCTGTTAGGATGAATTGATTGGTTTTCATGATTAGCTTTTTTTATTTTTTTGAACTAAATGCGGAAATATTTTTCCGTCGGATGACGAGACAAATTTGGGAGAGAAGTAGATGGGATACAATTAAGATTGATGTCCAACACTGGTTTGATGATGAAATGCAGAAAAATGAATAAATTGCCGTTGGTCAACGGAGGGATGCTGTACGTCAACAGAAATAAAAATTGTAAAAAAGCACCGCTATTTTACAGCGCAATTTTTAAAGTATGAAAATCATTTTATCTAAAAATATAAAATGGCTATTTCACCTGTTTTTTTGGCTGGTTTTTTTCGCTGTTTTGAATTCGGAAACCGTAAACTTGGAATGGGGCCCGATGTCGAAAGAACTGGGCACGTTATTTATTCCGCTTTTATTTGGAATGACGGTTAATGCCATCCTTTTTTATACAAATGCCTATTGGGGTATTCCTAAATACTTGCACAAAAAAAACTATCGAGGGTTTTTCATGCAAAGCCTTTTTTTAGTTATAGGGTTTACCTTGTTGGAATTCGCTTTTGATCTTTGGTATTTTCTTAATTGGGATGCGGAGAAACAACCAAAAGGTGAGTTGCCTGATTTTAGCAATTATTCGGATATAGTCGACATAGGGGTGTTTTTAATGTTCACTTTTGTTTTCAATTTATTTTTCTGGATGATGGCATTCCTTTATCGCTGGCCCAAAGACTGGATGAAAAGTGAGCGTCAAAAACAACAGCTCATTCATGATAAATTATTGGCGGAACTGGATTTTTTAAAGTCTCAAATAAATCCCCACTTTTTGTTCAATGGCATAAACAGCATTTACCATTTGATTGGTGTGGACAATGAATCTGCGAGACATATTTTGTTGAAGTTGTCTGATTTATTGCGTTATCAATTGTATGAATGCAATGAGCCGTTTATCTCCTTAAAAAAAGAATTAAATTACCTCCATAATTTTTTGGCCATCCAGGAAATCAGAAAAGGAGAAGACATAACTTTGTCAGTCAACCTACCTGAAAAAGAGCAATTACATGATATTGAAAATCTAAAGATTGCCCCCCTTTTATTGGGGCCTTTTTTGGAAAATACCTTTAAGCATTTAAGTCTCCATACGGAGAGGGAAAAAAATGTGGTAGCGGTAAAGTTAGAAGTAGAACGAAATGAGCTGTTTTTTTACATCAAAAACACATTCGACCCAAACCGTGATAGAACCGAGAAAAAAAATGCCAGTGGCATCGGCCTTGAAAATGTCAAGCGACGGTTGACATTAATTTATCCAGGATTGCACGATCTTTCCATTAAGGAAGCAGATGAAACTTTTGAAGTAGAATTAAAAATAACATTGCGATGAAAATAAACTGCATAATCGTGGACGACGAAGCACTCGCCCGAAAAGGAATCGAAAAATATGTCCGGCAAATTGATTTTCTGGAATTAAAGGCCGTATGCAAAAATGCAATGCAAGCCAATATCGTTTTAAATGAAGATAAAATTGACCTGCTATTTTTGGATATCGAGATGCCGATGATTTCTGGTCTGCAATTGTTGAGGTCATTGGTCAATGCCCCCAAGGTCATTTTTACTACTGCCTACTCGGAATATGCGCTGGATAGTTTTGAATACGATGTGGTGGATTATTTGGTAAAGCCCATATCCTTCGAACGTTTCTTACAAGCTGCCAATAAAGCCCATCGACTTTTTTCAGACTTAGGACCTTCGGTAAAAAATGAAACCTCAAAAAAAGAGGATGATTTTATTTTTATTAAGACCGACAAGCAATTGGTGAAAATTACCTTCAAAGACATTCTTTTTGTTGAATCAATGCAGAATTATATCCGTATTTTCATGGATAAGGAATCTCATCTCACGCTTGTTCCTTTGAAAAAAATAATTGCAATGCTTCCTCCTGATGAGTTTATGCATGTACATAAATCTTTTTTGGTTGCGAAAAATAAAGTAGAGGCCATTGTTGGAAACCAATTGATTATTGGTGAACACAAAATTCCGATAGGGAGGAGTGTGAGGGAAGAGGTACTGTCATCACTGGTAAAAGACAAAATTTTAAAAAAGTGAGAATCCCTAAGACCAGTCTCCACCCTTAGCCTCACTTGATTAAATCTCCTCTCGGAAAACAGGTTGCTGAGAAATAAACCCAGTCTGCGGACATTAATTGTCCTCTCTTTTTTCCTTCTCTGTCCCATCACGTAAATCACGTTCGGAAGCCCAATTACTACGTTCGGAAAACTTACCTCGGAACACCCGATTCCCACCCATAATTTTGACCCATCATTTCACTCAAAATCATTTAAACAAAAAATAAATCCATCAAAAAATGAAAACAATTTATTGCAATTATCCACTGCTATTACTGGCCGTCTTGTTTTTTCATATCAATATGGCTACAGCACAAAACCAAAAGGACAACCGTCCCAATTTCATCGTCATCGTCGCTGATGATATGGGTTTCTCGGACGTTGGTTGTTTTGGTGGCGAAATCAACACCCCAAACATTGACCAGCTGGCTCAAGAGGGCGTCCGTTACCCCAATTTTTACGTCGCTCCGACCTGCTCGCCAACCCGTTCAATGTTGCTCACGGGTATCGACAACCACTTGGTCGGACTTGGCTCCATGTATGAAAAGAGAGCCCCGAATCACGATAATCTACCTGGGTACGAAGGTGTACTTTCCACGGAAGTACCTGTCTTGCCGGAGATTTTACAAGAGAACGGCTACCATACCTACATGGCCGGGAAATGGCACCTTGGAAAAGAACGGGAGTACCTTCCGAGAGCGCGGGGGTTTGAACGCAGCTTTTCTATGCTTTCCGGTGGAGGATGTTATTTCAGTATGAGCGGGGCAGATGAGTGGGTGACACCCAATAATTTTTCCGAGGATGGCGAATATCTGGATAAGCTGCCGGAGGACTTTTATGCTACAAAGACTTACACTGACAAAATCATCGAGTACATCGAGTCTAACAAAGGTGACGGCAAGCCTTTCTTTGCCTACCTCGCCCACCAGGCACCACACGAACCACTCAGCGTTCCCAATAAATACCTGAGAAAATACAAAGGCAAATTCGACGAGGGTTGGGACAAGCTGCGGGAAGAACGCCTACAACGGATGCAAGAAATGGGCATTATGCCAGAAGGGGTCGATTTGGGAGAACGCTTCTGGTACATCCCTGAATTTGAGGACTTGAGGGTGTTGGTGCAATATTCCGCTGCCCGCAAAATGGAAGTCTATGCAGCCGTGGTCGATTACCTGGACATGGAAGTCGGCCGTTTGTTGAAGTACCTGGAGGACAACAACCTCCGGGAGAACACTTACATCATTTTCTTTTCCGATAATGGCCCAGAGACTTTTGACAAGGCAAATGCGTACAAAAATCAATCAGCAACTTTGAACGCCTCCTGGATGGCAACCGAATATACCCACGGCTTCCAAAACTGGGGAAGGAAAGACTCATGGACCGCTTATGGCCCGTCATGGGCACAAGTATCTGCCACACCGTTTTACGCAGCCAAGGCAACGACGTATGAGGGTGGCATCCGCTCACCATTGGTGGTTGTTCCACCCAGCCGTACCAATGCCGGACAAGTAAACAACGATGCTCTGATGCACATCAAGGATGTAGCTCCAACCCTCCTCGATTTAGCGGGCATAGAGCAGCCGACCAGCCAAAGTGGGGAAACCCCCATTGATATGCAGGGTAAGTCCTGGACAGCTACCATAAAGGGCGAAGCAAGCAGTCCCCGAACGGATGAGGAATATGTCGGCATCGAGTTTTTCGGCGGCAGCGCCATCCGCAAAGGAGATTGGAAAATCGTCCGGGTATCGGAACCCATTGGCAGTGGCGACTGGGAATTGTACAACCTCCAAACCGACCCAGGTGAGCGTCACAACTTGGCAGCGTCCAATCCCGAAAAACTACAGGAACTTCTCAACCACTGGTCAGCATTCAAGACCGAAAACAATGTCGTCCTTCCCAACCGCTCTGTCTTTGATGGCATGGACGAGCGGTTGCCGCCCCGACCTCCGGTTTATGCACCAGGCTATAATCAAGGCAGTGAAACCTTGGAAGAAAAATAACCCTGAAGGTATCGGACACCTTTAAGGTATTCGATACCTAAACTCCTCATTTTAAACTCTTAAAAATTAATTATCATGAAATATATATTCACCATTTGCTTATTCATTTTCCTGGGCTTGGATGCCTCTGCGCAATTGGACGGGCCGAGGGTTTATTGGGACTTGCCCAAAAACCTGAACATCTTGAGTGCCCACGTCATCACCGGAAACGCAAATGCCTCCGTCAACAATCTCAACTTCATCAATCCGAGTGCGACCATCAAGAACAATCTGTACATGCTCACCTATATGCGCAGCCAACCGATTTTGGGAAGGACTTTTTACTCCACACTGTTTGTGCCCACAGGTGACATCACTACAACCATCGATATTGACGGTCCAGGGCCTGCCTCGTCCTCGTCCACTTTATACCAGCACGGCTTGGGCGATATAATGTGGGCAAACACCATCAATTTAATCGGCGCACCGGGCATGGGGATTTATGACTATATGCGCAACGAATCGCCTACAAAAGTTTATTTGCAGGCCATGGCCACTTTCCCTACAGGCCAGTACGATGCGAATGACCCCATCAATATCGGGAGTAACCAATACAAGCTCAAGGTGGGAATGCCCATTGTGCAGCGACTCAGTCCGGTCATCAACGGTAAGCGCACGACGTTGGAAGTATTTCCATCCTATACCTTTATTTCGGACAATGATGGCCTGCAAGGGCAGGAAGTGGAACAGGAAGGCATGTTTATTCTGGAATCACACCTGACACGTGACATTACCCGAAAAGGATTTCTTTCACTCGATTATTCCTACATGAACGGCGGGGATGCGGATTTCATCAGCAAGGAGACGGGGTCGGTCGTCAAAACTCAGGCGGGTCAGGATGTTCATTTGATTGGTGCCACCGTGGGATTTAGTGTCAGTGATCACCTCAATTTATCCCTTACGCATAACCAGTCTTTTTCATCGGGGAATGATATTACCTCCCTCGACGGTGCTGTTACCAAATTGACGCTCAGTTGGGTTTTCCACGATTTTCAGGAGCAATTCAATAATTTTTTGGGGAATTAATAGTGGGTTAAATACCATCATTAAAAATAATAAAGCCGCTCTGAATCCTTTTTCAGAGCGGTTTTTTGATTGCCGAATTTTCAGAACCCACCCTATTAAACCACCATGATTTTTTCTCTCAAAAACGTTCGGAAGGCCAACCCTTACGTTCGGTGATTCTGGGGTGACTGCGGTGTTTTTACAGGATAACTTTGTGTCATCAATTAATTCAAAATCATTTTTTACAAACTAAAAAATAATCTAAAATGAAAACAATTCACATTATCACCATCTGTTTGGCAACACTGTTTTTCGTCTCTTGCTCCTCCGTTCGGGTCACCAGTGATTTCAAAGACGGAACAGAATTCAATGGATTTACTTCTTACGAAATTGTTTCACCTGATAATCTTTCAGACCAGGTCACACCTACTCATAAAATGCAGATCGAAAAAGCCATCCGATTGGAAATGAACAACCGCCAATTCCAGGAAGCTCCCGCTGAAACCGACCTCTCTGTTAGCTATTTTATACTCATCAATACCGTTCGCGATTATGATAATTATGTCTCATTATATGGCAACAGACGTTGGGGATATGCAATGGTTCAAACAAGGGTTTATGAATACAAAGAAGGAACGCTGATTGTTGACATCATTGATAATAAAAAGCAGGAAGTAATCTGGCACGGAGCTGCCACCGACATTGTAAAGAAAGGGATTAAAAACGTTGATGGAAAAATCAATGAAGCAGTACAGGCCATTTTTGATAAATATTCAAAAGAAGCGGCATTGGCCAGTAAGTGATCAGCCTACATTGCCAACCATTTGAAAACAATTTAACCCAACCATTTGAAAACAATTTACCAAAATGGGAGGCATAAAAAAAGCCTTCCATTTTTTCTAAAAAACCGTTTGAAAACAATCACCATCAAAGAATGAGAAAAAAATAAATTGCAAACCTTATTCTTTTCTCATTCTTAAATTCAAAAATCATGTTTAATAAAATAAATTTCTCAAAATTAATCTGCCTTTTTTTCGTGTTTGCATTCGTATTTATTTCTACTAAAACATATGCACAACGCAATGGGCAAAACAGGGCTAAGCCAACCCAAAAAAATAGTGTCGCCAAAAAAGGACAAAAAGATAAAAAGAATATTAACATGGGCGACAATCGTCAAGACCGTTTGGATGACAAACAGGAAGACAGAGAAGACAGAATGGAAGATCGTCAGGACGCAAGGGAAGACAGAATGGAGGATAGGCAGGATGCTCGTGAGGACAGGGTGGAAGATCGTCAGGATGCGAGAGAAGACCGTTGGCGTGACCACCGCCGCTATTATCGCAACCATCATCATCATGGGGCAGTGATAGTAACTCTACCTGTGGGATATAACCGGGTAGTCGTAGGAGGTAGCGTTTATTTCTATTTTGGAGGGGTATATTATGTTTCCGGGCTGGGCGGATATGTAGTTGTTTCCGGGCCTTTGGGAGCGACTTTTACCATCTTGCCAACCGGATATGTAACCGTCTCTCTGGGTGGGGCAAATTACTATTATTACTATGGTACTTATTATCGTTTTGACCCAGTCACAAAAGTATATGTCACAATTGAAGCACCTGTTGGTGTTAGCGTTCCTGCTTTGCCAAATGGATATACCACCACTATTTACAATGGAGAAACAGTCTTTGTCGTGGGCAGTGTCCGCTATCGTCCAGTAGTCAGAAATGGGATGACTGTATATGTTGTTATTTAAAAATAAAAAAATAAAACCATGACTCTTATTAAAAGTATTTTCACCTATCAGTGTCCACGTTGCCGTTCCTCAAAAATATTTAAAACCCCATTTCAGTTCACAAACCCGTTGGCCATGCCTGAAAAATGTCCAAATTGTGAATTAAATTTTGAACAGGAACCAGGCTTCTATTTTGGCGCATTGTTTATTTCTTACGGAGTATCTATTGTTTTATTTTTAAGTATTGCTTTAAGCCTTGTTTTTGGTTTTGATTGGAGTGTCGGCAGGTCAATGGCCGTGGTACTTATTGTGGCTGCATTATTCTTTTTTAAAATCATGCGGGTGTCCAGATCAATATGGATACATATTATTATAAAATACGAGAAACGTTTTTTAGCCAATAATTAAGTCTAAATTAATTGAAAAGCAATTGATGTTTTATAAGATAAAAAACCATCTATTTTAAATCCAAATAAATAAACGCTATGCCGTTGGAAATTAATTTTTTCAGCGGCATTTTTTATTGCAAAAAATAACAATTGCACGTTCGGAAAGCCAACGCTTACGTTGGGTGATTTTGACATGACTTATCTTTTTTACCGCTATAATTTTGTCCTATCAAATCATTAAAAAAATTTAATCATTAAAAAATACCGTCATGAAAACAATTTTATCCACCTTAATTACAGCTTTCTTTTTTTGCCAAATATTGTCTGCACAAGATGTTGACCTCATTGGCATCTCCTACTCTTATAATCCAAAAGTAGGATTGATGAACCCATCCGGCCCCGTATTGGAAAATGCCGACCTGGACGTATCAGAATTAAAAATAAAACTGTTATTGCCTACCCAATTGAGAAATGGAAACACGACCATTATTAACAGTTTGGAGTGGCATTACGTCAACGCTTTTTTTAACCAATTACCCGAAGCTTATTTTTTTGATGCCAACCTGCATTCGCTACAATACACACTTGGTATCAATCAGCAGTTAAATGAAAAATGGGGCTTCCGAGTCATGGCCAAACCGACCTTGGCATCCAATTTAAAAGGCGGTCTTTCCAGTGATGATTTTTTCATGCAGGGATCTGCTGTTATCCACCGGAATATTCGGGAAGGTTTGACCATTGGTGCCGGAGCAGCCTATATCAATGGTTTTGGCGAGCCTTTAGCAGTGCCGATTTTAAGCCTCGGGTACAGAACAGAAAAATTCGATGTTGATATCCAGGCTCCTGTTAATATCAGTGCTAAATACAAGACAGGAAATTTCATGGCGGGTCTTCAAGCAGGAGTGGACGGAAATCAGTACAACCTTCGCCTGGGTGATAATGAACAGCCAAAGGTCGATAAAATTGATGCGATTAATTTTTCACGTTACAACGTTGGACCAGTATTCGGTTGCACCATTGAAGGGCAAGGAAGGATCGAATTGTCCGCAGGTGTGTCACTTAACCGAATTTTCAAAGTTATGAATGTGCAAGGTGACGAACTGGACTACGATTTAAACAACGGCTTTTTTGTGAAGACAGGGTTTTATTTTGGGAAGTGAGGATGTTGAATTTTACAAAGATATAAGAAACGGCCAATCCGCATTAAAGTGGATTGGCCATCTTGTTGCTTCCATGAGGTAAGACCTATCATCAGTCTGAACTTAACTATCTGTCATCTACCCATCTGCAAGTTGTCCCCAAAATAATAGTAACCACCCTCCGTGGACAGGATCAAATGATCCAATACCTGGATGCCCAACAGTTTTGAACTAGCCACCTTTATTCGGACAGTTTTTTAAGGCTGCTTGCTGATTAGCAAATAACTTTGAAATATGAAGAAACGATTTTACAGCAAGGAGTTTAAAGCAGAAGCAGTCCGGTTGAGCCACCAACGGGAGAACATATGCTATCAAACATTTAATTGTCCCACTATTTATTCTGTCCAAAATAATCCAAATAACACCAAATAGAGCCAGAATCTGCCTGCAAATAAAAAGGAGCTACGAAAATTAATTCGTAACTCCTTGATAATTAGGTCGGGGTGGCAGGATTCGAACCTGCGGCCCCCTGCTCCCAAAGCTTCACTAATCAAATAGCACCTACACCACTATTTTCATAATAGACTGATTATCAATAGTTTTTTAGTTCAAATAAAACCATATAAGACCAGAAAAATTGTACTTTTGTTTGAAAATTGTTTGAAAATTTTTCCAAACCCTTTTTTTAGATGAGTATCACTTCAAAGATCTTTCTGGATAAACGTTTCACCAAAAAAGATGGCACACAGGCCATTAAACTTCGGCTGACTATAAACCGTAAATCAATAGAACTAACTTCGGGATACACCATTGATCCCAGATACTGGGACGACAAGAACCAGAAAGTAAAGCCCAAATGTCCGACTGTCCAAAATGTTACACGCTTGAACAACCTTCTTAGAAAACAAGAATCCGAAGCCATCGACAAGCTCATTCAATTGCAGGAAGAAGGTGCTTTGGAAAGGTTGACCAAACAGGAGATCAAAAAACTCATCAAAGGCGAACAGAATGATACCTATTTCCTGATGTTTTGTCAGACGATCATCAACGAACTGGAACAAACGGGAAAGGTGGGTAATGCCAGAGTGTATTTCACTATGCGCAACAGTGTAAGGACTTTCCGGAAGGAGAAAGATATTCCCCTTAAACAAATCACATATAAATGGCTGAAGAAATACGAAGCCTGGTACTTAGGACGGGGCAACAGTGTTAATGGTCTGGCAATTAATATGCGTACCCTTCGGGCGTTGCTCAATCGGGCGATCAAAAGAAAACTGCTACCTAAAGAGGACTACCCTTTTGAGCATTACAGCATCAAGAAGGAAGTCACACGCAAAAGGGCGATCTCGAAAGCAGATATCGATAAAATTAAAGCTTTTGAGCCGCAAACGGTTCAACAGGGACGTTTCAAGGATTATTTCCTGATGAGCTTCTATCTAATGGGAACGTCATTCGTTGATTTGGCTTTTCTGAAAGTGAAAGCTATTCGTAAAGGCCGAATTGAATACAAGCGTAAGAAAACAGGTAAGCTGCACAGTATTAAGATCACTCCCCCACTCCAGTCCATTTTGGACAAATATCTGTCAGGGAAAGGGAGAGAAGATTACATTCTGGATATCATCAATAGCACCGATACAAAACAGCAATATGTCAATGTTCGTGATGAAATAAGGCGCTATAACCGCCGGCTGAAAGAAATTGCTAAACTCTGTGGGATTGAGAGCAACCTTACCAGTTATGTAGCCCGGCATTCCTTTGCCACTATTGCCAAATACAAGGATGTGCCGATCCCTGTAATTTCACAGGCACTTGGACATTCCAATCTGGAAACTACAGAAGTCTATTTGGCAGAATTTGATAATGAAACGATGGATAGATATAATGCCGAAATTATTGGAGAAGATTGATCCATGATGTTTGGCAACTTGCAGTAACATTATTGAGTTTGGTCTTAAGTTAGGAGATACTTTGGTCAAATTTCATATTTTTGATACATGGCAAACACGAATGTTCAAAGTCCAAATATCGTCTGCTTCGAATCACAGGCCTTTTATGCCTTGATCGAGGAAGTTGTTGAGCGCATCAAGGACAAGATACCAAGCCAGCATGAAAAATGGATCGGTGACGAGGAAGCCATGAAACTGCTCCGCATCAATTCCAAGACAACGCTTCAGAAATACCGGGACGAGGGAAAAATCCGCTATTCACAGCCAAGTCGTAAAGTCATATTGTACGACCGTCAATCCATCCTTGATTTTATTGAACAACATGCAAAAGACACATTCTGATGACCGAAGAACAACAAATACAAAAGGGCTTTAATGCCGGGTATCTGATTGCCAAGCACAGACCTGACCTAGCAGAAAAAATGCAGAATGGGTTTGTCGACAAAGGAATTCCTTATGCTTTAGGGTTTATTGCTGGTACAAAGGAACATAAGAAGGAAGTGTCAAAAATCCACACCCGCAACTATACCCCCAATCATTTACCTAAGTCATCAAATGATCCTAAAAAAGAGAAGGACAGAGACAGGGATTTTCGGGATATAAAGTAGCTATTAATGTGAATCAAATTAATCCACCCTTATTTTGATATGGTAAATGGAGGCATTTTAAGGCATTAAACCAAAAATAACAAGCCTTTATCTTATAGGCTGAGTACATGAAAGTGTATTACGTAAACTCATGTCTTTTTTGATACGCTTGTCCAAGCTAAGAAAAGACTTTGTTGCTAATAGTTGTTGGGTGTGTAAACCAAAAAATAACATGTTCGATTGAATACATGGAAAAACTAAATAACATTATTTTATCTAAGATAAATGCTTTTTCAAAGTTTGGTGCAGCGGCAGATTCCCAATCATACAAAACTATTCTCCTATAATAGCCAGGTAAATTAAATGAGATACCTAATCGGATTGTAAGACCTTTTGAACATTCCGAGAAAAAGGCAATGAAACCAAGAATTAAGATTCAAGGCCCCTACATCAATACATCAGAATACAGTTATGCACATAATGTTAAATTCCAAAAATTATTTTGATTCCATAGCCAAGCCTCTTAATTTTATTTTACATATTTTGATAAATACAGTATTATAAATTATACTATTTCAAGTATAAGAAAGCCCAAAGTATAGATTTTCAGAACAAAACACATTAATTATCTCACCAATTCCCTTCGTACAGAATACTACTTTTTAACACCCATTTCGCACTGAAAATTCAATAAAAACAAAGAGTTGACAATGCACGAACACGGTTCCTGTATTCACCGCTTTTTCTTGAAACTTTTTTCTAACATGTGTTACAGGGATGGCAAAAAAAGGACGGGTCATTGTTGGCCCAATACCCGCCCAGAGCCAGGTCTGTGACCTAACCGTTAACACTCAAAACTATGAAAAATTTAAGTTCCCTTTTCAGGGCATTTGTCTTTCATAAGCGAACTGTCTTGGCAAAAATTTTCTTACTTGCAATTTTGTTACCCTTACTGGCCTCATTTTCAGATTGGGACGAGGGGGCCTTTGATGAAAAAAATATGTCTCCAACGACCTCAATATCAGATTTTTTGATGTGCGCCATAGATAGTGTTGGGACAAAGTTGCCATGGATACCTTGCAATGACAACGGTACAGACAACTACTTGGATGACTATAACACAATTAATGTCGTCGTGTATTTCACAGGCGAGCCTCTACCTACAACAGGTGACTTAGAGATAACGGGGCCAAGGATGATCGGGCCCCATTCAGTTGATGTCGGGACACTTGTTGGGTTGGATTCCTTCATTTTTGACAGTGTGACGTTCCGTTGCGATTCCGTGGTAGCACATCCCTATGCTATAACGGCTGCCTTTACGGACGCCCCTTCCTGTTCTGTGACCAATGATTCGGCAGGATTATGGTGGCCCCCTGGACCGATAACCTCTGATAGCTATCAATTGTTTATATCTAAACAATGTTCCGTCTGTACTCCTCCTGATGGTTTTGATCCTCCCACTGCTCAGGTCCCTAATTGTTGGCCAGAAGAGTCCCCGAATACAAGCCCATGTGAAGATTCCGCTAATTATGGCCCAGACCCTGATTTCCCAGAGCACACTCCGATCAAGTACATAAAGGTGGTATTGCACATATTTCAAAAAGAAAATGGCCCACCAGAAAATTATGATACCTCCCATATGGATATTATCCGGTCATGGTTTACCCACCCAGATGGCACCAATAAACAATGGACTACTGGGCTATGCCCGGACCCCGGGATAACTCCTGTTATGACAGATGCCCGGCTAAGAGTCGTGAACACAGGAACTGAAGGGTATGATGTATTTTTTCACAAAGATAATGATGGCTGGATGGGCTGGCCGGTAGGGGGCTTCAATAAAACAACGTATGTAACAAATCCAGATTCCAATGTAGTTGGGAGCGAATATTATTGGGCTCTAAAAGATACCAACATTTTACATGCTCATCATGTTTTTATAGCCCATAATTGGGGTGGCCAAAGAGCTGGGGGCTATACATTTATAGGATCTGAAAGTTGTAACGGTAGCAGTATAGACAATTCTCCTACTTCTTTAATATATGGCAGCTATGTTAACTTCTTAGAACTAGAAGATGATCCTACACAAAATGATACGGCTGCATTGGGGCAACAAGTATTGGGTGAAATATACCACTTACTTGGTGTTGATCATACCTCTCCTCTACAGGCCCATTTTCTACATTCTGACCACATCAACTCCGGTGATGGCTGTTATGATACCCCATTGGGCATCGATGGCCAGACTTTGACAGGCTGCCAGATCAGTACAAGGTGTGCACTCTCTCAATGCCAAATCGGACGGATGCACCGTTTCATGGAAAAGAACAGTCCGGGCTTCGAGCGGTTTCCAACTGGGGAATTGGACTCACTTGGCAGACCGATATATTCCCGTACCGAACGGAACTGTAACTTGACGGATGCGGACATCGTTATCCCGGCCGGGACTGATGTCATCTGGACAGGGCCAAGAAGTTTACGCTCCAACGTGGTGGTGAAATCCGGTGCAAAGCTTACCATCACCTGCGATATTGGTATGCCGCAAGGTGGCCACTTTACTGTGGAGCCAGGTGCAAAGCTTACCATTGACGGCGCAAAAATCTACAACAACTGTGATGGCGATTTCTGGCAAGGGATCGAGGTACAGGGAACCCCCGGCAACAATCAGTTGCCCTATACTTCCAATGGACAGGGCTTCCTGAACATGTTGGAGGGATCGACCCTGCAAAGGGCCGAGCTCCCTATCAGTGTAAAAGGAGGGGGATTGGCGAGGGCATTCTCATCGGACTTCTTCAATTGCGGGGAACTGTATTTCAGTCCATACAAACCCAATAATTTTAGCATCTTCAGTAACTGTAACTTTACGAGGGACAGCGGTTTTGACCTTGGGGAATGGCCGGACCAGGTCCAACTGGAAGAGGTGAACCGGGTGGTCTTTGCCGGTTGCAATTTCAACACGGTATACGGTTCGGGGCAACCAAACGGAGCGGCCATTCTTGGGTGGGGCTCCTCCTTTAATGTTGGCGACTGTACATTCGAAGGCTTTCGGATCGGCGTCTGGGGATTTTCATGGTGGGATAACCTGACGGGTTCTTTCTATGTCAGAAAGTGTACGTTCAAGGACAACCGGATTGCCATTGCCAGTTGGGGGAGCGATAATGTGATCGTTCAGGACAACAAAATTTCGGGTATAGGCAACCACCCGGAACAGGGAACCCACAGGGGGCTGACCCTTTGGAACTGTACCGGTTACACGGTCACCGACAACACTTTTGAAGGGATCGGCAGTGGTGTGTCCAACCATGTCGGGATATGGTCAAGGAACACCGGTTCGGAATACAACGAGATCAAGGAGAACAAGTTCGACGACCTGTTCATGGCGAACCTTGCCGAGGAAAACAATAGCGGGGCATTGATCCAAGGTGGGCTGCACTACCTGTGCAACGAGAACCTCATAGAGAATACCCACGACTTTTTGGTCAGGGACGGCGGCATCTCCGTCCACCAGGGTGGGGACCTTGATGCGGCGGGCAACATTTTTTCCCATTTCAATACGACCGTGGGGGATTTTTACAACCTGTCACCGGACGAGATCAAATACTACCACCTTCCCGTTGACGGCCACAGGCCGTTGTACTATGAAGGCATCGGTCCGATAGAGGTCAGCGATATTTCAGACAATTGTTCTGCCGTCACGGACATCCCTATTCCCGACACAATAAGGCATGACAGCCCGCCACAGGATTCCCTGGTCCTCCCACCTCAGGACAAGACTCAAATGGCGGGACTGTACGACAGCGCAAAAAAATCGCTGGATTCCCTTTATCTCGTCTATTCTTCCCTGTTGAACGGTGGAAAAATGGAAGATTCCCTTGTGATGAAAGTACTGGATGCTAAATCATCGGATGCAGTTGCCCTGGAACTGGAACTTGCCGGATATTCCCCCTACCTGAGCCGCCCCGTGCTGGAAGCAGTGGCCACGAGGGGGGATATCCTCACGGATGCAAGCATCGAAAACATTCTTTCGGGAAATCCCGATGAGCTTGGAGGAGCCGGTTTACAGGCATACCTTTACGATGAACTCGATACGGCCTTGGTGGACAGTATCCTTTTGCACCAGGGACAATCGACTGCACGGACCACGATGGAAGCCAGCCTGACCGGGTACAACATGGATGCATACAGGGCTGCCAAACGCATCATTGTGAGTATCCTGGCCGATTCCACCGGGTTGGATACGGCCGGGTACCGCCTTTGGCTCTCCAACAAGGGGAGTGTGGAATCGGCCTACCAAAAAGCAGGGACATATATAATGGCCAGGGATTTCAGCACGGCCAAGCTGTTTAGGGATTCCATCCCCGACCTGTACAGCCTGGACAGTGCTGGCCTTGCCGAGCACGGCCATTTTGTGAACCTGACCGAACTCGTTATGAATGCCATGCAGGCAGATATATATTATGCCGATTATACCCCGTCAAGGGTCTCACAGGTGCAGGCCATAGCGGACAGCAGCAATGGAGTGGCAGGGACAATGGCCCAGGGACTGCTCAACGTGTTTTACGGGTATAGCTACCTGTCCGACCCAGCACCATTGCAACATGCACCTTCTGAACGGGCGGTGTACCCTTTGCAAGACCATACGGGTACGGTGTCCGGGCTTTACCGGCCATTGAAGGCACTCCCGAACCCGGCCACGGACAAAGTGGTCTTTCAGTACGACCTTGGAGAGGGCAACGGCAACGGCAGGATCGAGGTGTTCGATGTGAACGGGAAAATGGTAAGGACGTTTGATATCAATGGGCAAAAGGGAAGATTCGAATGGGACACTGCTCCTTTTGCAAGGGGCATTTACTATTGCAGGACAAATACCCTGTCCGGGAGTTCAGTTCCATTGAAACTTGTACTGCTCAATCAATAAACATACAACGGAAGGCACTTGGTAACGCCTTCCGGTTTGCACTGTGCACTGGGAAACCTCCATCTGGTTTCCCGGTGTCCATAAATCATGGTTATGAAGGGTTTTATAACGGGAACATTGCTGATGGTGCTGGCCTACGGTGCCCAGGCGCAGGTAACATTTAACCAACAGGTCGACTTCGGTGAGTTTGGTTTCCCTTTCCATGTCCTGACAAGCGTGCTGCCCACGGACAGCTGCTACTACGCCACCGGGATCATCTCCGATACGACAGACGGGTTTTTCGCCTACGGGGGTATCTTCGTAAAGTTTGACCTCCAGGGCGAAATGCTCTTTTTCAAAAAGCTCACCAGTCCCGACCGGGACTATTTCCTGTGGCGGGGCGACCTGGTCGCTACCCCTGACGGCAACCTGGTGGACATCGGTATCACGGTCGATTCCATTACCCGTGGCATACTGATAAAATATTCCCCACAGGGGGATACCCTGTTCACACGGGAGTACCTCCACCCTTTTTACCCAACGGAAAGCTTCCTCTATGCAGCAGGACTGAAAGTGGCCCGAACGGACCGGATCATGGCACTTTTTGGTGTGGACACGGATACCTCCTCCGGCATATCGAACATGGACAGTTACCTCCTGACGCTGGATCCGCTCGGGAACATCCTTGATTCCAATATCTATGGGGACAACATCAAGGAGAACCCAAAGAGGCTGGTGATGGCCGGAGACGGGGGCGTCCTCGTACCGTCCATCAGGACCAACTCGAACCTGGTCAACATGAACTATGTCAGCCGTGCCCATGTCTTCAAAGTGGACACCCTCGGGAAAAAGGAATGGGAGTACCTGACCCCCCAGGGGCAGTTGTTCAACTTTGCATCCGACCTGACCCTGGCCCCGGACGGTGGGCTGGTGGCCGCGACCGGCAAGGGCATAGAGGTAATGGTCAATGCAGAAACGGCTATCCTGAAGTGGTTTCCCTATTTCCTCAAACTGGATGCCGACCACAAGTTTGAATGGGGCAGGGAGTTCCGTGGCACAAGACCTGACCTTTTCACGATGGACAGGGTAGTGTCGGCGGCGGACGGGAGCGGGTATGTTGGGGTGAGCCGCATTGGCGAAGATGTCTCCATCGGTGAGGAAGTACTGGGCAGTTGGTTGATGAAGGTTTCCCCTGAAGGCGACAGTTTATGGGCCCGGTACTATTCATTTTTTGATGGCATCAACGCAAGGCCAAACCCCTATGACCTGAAAAACACCCCTGACGGGGGCTACGTCATATGTGGGGAGACCGACCCCTCAAACATCGGGGATATCAAGGACGGATCTTGGCTGATGAAGGTGGACGAGCACGGCTGCCTGATCCCCGGCTGTCAATTGGTATCTACCGATGACCTCCCCGGTCAACCCGTAAAACTGGCCATCTACCCGAACCCTGTTTCCAGATTCCTGAACTTCCAGTTAAGGGGGGAGGTTCCTCAGCTAAAAGGTGGTCGGTTTCGCATCATCGACGCTTCTGGCAGGGCCTTGAGGGAAGTGGAGGACGCCTATCCAGGCGATACCCATATCCTGTCCATATCGGAATGGCCTTCAGGCACTTATTTTCTTCAATATATTCTTGACGGACAAATAATCACTTCTGAAAGATTTATTAAAAATTAAAACGCTGACTAAAATGAAAAAAATATTTGTTTTCGTTATTACGGTTTTTATTGCAGTTCAAATGGCTGCCCAAATCGAATGGGTGGGGGATTTTGGACAGTCGAGCCGCACAAGTGGTTTTTACAAAACAAGCAATAACCAGTTCGTCATAACCAGGGATACAGAGGATGATGCCGGGTTTTCCGTGGTGGACAGTTCCGGAAACCTGGTCTTCAATTATTCCGACCCTTACCTCTTTAACCCTGGCCAGTCTGGTGGGGAGGGAAGGTTAAATGAAATATATGATTTTGTCGAACTGGCGGATTCCTCCTATCTGTTCATACTTCTCGAAGCCGAATATGACTGCCAGGTTACGGGTTATTCCGATGCGTTTTTTAAGTTGCTCAGGTTTGATAAAAATTGGGACGAGATAAACCTTAATGTATCCACCGTTTCGTTCCTTAACGCTTCTTTTGAACTGTTTTTAGCCCCCCTCCCAGACGGGACTTTTCTTCTATTGTCTGACTTTCAGGGAGAGCTGCAAAAGCGGGATGCCCTAGGGGAATTGATATGGTCTGAAGACCTTCCTTATTATTTTGAAGCCATAAAAGATTTTTCAATAGTGTCAGGCGATACAACGGCTATTATAACATACGATAGTACATTTATGTTGGATGGACAAGGTGCAATAATTAGGTCATACCCATATATATTCGATAGGATCAAACCCACACCTGATGGTAATTTTTATGGAACAGAGGATGATTCTCTGTTTTTGCTTACACCTACATTTGAAGTGTTGGATAGATTGGGTTTTTCGGAGGTTATCAGGGACTTTGCCTCTTCCGATAGCACCTTGGTCGTTCTGACTTCCACCAACAGCATTTATGTTTTCGATCACAGTTTTAACTCCCTGAGTTCGGTTCAAGTTGATGGCCATTACCCTTTAGCTTATATAGAATCCCTTCCACTGAGCATCATAGCAGCAGGCACAACACTTTATGGAGAAGACTCTTGGAGGTTTAGCAGAAACCCCTTTCTGAAAGAAATCCCTTATAGCGGGGGTATTCCAGATAATTCAGAGGACATTGGTGTTACAGATATTGAGATGATCGGTACGCCAACAGTATCCGTACCTGCTTACGGAGAATACCAGCTTACCTACGATTCTCTAAAGATAACAGTCCAAAATTTTGGAAATAACACCATAGATAGCCTGAAACTTAACTCTTTTTTTCAAAGCATATCCCTTAATCTTGGGCTTTGTTTTTTTTACCAGTTTCCACACAAAAAATTCGACAATCTTTCACTACTGCCGGGGGAGTCCCAAGATTTATACTGGGAGAGTTTTGAGATAGCTTTTAGGGAAATTCCAGAAGAAGATTTTGAGATATGTATTTGGTCTTCCCTTCCCAACCAGAAAATAGATAGGGATTCGGGAAATGATCTATTTTGTGCCGACTTTTTGGTTTCCAATAAAGAAGTCACTCCAATGAGTTTTTCTGGCAGCGTTTTCCCAAACCCTGTGAATGATTACTTGAACATAAAGCTGGAAGCCCTACTGAAAGGGTGCAGGGACTGCCTAATTAGGATTATAGATATTTCGGGAAGAGAAAGATATGCAAACAAGGTAGACACCAACCGACAGGTCTTGGAGGTTCCTGTTTGGGATTGGGAGGCAGGACTTTATTTTGTGCAATATGTATCCGAAAGAGGCCCCATCGGCACCTTGCGCTTTGTAGTTATAAAGTGAACCGGCCATCCCTGGCCAATTATACATAGACAAAAACACCATATACTTTAAATAAGCTTGAAGCACTAATGGGCTTTAGGCTTCGTGCACTGCTATTATGTATCGATCTACCAGAAAGAATGTATCAAAAAAAACAAGGGTTTATCCATGCAGTAATTATGATGTTATAAGGCTTTGGAACACCTGATTTTTCTTGATCCGACTTTATGCCATTTTTTTGATACACATTTCTTACTGCCAGTACATCGCTGCCAGCCACCTCTTCTCTTTTCCAACGGCTGTTATATATTTTTGAGCATATCAATGGATACTCAACCAAGGTATTTGACCTATTAGCAGACCAAACAGGATAATCGATCAACGCCCCATCTGTAAATTGTCACCAAAAGAATAATAACCGCCTTCTGGGGAAAGAATCAAATGGTCCAGTACCTGAATGCCCAACAGTTTGCCAGCCTGATCAAATTTACGTGTCAGTTCAATATCGGCCTGGCTGGGGCGTAGGTTGCAGGACGGATGATTGTGCGCTAGAATGATCGAATTGGCCCTTCCTTTCAATGCAGCGGCAAAGACAATCTTCAGGTCCACTATCGTACTTGTAATGCCGCCTTTTGAAACGTTGCAAAGGGACATCACCCTGCTGGACCTGTCAAGAAGCATTATATTGAATTCCTCGACCAGCCCCATCTGTTCGCTCCAGTTGGATTCAAACACCCAATAGGCATCCTGGGAACTCATGACTATTGGCCGGTCTTTCGCTCTAACTTCATTTTTGTACACAAGCTGTATTTCAGTTACTTTGAGCGGAACTTTGAAACCCATTAGCATCCCTTTTAAATTTATGGTTTAGCCTTCTTATGAACAGATTAAATCAAGCCGATCTTTATTCGGAAGTGATACGACATCCTTTTCAAATTCCTTTACTACTTTCTTGTAAATACTTTCCTCAACTAAATATGCTGCAAACCCATATTTCCTGATCCCGCTTTCATCGTTGACCAGATGGATTCCCCCTTGATAATCCTCCATGAACAATTGGCTTTCAGGCCATCTGGCCACAAGATATTTTTTCTCTTTTTCATCTTGTTCTATGAGCATCAACTTCCAGGTCCATTATTTTTCATGAAATAAACGACATTGATCAGCCAAGAGAAACGCACACAAAACCTCATTGAATAAAACCCTGTTCATGAAAATTTAGGGGCAAGATTAGGGGCAAGGCCAGTCAAGTTAATTAATAGAATTTTTATTTTTCAATACTCTAAGGGCTCTGTTCGAATCCCTCCGACACCGCCATTTACATGTTAATCCGGCATAATTGATTTTCACTTTTTCACATGTACCCCGCTCTCAACAACGGTTTGCAGTCCATGCGATTTCATGGTAAGATTTTCCTGTTCACTGGTTTTCAGAAAATACAGGGGCAAAAGCAGGGGCATTAAACGAATCAACGATGGGGGCAAGATGAAACTGACCAAATCTTTATGCAATAAATTAAGGCCAAAAGATAAGCCATATAAAAAGTTTGACGGCGGGGGTCTATATCTGGAAGTCATGCCAAACGGCAATAAGTTTTGGAGGTTAAAATATTATTTTCAGGGAAAAGAGAAACGGTTTTCCCTGGGAAGATATCCCGTCATCACCCTGGTCAAGGCCCGGGAAAAAAGGATAGAGGCCAAGAGGTTGTTGGACAGTGGCATTGACCCTTCCCGTGACAGGATCGCAAATGAAAAACTGGCCAGGCGGGCAAACCGGAATACGTTCGAGATCGTGGCCAGGGAATGGTCAATGCCACTGTCCAACAAAGATTTACCGCATCCGTATGTGCAGTGGCGATGAGTACCACGTTGTCCGTGAAGAGCTTTCGGCCATTCCTGGCAATTACCTTTTCCTCCAGGAATTCACGGTACTCTCTGCAACGGAACCTTTTCCAATGGAAGTGGAGAGTGGTGCCGGTACCGTTACGGTAATGGGCAATATGCAGGACTTTCTTGACCATCGTAGCGGCAATAGCGGGACACCGCTTTTTGCGGTCAACGGTTATGTACCATGTGGAGAACTGAGCCCATGCCACCCAAGGGGAGAGCTGAACTGTACCCCTGAAGAACGGGCGCTCCAAGAAACAGCTTTGGCCCAGCTCAACATTGTAATGCAAAATACCCAACCTTCGAACATTAATTTGCCAAATACTTTGTATAGGGTGGAATTCTGTAATGGGTCATCTTTGTACCTGCTACCTGAGGAGATAGCGGCAGTGAATTTGGGGCCACATGCGATTATCCATGCCATTCCTATCAGTGATTTAAACGAGACTTTTGAGGTGATCGTTGACGGTGTTACTCCACCGGTGAGCACATCTTTATATGGAATATTTACCCAAAGAATAAATCACGACATATTGATCCTGGGTTATGGATGTTCTGTGTTGGATTTTCCTAATGAAAATGCCAATGGTTTATACGAGGTTACTGGAGAGAACTTCCAATACCAAGTTGGTAATAATTCTGATATCGTGACCATCACATTTGATAAAGTTGTCAAATTGGATGGAAACGAGATTTTACGAGAACCCCAAACAGTGACTACAGTTGCGGGGTACAACTTAGCTCCCAGAGCTTATACTTTGGATCCCGCAGGTTATATTTCCGAAATCTTTGTAAGCACCTTGAACCCCACATCCTCATTCCCGGTTTATTTCAGGCCTACAGACGTCCAGCAACATTATCCTGGGTTAGTGGCAAGTAACCCAGGGATACTAACAAGTTTACAATCATTTGGGGCAACTGCCCAAGCGAATGATAAGTATGCCAGCGCATTGCAAGACGTTGTCAACTATGCCGTTGAGTTGAACGGTCCCGGGCCATCACAAAACCTGATTGCTGTGGAGGCAAATACACCGGTCGCAGATATATTGTTTAAGTTTCAGGTTATTCACAATCCTTCGGGGTATTATGCAAACTGTGACCATTCCGTATTTTATATCTCGTGTAGCAAAGATGGTACTGGGACAGAGAATTGCAATTCCAAATTAGGTTATATGGGGCAAGGAAAGTTTGAATGGACAATTTCTCATGATCCTTGCGGTTTCATCTATGCCACTTTTTATGAGTGGGACCTGGTCCAGTATTCAATTCAGGATTGGTATATGTTGAACTTAACCTCGCCTCCACCAAATTTCACGTACGGTAATAATTCAATCACCTGTACTGAAATAACGACGCCAGAGATTTACTGTGGTCCTCCAATTGCCATTTTTGATGATTGTCAATACTATACATGTGGAGGGTTTGATGTGGTATTGCCAGAGCTACCCTCGGACTGCTGTGACGGTACCTTTCCCAATGGGGGAGGAGGGACGACCACCCCTTCAAATCCGAACCCCTTCGGAGGGAACAACGGCCCAGAAGCGCCTGACCTATCGGACGCCATGCAGAATAAGTCTCCGGCCAACACCCCTTTTCCCAACCACCTCAACCGGGTGCAACTGGAAAATGGGTGGCAGCTCTACGTGCTGGACGAAGAACTGAACGAGGTTCCGGATGACTGTTTCGATGGTGTAAGTGTGATCAATGTAGAGAGTGACAGCACGCCATTACACTTGACCCTACGGTTGGGTGACCAATGGGTGCAAGCAGGCAATGTCACCCTTGCTGAAGTGATGGAATATCGTGCCCAGGATATGGCTATGATTGTGGAGGAAGGCAATCCCAATGCCCCACAGCTGGGGCTGGAGCCTTTGACACCGTTTGTCACCGTACCTGAGTTTTCCTTCTTTATCTATGACCACCTCGGCAATACTCGCGTGTTGTACTCCAATGACCTGATAGAGTGTGACGAGGACAGTACAAAATATATCCTTGAACATGTGAATGACTATTATCCATTTGGCCGTAAATTGCGGGAATATGTTTATGTGCGGGAGCGCTTTCAAACGACGTATCATGAACGGGACTTAGAGAGTGGTTTGGATTATAGGGGGGCAAGGTTCTATGATGGGGATATTGGACGGTTTTTGAGCAATGATCCATTAGCACATTCGTATTACGCTTGGTCGCCGTACAATTATGTACTTGGAAACCCAATTAAAAACATAGACCCTGACGGTCGAAGTGTTGAAACAGATTTTGTAAATACAGCTACAGGTGAGCACATTCACATTAATGACGGTGTTGACCAAATTGTGCTTGCAAATAATGAAGATTGGGGATTTATCAAACAAATGAGTACAGCCGAGACATGGAATGCCGGGCAAACTTACCAGTATGATGAAATTGTTGCAGGCGGCGTTTTAGATATGAACAGCGATTTAGGTAAACTTACTCGGATAGCTTTTGCAGAGTTTGAAGGCGAAGGAGTTAAAGCAATGATGGTTGCTGCTGAATCAGTCTTAAATAGAATAGATTACAATGGAGATTATGTGAAATATTCGGCTGACTTAGATGTTTCAACTGTGGACGAAGCTATTACAGCACCAGGAGCTTATGCACAAAGTCCAGGCAAGCAGCAATATACAGACCCATATGGGTACTTGAATGGTGGCGGTGGCTTCGGTGCTGAATATAGAGATAAGGTCGTCAGAGGTAAATTAGCTAATGCAGCTTACAAAGTTCAGAGTGACCCAAGTTCAAGAACTGGTGCTCATTATTATGTTTCTCCACCAAGGACAGTTAATAGTATTAAAGGGTTGAATGCTTACAAGGCTGGAGATTTACAAATTTTGAACCTTAACATAAAAGGCATTTCAGGTGCTGGTAAATTGACTAAATAATGATTAGGATAATAGTTTTAACGATTATTAGCTTTAATTGCTTATGCTGTGGTTCTAATAATGTAAACTCTCAGAGGCAACATATCTTTACAGGAGCGAGAAAAGGTAGTATTCTTTATCCGTATATTAAATCAGGTCAACTAAGCGGAACGGTTAAAGTTGATTGTTTTTCTTACGATTCTTTAGTAAATTTAA
>JBCBRY010000092.1:0-35448 GCA_039819485.1 Bacteroidota bacterium | reverse complement strand
TCAAAATCAATTATATATAAATACGGGTCTAAATGAAGAAGGAATACCTGAATTTATATATAATTGATTTTGACAATTGCCTTCGCAATTATATCCTCCTACACTAAAATAAATATCTTGCCATCCATCACCGTTGATGTCCACAATGGAAACACCCGTTGTCCAGCCAATTGTTTTTAATGCCGCAGTTTCAGTGATATCCTCAAACCTTAAGCCTCCTTTGTTTAAATATATTTTAGACGCAACCTGATTGCCGGAAAATACCAGGTCCGGAAAACCGTTTTTGTCAAAGTCACCAACTCCTATTCCGCCTCCATTGTAGATATAGTGAAAATTTAAAATGTTGATAGAGTCCGTTTCGGTTATTTTGTTTGAAAAGTAAATTCCAGATTTGTCAGCAGGTATATGTCGGAACATTTTTTTTTCGGAAGACGAACAAGCAAAGAGTAACATCATCGTCCCAAACGGAACAATGAATTTAGACCAATGAATTTTTTTTAGAAAAAAATACATGTTTGTGATAAGAAGATTCTTTATAAAAAATAAAACCCTTTCAGCAGAGAGTAGCTGAGAAAGGGCTTTATTGTTACTCTCACTAATTTGTATGAAACGAATATCAAAAGGAGAATGAAGAACTATTTTTCATTCTTCATTCTTCATTCTTCATTTTAATACCCTTGGTTTTGATTTAGATTCTCATTTGCACTCAGTTCACTCACCGGAATCCAGATGTATTCGTGCTTATTGCTTTGAAAGACGCCACCACTCAATGATTTTGGATGATCACCATGAAGGGACGTGGCTCCTAAATAATCATCCGCTAACTCCCAGCGCACCAGGTCGAAGAAACGATGACTTTCACCAGACAGCTCCAAGACGCGCTCGTCTATTATTGCCTGACGCATCTGGTCCTGGCCCATGCCGGTGTCGATTGGATCGACCTGAGCCCTGTTTCTGACCATGTTTACATACATTCCGGCATCAGAAGATTTACCTTGTTCATTCTGGGCTTCGGCCAACATCAACAATACGTCTGCATAGCGAATGATGCGCCAGTTGTTGCCTACATTGGTACCAAGAAAATCTACATCCGCCCTTACTCCAATGTCCATTCCAGCATATTTACGGCTGTAAATCGGTTCCATGTTTTCCGAGTTGGCGAGTGTTATTTCATCCGCAAAATCTGTAACAAAATCTACACCTCCATAACCGGTTGACCCTGGATAATCGTAAGCTATCGTAGCATCACGACGGATGGTTTCTCCATTGGCTTCAAAGAGGTCTTTCACCCAGCTGTTTATGTAGTGACTCTGGTCTGGAGATTTTTCCGGCGGAGCATAGTCGATGTGGAAGTTGCCCATGTTGCCCGTTCCGGGAATATCAACACCCCAGGCAAAGGAAGACTGACCTACGAACTGCAGTTCGTATACCGACTCTTCATTGTTTTCATTGGTTTCGGTGAAATTTTCCAGGTAGCGGTCAGCTGGCAACAGCGCATATTGTCCACTGGAGACTACCTTGTTAAATTGAGCTTCCGCTTCGGCCCATTTACCCTGATAAAGCAGGCTTTTGCCCAGAAAAGCAGTAGCAGAACCACTTGTCGGACGGCCAAGGTGGCCTCCCTCCCAGGCAGCAGGCAGCTCTCCTGCGGCAGCTGTAAAGTCTGCTTCGATCTGCGCCCACACTTCGGCTGGAGCGGCCTGTGAAGGAAAGAAATCTTCCTCTCCTTGTGCAGTCCGAGTTACCAGAGGTACATTGCCATATAGGTTGACGAGGTACCAGTAAGCAAAGCCCCGCATGAAATGTGCCTGACCAATGAAACCGTTTCTTTCCGTGACATCAGGGACATTCTCGCTGTTAACATTTTCCAAAATAGCATTTGCACGGAAGATGCACTTAAATGGTTCTTGCCAAATTTCTGTCGACCATCGGGCAGCTCCTGCCTCGCCCTGAAAGGTGGACATGGCAGTGTTTGGCCCAAACGGACGGACATTGAAAATGTCAGACCGGAGCATCGCCCCTGTGTGAATGATCCGGCCCCAGAAAAATGTATTTGTGATAGGATGGTACATTCCGTTCACGGCCAGTGAAACGTCATTTGGGTTGGCCCAAAAAGTACCTGTAGATACCGTGTTGGAGTTTACTTGATCCAACAGGTCGTCGGAACAACTGATCGGAAAGATCAATGCAGCCAACAGTGTTACAAAAAGGTATTTTGAATATTTTTTCATTTTTTAGAATTTGACTAATCGCAATTAACAATTAGCTGTTAGCATTCAGCTGTGAAGTATGATTTTATGCACAGCTATTTTTCATCAAAACTGGGCTTGTACTCCAAACAAGATGCTCCGGGTATTTGGGTAGGCCCTTACATCCAGGCCCCTTCCCAACAAAGGGTTTACGGTGGCTGGCTGGCCGAAGAAATTGCCTTGTTCCCCAGCAGAGCGACCTCCGTTTACGGAAGATATATCAGGGTTGTAACCACTGTAGCCAGTGATGGTGAAGAGGTTTTGCGCAGTCACGAAAAAGCGCAGGCCGCTCATCCACGAAACGCTTTCTACATCAACGGTATAACCGATTTCTGCGGTCCGCAAGCGGAAATAAGACCCGTCTTCAACGAAAAAAGAAGATGGGGCACCATTCTGGGCTGCATCGGTCGTGGTCGTTCTTGGAATGTCCGTATTGGTATTCTGAGGAGTCCAGGCGTCTTTGATGTCGGTCAGTTTGTTATCATCAGCCCAAAAGATGTTGTAGTATTTGGTTACGTTGTAAATTTCATTACCGTGTACTCCCTGGAAGAAAAGACCGAAGTCAAAATTCTTGTACGCACCGGACCAATTGATTCCATAGATAAAATCAGGAGTAGGATCACCCAGAATGGTTTGGTCATCCCCGTTGATTTTACCATCGCCGTTGAGGTCCCTCCGGATGAAATCACCTGGCTGCACGACTGCCTTGCGATCAGGATCGTTGGCTAGGTTCGGGTCACTGTCGATAGCAGCCTGGTCAGCATATACTCCGTCCACTACAAAACCCCAATAGATGCCAGGTGCTTCACCTTCGATAAAACGGTTGGCACGTGCCAAGTCCTCCGTGATTGATGGGCCAACGATGGGGTTTGGCAAGGAAACTACCTCACTGTTGAAAGTGGACAAATTTATTCCAAGGTCCCAACTGAAATCTCCACTCTGGTGATACACACCTTCAAGTTCAAATCCTTTGTTGTTTATTTCACCGACATTTTGAATCACTGGCTGACTAAACCCGACACTGGAAGGTAGGGCAACACCCACGAGTACATCTTCCACGTCCTTGTTGTAGAATTCGGCCGAGAAAGTGATTTTATCATCCATCAGGCCCACATCAACACCAATATTAAAAGTCTTTGCAGTCTCCCATTGGAGATCCTCTAAAGCGAGGGAGGTCTGCGCATAGCCTTGCACTATTTCATTGTTGACGGAGGTAGGAGAAGTAAGGTTGAAAACCGATTGGTAGGCATAGTCAGGAATGTTCTGGGCACCTAATTCTCCATAACCAGCCCGAACCTTTAAAGAGTTGATGGTCGCAGAAGACCAAAAATCTTCACTGCTGACTTTCCAGCCCACAGACGCAGAAGGGAAATAACCCACTCTAAAGTCTGGAGCAAACTTAGAGGAAGCATCCCGGCGGATGGTGGCGGTCAGCAGGTATTTGTCATCATGCACATAGTTGACCCGACCAAAAGCAGAGCGCAAAACACTGATGTTATTGACCCCGGTAGTAGCTTGAATGTTGGACGGATCGGCTGCGCCGATGACCTGAATGTCATTGTTTGGTAATCCTTGAGCATAAACGCCAACCGAACGGAAATCTATTCTCTGCTGGGTCAAACCGACGACCACGTCGAGGCGGTTATTGCCTATATCAGCGCCATAGCTTAAAGTGGGTTCTACCAAAGTAAGCAGTGTTTCAGAGCGAATTTCAGTGAGGTCGTTTTCCTGGTTCACATTGTCTACGGCATCGGATTCACTCATGAAAAATGTAGGACGAAAAGCAAAAACGTGCGTATTCAAAAGATCGGCACCGAGATTGATTTTTGCGGTCAGTCCTTGCACAATTTCATAGGAAAAATTCAGGTTTCCAAATATATCCGTATTGTCGATAAAATGGTCTTCCAGAGTGGCCAGGCCATATTTGTTGAGGCCCGCAAAACCATGCCTGTCAAAACTGGGCGCTTCAAATCCACCATCATTTTCAGGTACATTTTCACGTAAAATGGAGGGTTCTGACGTGCCGTCCCGACCGAACCAGACATTGTTTTCAATTTCTGACTTAGTGATGCCCAAAGATTGTTGCACTTTAAATCGGCCCAAGTCAAATTCACTGTTTGCACGGAGGTTGTAACGCTCAAAACCAGTAGCGACGAGGATGCCATCCTGGTTGTAGTAGTTGGCAGAAATGTAATATTTGGAGTTGTCGCCTCCACCTGAGAAAGCAATGCCATAATCCTGAATCGGCCCAGGGTTCAATGCCAGATCTTGCCAATCGGTGTCAGTTCCGTCGTGCGTCAAGACAAATCCGGTTCCATCGTTGGCCTCTCTTTGGTTACGGTAATCAACGAAATCGGCGCCATTCAGAAAGTCAAGCATCTTGCTCGGCATTTCCACGCCACCCCTAATATTGAGTGAAACCCTCGGCGCATCTTTTCCTCCTCTTTTGGTTTGAATAATGACGACTCCATTGGCCGCCCGGGAACCATAAATGGCGGCTGCAGAAGCATCTTTCAACACCTCAATTCGATCAATGTCATTTGGGTTCAGAAAATTCATGTTGTCGGCGAAGGTTCCGTCGATCACGTACAACGGAAAGGAATTCGTCAAAGAACTGATGCCGCGTACGAATACATTGGCTGCACCACCGGGCTCACCTCCGTTGTTTTCAACCTGAACCCCTGAAAGCTTGCCTTGCAAAGCGGAAGTAGGGTTGCCAACCGCCAGGGCCGTTAGTTCCGCTCCGTCCAATGAGGCGACTGAACCAGTCAGGTCACTTTTCTTGACCACACCATATCCGATTACTACCACCTCATCCAGCAGTTCCGTATTTGAGGTCATGACAACGTCTACAACGGTGCGTGTTCCCGGAACAATTTCAACGTCCTTGTATCCCGTGTAAGAGAAAACTAAAGTTCCTCCATCTGGACAATCCAGGGAATAGGAGCCATCGACATCGGTGACAGTTCCTGTTGCCGTGCCTTTTATGACAACATTCACACCGATGAGCGGCAGACCGTCAGCGTCCGTTACAACTCCAGAAACTGATGCGACATCCAAATTCTTTTCAAGTAAAACATTTGGATCTGCTGGTGCAATATCTTTCCCGTTTGATTGGATAGAGCAGCAAAGCAGCACCAAAGTAGAAAGCCCGAAAGCTCTTACAGGTAGGGCAAACCTGTATCGGTTTCTTTCAAACCAATACCAGATTTGAGAGTAAATGAGTTTCATGTACTTTTGCTTTTTATAATTGTTATTATAGATTCAGCCTGCCTCAGTGCCTTGAGGTGGGCTGTTTTTTCCAAAGCTATTTTAGAGAGAGTTTCTTCTGGTCAATATTGTGGGGATGGTTTCCTGAATGGGTTCCCGGTTGAGTACATATTCGGCGGCCCGGTGCCCCATCAAACTAAAGTCGATTGAGTTGGTGGTGATGCCCCCGCAAATAATTTCCTTGACGGGGTCATTTGAGTTGGACAATACACCTATATCCTTGCCGACTTCTAAATTTTTTTCTTTGCTATCCTTTAAAATACTCCAGAGATCACCGTCGCCAATTGTGAAATATACGGTCCCTTTTTTTATTGATCCCGGGGTGTAATTTCTCAGGATGCGGCCTTCTACATGGAAATCTGCTAGGAACTTTTCGAAAGCGCGCCCTATTTCTACAGGATGATCGGCATCTGGGCGAAGAAAGAGGATGATCTCATCAAATTTGCGGATGGCGACCAATAATTCTTTGAGGGCCATATAGGTTGAAATCTCAAATTCCTGGGTCACATGGGAGAATTTGTTCTCCAATGGCTCGTAACGGTCAACCATCAGCAGTTTGTCTTTGGCGACAACTTTTAGTAATTCTTGAGTTTTGGGGTGGGGGATAGGGGCCACCACATACATTCCATATTGTCCTTTTATCTTGCGAAGGATGGTTTCAAAAATTTCAATGTTGCTGTGGTGAAAAAAAACATCGAGCTGCACATTGTCGCCCAATGCTGATCGGAATGAGTTGTAAAAAGCTTCCTGAATCGGATGAAAAGCATAGAGGAGCAGGGCAACTCTTACCGTTTGTTCAGTAGCTTCGTTAACTATAAAGTATCCCAGTCTGTTTTTGGATTCTACCAGCCCTCTTTCAATCAACTCCCGGTATGCTTTTACAATGGTCTTGCTGGCAAATCCCAGTTCTTTTACCATTTTGTTGACAGATGGAAGCATGTCGCCTTGAACCAATATTTTATCTGAAATGGCATTGATTACCCCTTGCACCAACTGTTCGTGCTTTGAGTACTGTGTGACTCCTTCCAACTCCTGGATTTTGCCAAAAACTGTAGTTATGTGCTCGCTCATATTTAAGAAAGTACCTTTAGCCATGTCAGGAAATATTAATGTGATGTACTATGGTATAGTATGGTACTATATGGCAAATGTATAAAAATATTTAGCCAAAAAAAGAAGAATTGGCAAAATTATTATCTGGAAACTATAGTATATTGGTAATTATTGCTGCTTTGTAATCTACTTCGCAAGTAGATTCACAGCGCTTGCTGGCATCATAATTTAAAAAAAATGTGGAAAGTGCAACTTGAAAATAAGACCATAGGGTGCCTTGCTATAAAACAAAATCAATCCCTTTTTCTATCATTTCTTTATAGCGTATCTGATCGAACTTGTAAAGAAAGGCTCCCTTTCGAGAGGTAGATTTATCTTTCTCATCTAGTTTTTTGAGGACGTCCATAGAAAGAATCTTTTTGCGGAAATTACGACGGTCAGATTCTCTTTGATAAATGGCATCGTATAATTTCTTTAGTTGTGGGATGGTAAATTTTTCAGGTAAAAGTTCAAATCCAATTGGGCGGTAACGGGCTTTGCGCCTCAATTTTTCCAGTGCATCATGTACCATGTGGCCGTGATCGAGGATGAGCGGAGGGATTGATTCCAGCCCAAACCAATGCGCCTGATGTGTCTGCGCTTTCTGTGTTTCTTCTTCTCCTAAACGGATTAGGGCAAAAAATGCCTGTGAAATGACCCGGGCACCAGGATCGCGGCCTACTTCTCCATAGCATCCTAGCGGTTCCATGAAAATATTTTCCAGTCCGGTATATTCCCCCAGCACCCGGACGGCAGCTTCGTTTACACCCTCATTCGGTTCCACAAAACTGCCAATGACAGACCATCCATCCTTGAACGGCTCCACTTTTCTTTTGAACAAAAGAAGTTTTAACTCTTCACGGTCAAAGCCAAATATGATGCAATCTGCCGCTACTAAAATGGGGGAAGCAGCCTGGTAGAAGAAATTTGTAGAATTCTTTTTCATTAAAACGGGCATAAAGTTTTGTTGCTCCAAAAATAAGCGTTATTTTTACACTTATAAAATAAGCGTATAAAATACACTTAAAATTGAATGTCTTACATTAAGTTTCATATCTTAATTAAGGTGGCAATGCATATCAGTTGGATTGCCACTTTTTTCATACCCTTATCATGAAAACACCAAAGATTCTCGTCACCGGGGGAACGGGCTATATTGGATCACATACCGTCGTAAGTCTGATGGAACGGGGCTTCGAAATAATTCTTATCGATAACCTGAGCAATTCTGAAAGGAATGTGCTCAAAAGAATAGCAACCATTACGGGCCGAGAACCAATTCTGCACGAGATCGATATGAGGGACGCCGGCACACTGGACTACTTTTTCTCCAAATACCGGGATCTAAAGGCGGTTGTTCATTTCGCCGCCTTAAAAGCAGTCGGGGAATCGGTGGAACGGCCGGTCTACTACTATCAGAACAACCTGTTTTCGATGCTCAATCTGCTACGATGCATGCAAAAGTACCAGGTCCCTAATTTGATCTTTTCTTCGTCTGCCACAGTATATGGCGAACCGGACAGCCTGCCACTAGAAGAGCATCATCCGGTCAAGCCTGCCATGTCGCCCTATGGAAATACCAAAAAAATCTGTGAGGACATCATAAAGGACACGTCCAGGACCAATAGCTGGTTCAATGCCATTTCGCTGCGCTATTTCAATCCAATCGGTGCGCACGAATCTGGAGAGATCGGCGAACTGCCCAAAGGTGTACCCAACAATCTAATGCCTTTTATCACCCAGACAGCGGCGGGTTTTCGAAAAGAATTACTGGTTTTTGGTAACGACTATTCCACTCCTGACGGTACAGCTGTCCGTGACTACATCCATGTGGTCGATTTGGCCGAAGCCCACGTAAAGGCGCTTGAACGGCTTTTGCAAAAGCATCAGGAAACCAACTATGAAGTGTTCAATCTCGGAACCGGGAACGGCTACTCTGTTTTGGAGGTCATACATTCCTTTGAAAAAACAAGTGGTTTGAAATTGCCCTATCGCATTGTGAAGCGCCGCGCAGGCGATGTGGAACAAACCTATGCCTCAACGAAACTGGCCAACCGAAAGCTGGGCTGGAAGTCGAAAAGGGATTTAGACACAATGACTTCTTCAGCCTGGCAGTGGGAGCAACGGCTGAGAGGAAAGGAAATTCCCGAACCAGCCGTAAAATGATAAAAACAATAAGTTGATTTCAGCTAAAACGGATATGGATTTATCAATAGAAAAAATCAAGGGAACCGTAACTGTGCATGCCCCTGGCCGCATCAATATCATCGGCGGGCATACCGACTATAACGATGGGTTTGTGCTGCCGGCGGCCATCCGCAAAAAGCTGGTAGTAAAAATGAGGGCCAATGGTTCTGGTAACCGGGTAAATGTCTCCGCGTTTGATCTTGATGAGACGTTTTCATTTAACTTGGACTGCTTTTCCCCAACCGAAGAAGGCTGGCCCAACTATGTAATGGGCGTGGTTTATGAACTGCAAAATCTTGGTGCCAACATGAGTGGTTTCGACGCCAGTTTTGAAAGTGAAGTTCCCATCGGAAGTGGTATGAGTTCTTCGGCGGCCCTGGAATGCGGATTTGCGGTTGCATTAAATGAAACCTTCCATTTGGGCTTTGACAAATGGCAGCTGACCAAAGCATCACAGCTGGCCGAGCACAACTTCGTCGGTATCAAGTGTGGCCTGATGGATCAGTTTGCCTGCATGATGGGACAGAAAGACAAGGTAATGCTACTCGATTGCCGGAGCCTCCATTTTGAATATTTCCCGCTTGAACTCGGCAAATACCAGCTATTGCTATTGAACACCAATGTTTCTCATACCCTTGCTTCTTCGGAATACAATACCCGACGTGCTGAATGTGAGCAAGGGGTGGAAATATTAAGAAAAGAACACACCAACATCAAAAACCTGCGGGACGTTTCACTGAATCAGATTGCCTCGATCCATAACAAAATGCCAGGGCACATCCACCGTCGTTGCCGTCATGTTGTTTCCGAAAATCAACGGGTTTTGGATGCAACTAAAGCTTTGCGTGAAATGGATCATCATAAGCTTGGCCAACTGTTGTATCAATCGCATTTCAGTCTTCAAAATGATTACCAAGTGAGCTGCCCGGAACTGGACTTCCTTGTACAGGCCACTCTGAATAAGAACTACGTTCTCGGCAGTAGAATGATGGGCGGCGGCTTTGGCGGCTGCACGATCAACATTATAGAAAAAAACAAGGCAGGAGAGTTTGTGGAACAAGTATCGAAAAAATACCTCGACCGATTCGGAATCAATCTTACACCAATCGAAGTGGACATTGGAGATGGAATCTCTCTAATTCAATCATAATTTCAAATCGAAAAAAACCATGCTTAATTTCTCTAACGACCCTCATCGTCGTTATAACATCTTAACGGGAGAATGGGTACTCGTTTCGCCCCATCGCACCAAACGTCCTTGGCTAGGTAAGACTGAAAAAAAAGCGGATAAAAAGAGACAGTCCCATGAGCCTGGCTGCTATCTGTGTCCTGGCAACAGAAGGGCAGGTGGCCAACAGAACCCGGACTATTCAGATACGTTTGTTTTTACAAACGATTTTGCGGCTTTGATTCCGGATAGCGGCGAAGGTATTTTTGAAAAAGGGCTGCTCAAAGCAAACGGTGAACGGGGCATCTGCCGGGTGGTCTGTTTCTCTCCTGACCACTCGCTAACCATCCCGGACATGACGGTGGTTAACATTGAAAAAGTAGTCAACTTATGGCAACAGGAATACCTTGAACTCGGCAGTAAAGATTTCATCAACCACGTCCAGATTTTCGAAAACAAAGGGGATATCATGGGGTGTAGCAACCCGCACCCGCACGGCCAAATCTGGGCACAAAGTTCGGTGCCACAAGAGGTAGCCAAAAAGACTGCCCAACAGCTATATCACTGGGAAAAAACAGGGAGAAGCCTATTAATGGACTATCTGGAACAGGAACTGGCGGAAGGGGAACGGATTGTCTGTGAAAACGGTGATTTCGTTGCCCTGGTTCCTTTTTGGGCCGTCTGGCCATACGAGGCGATGATTGTACCAAAGCGCCACTTCCAGCATATCGGCCAAATGACGACTGCTGAAAAATATTCCTTTGCTTCTATCCTCAAAGAGCTGACCCAACGTTTCGATCAGGTGTTCGATACCTCCTTTCCTTATTCTTCCGGCATTCACCAATGCCCAACCGATGGAGAAGCGCACCCCGAATGGCATTTTCACATGGCCTTCTATCCGCCATTACTGCGTTCGGCTACTGTGAAAAAATTTATGGTAGGTTACGAAATGTTTGCCAATCCACAACGGGACATTACGGCTGAGATGGCGGCTGAGAAGCTGAGGGAAATGGGCAATACATAAAACAAATAAGCTGGAAAGGGCTTGGTGGGAGGATTCGGTTTTCTGCTTCTTTAGTAGAAGTTCAAGCTCCGTTAAAATTTCAATTATCCCTTAATCTCAGAACTGTAAATTCGGAGATTGATGATCCACAAATCCAAATTTACAATTCTTGTATTAGAAGTAATTGCACTCAAATCAGCCAGCAATGTGTTTGATTTAACCTTGAAAACTGTTGGTTTTAATGAACCCGGTCACTTGGCAATCTGATTACTTTTATTCTTGCTTAAAACGGACTTTAACGACCCCTTCAATCATCTCCATCGGAAATACCGCTTCCAAATAACCTACATTACTGAAATCAAGAGGAGTGAAAGCAAGCTGGGCAGCCTTGGCTATTAGCTGTTTTTTCATCAGTGCGACCAAGCTGTTGTTTCCTGAATTGATGTCCAGCACCCCGTTCGAGTTCAATAACACACTGTTGGGGTTACTTGATACGTCGCTATTGAAAGATAAAGATGCCGTTGGGGTAGTGTGGCCTTTTCCTGAGTAAGATTCTTCTCCTTGAGCATTTTTCAGGGTTTTGGTCAGCTCGTTTAGGTTAGTGGTACCGCCTTGGTTAAGGCCATAGTGGATGGTTTCCGGTTTTTGATGAATATCCACTGCTTTCACTTCACCTGCAAAAAGGCAAAAGAGCACCTGATCAGACAACCGGATAGCGCGCAGCAAGGGAAGTCGGTTGCCCGCATCGGATATTTGGAATGTGGTGTATCCTTTATCGTTGTTGGTTTTGCGGATTAAGTACTTTATTTGTTTTGACCATTCAACAATCATCCACGCCGAATCATTTTCCAAAACGTAGACCTCTGCGTTGCTCAATTTAACGGGCAGGTTATCATTTACCGTTTCAGGCAAAACGTTCCAGTTGAGGTCATCAATCCATTTTTCAGCTTCTCCGGTGCTGGTCACAGGAACGGTTAACTGATATGGGACAACACTGATTTTTAGGTTGTTGCTGCCCGATTTTTTTAGATAATAGCCTTGTTTTTGATTAGTGTCCAACAGCATCCAGGAAACTGCAGAACCTCCCTTGGTCGCCAATATCTCAATTCGATTGGTGGTAATAGTGTGCCCCTCCGGAAAATTTTGATCGATCCCTTTGTTGATCAATGCCAATAACGCAGGGTCAACGACCGGCGGGCTATCAGACAGATGATCCATTGAAGTTGTAGCAATATTGCTGACTGTAAAAGAATGAAGGTCTACGGCAGGCGGCTCTGTCGTATCGTATCCATCTACTAAAAGATGAGGCCACCCATCAACTGCTTCTGATCGCATTAAAAAGCCGGACATATTTGCAATCGGCAATTCACTCGATAAAACCCGGAGGTCTACCGCTAATTCCTGATCCAGGGTGTGATCACCATTAGTCGTCCTGCCAATACTGAATGCACCGTCCAGCAGACATGCCATCCAATAGGGATCTACCTTAAAAAAACGGATAGATTCTACAGGCAGCATTTTCTCATCCGGCACTAAGTAATTGAAAGGTACATTGTCAAGGCAGTTCAGCCGACGAAGCCATCGCAACAACTGGGCTTTGTTGGAATGGGAGCCTTCCGTACCGCTACCACTTGGTTTTGGCAAATGACCGGGAATCTCCGCTTTTTGCATCAGTGCAAAATTGCGTTTGTAATGGTAGAGTTTTACCGAAAATGATTTGTCTCGTAATGAAAGCAACCGCCCCAGTTGCCAGGCCGCAGCATAGGAAATATCGAACATGCCTTGTGACGGATGATACTCCAAGAGCGCGTCGGCATGTAGGACGGGAGCAGTTAAAGTCTGAAAGGTTCCGGCTGCCGGAACAAGAGGACCATGATACCAGGAATAGGATTGGTCTCCGTTGCGAAACCGTTGTTTTAATGGGACCGAGCCTGATTCCAAAAAGCCATCCACAGCAGCATGACCTGTTGTAGGCAGTTGAAGCGTCATCAATTCCTGATTTAGATGGGTAAGCAGTCCCTCAAGGGTTTTCTCATATTTAGTGGCCTTGAGGATCGCCAGTACACCCGGATCGTTGGATGTACCGGTGCCTACTTTCGGGCTGATCCAGTTCTTGGAAAGCAAAGTGGCGATGGCAGCGCCGAAATTGTCGTAGCTCATCACCGTTTCCTGATCGAAATAACTGGAGGTCTTTAAACTGGCCGCCTCACTTGCAGAAATTGTTTTTTTGGTTATTAGTGGAGCGAGTTTTGAGTCGGTTATTTTAAAATGTTCTGAAGAGTAAAAATCCCAGCTGGCAAGGCTGATAAGTTTTATTTGATCTGATCCGGTTTTGCCTGCATAATCAAATCCCACCTCGGTCGTGCCATTGAATTTCCAGCGTTGCTCAATGGACACCAAGTGCATGACCGACCTGTTGCCCAATTTAGGCAGCCGGTTGCATACCACTACAGCTGCCTCTTTTCCTTCTTCCTGGTCGTACCAGTTTTTACCTTGACGGACGTGGGCCAAATAGTAGAGGTCACCGGGCTTGGGCATCACTGTTTTTAACAAGCTGACAGGTACGTCAATCACGGACACTTTATCCTTTAGTTTTTCTTCTTTTTCCGCATTGAGGCCAGGAAAATATGGATTTTCAGTGGCCTTATTCAAGGTGCTTGCCGGTACGATGGTTCGTTCTACCTGCTCCAGCTCACTTTCGTCAAATAGCAGTAAAACCATCCAGGGCAAAGTATCGTGCGATTCTCCTTCATCCGCATAGCGCTCCCACGGCAGAGTACTCCTGTCCAGCACAATATGGGGTAGGATATTAAAATATTCACCTGTGCTGCCCGGCGAAGGGAATTTGGTAATAATATCCGCTGGATTGATGATGAAACGGGGCCCAAAGACCGAAAAGTTCTGGACTATTTTTGGAATGCCAAATGGGGCGGTGGGCACTCCTTTGGCACTGAATGTCTGGGTGACGGTGATCTTGTAATCCCCACTGTCCAGACTGGGTACATGGTTCTGCAAAAACTCAACTTTGGGAGGTAGTGTATTGGAAGAAGACATAGTTGTTCATTTTTGTTGGTCTTAGGAAGGCAAGTAAATTTGCTTTCAACCACGAGTGTTATTTTGTTTTAAAAAATAAATAATTCATTGTTCGTTCAGCTTGCTATCTGCGGCGCAAGAACAAAATCCTCAGCCAGCGACGTGTGCAGATAAGCGGAATCCTGGATACCTAATGCAGCCAGTACACCAGACAATGAACTTGAGTTGGATTCTATATTTTCCTCTAAATAAGTTCGCCTCTCCTGCTCAGTTTGGCCGGAAGTAGGGGTGAAAGTTTGGAAGTCGTTCCAAGCATAAGATTTTGGGAAATTTAGACTGTCGAATAGCAACGCTGCCCTTTCTACATCGCAGGTGTGCATTTGTTTGACTGGTGGCTGCGCCTTGAGGTTGATTCCAAAACAGGCATTTGGGATAAACTTGGCGCCGTTCATTTCCGGCAGCAGATTATTACCCCAAATAGCCGTGGGTGCCTGAGAAAGGACCGGGGTGATCGTAAACCGTTTTTCGTATTCGCTTTTCACCAAAGGATCAAATTTTTTGTCCTCGTTGCTGTAATATTCGACGGTAATATTATGGACCACCTGCGCATCGGCCTGGCCAGCGCTGAGTCCCATTGAACCGAGACCAAAGTGAGTCGTCGCCTTAGTCGCTCCGACTTCCATCGGGATGGTTATATTGCCGCTACTTTTGGAAACATAATTGGCGGCCGTGAGAGGGACGGAAGAATGCGTCTGAAAAGCAAAATCCTTGGGATTGATGATCCAATATTTAGAGGAGTTTGGATGGTAGCCCGCCGGGTTGCCTGATCCGTCGTCGTCTTCTTCTTTCACCATGCCACTCTTTAGCGACATTTTCAAAATCTGGTTGTTGTCTGCCGGTAGGAATGCCTTTCTGAATTGTCCCCATGTAAGTGGAGCTGGCGGCTGCTTGCCATCTGCACCGACATGGATGGTGAAATGGATGATCCAATATTTTATCTCGACATGAGCTGAAAACTTGGGTCCAAAGATGTGGATTTTGGCGCCCAGCCCAATGTCTATATGATGAATGCCAAACAGCCAGTAGGTGAACAAAACCCCGATTTCCGCTCCAACATAAAAGTCGTAGTGAACGGGCTTCCATGAAATCAACATGTCTAAACCTGCATCAAAATATGCTTTGATGAGTGGGATTTTAAAAGTAGCACTCAGGTTGGCGCCAGCCATCACCGCATTTGGAACTAAAGCAAAGTAAGCATTGCCCTTGAATACCAATGGATCGATAACATGCCAATTGAAACCCACAGGGGCAACCCTTGGGTAATAGGATGCTGGTTTGTAGGCCGGATGATAGCCACCGAAAGTCAGGACAAAATCTCCAGCTTGGGCACCGTTTGATTGATCTTTAAACCAAGTATAAAAGGCAAATCCGCCCGTCAGTCGGCATTTGGGGTCAAGGATGTAGGAATCCTTTGTCAGGTTGGCCCGAACCAAAAGGATGCCCTCATGGGGATCAAATGTAGCTTTGACTTCCAACTGGACTTCTGCTATTGGAGGTACTGGGTCACCTTCTTCCGGGGCCGGTAGTGCCAGTGTGCCAATCCCCAGCAAATCCAGCTTGAAATAATCTCCAAAACTGACGATGGCTAAAATGAAAACATCCAACAGGTCGAAAGAAGTGAAATGAATGCCGGCTGCAAACCAGTATTCACCATAGGCCGGCTGGATGTATTTGTGGAGTTTGGCCAATTCATCAGTCGGAGCTTTGGAAGGATCCGAGGCAGCAACGGCCCCGCCCAATGCTTCGGAGACAAACGGAAACGATTTGACCTGGTCGATCGGTGGCATGATGACTTTGCGGTTGTAACCAAAGCCACCGGCAATGCCGGTTACAAAGAAAAACTCAGGTCCTCCAATAGGGTAGTCCAGCGCCGCATAAATGAACAACGACGGATGTCCTTTGAAATAGGCATACGAACCGACTGCCCCAATGGAAAGTATTTCTGCACTGATGGTGGCGAATCCATCGTAGGAGGTGTAGGTATAGCCATCTAAAGTCTGGGTAGATCGCAGGAAGCCACCGCCGATCTGCAATGGTCCCTTTTCGTATTTGAGGCTCAGACCGTGCAGACCAAAGGACGGATCAATCGGCGACAATTTGGAGGCGGCATACAAACCATCCAGTTCGACATTGAGCCCTGCAATGGACAGTCCAGCATCCAGAAGTACAAAAGCTTCTTTGCTTTTTTTGTCGTAATTGATGCCAATTTTGTTCAGTTGGAATGGGCCTAATTTTTTCTGAATGTTGATCCATTTGATATTACTGCTACTGGCGGCAGGAGGTTTGGGGGCGGGCGTTTCTGCGTTGCCGATTCTTGGACGGTCTGCGGTGCTGCCTGTTTGGTCCTTGATGGAGCTGAAGTCAATCTTGTCCAGTTTGATCTGACGTTCACCCAAAAAGAGGCTGAAGGAGGCCGAGACCGAGGTGGAATTAGTTGTGGGTAAACTATCAAATTCCGGCAGCTCGAACCCGCCATCCGGTACCAGCCCTTTTGCTCCCGCGTAGTCCGTTTCTGTAAAAATCCCTTTGACGATCATGGGCTGAAGCTCTATCTTCATACTGCTTGCTCCCGGAAAGATTTTACCCACCAACGGCAGGTGTCCCAGGTCAACACCCGCATCGACATTTAGCCCCAGCAAAAGGTTGGATTTAGTGTTGACGTCCCGGTCATAGACGAGCAGTGCATTTTTTATTTTAAAAGTTACATCGTCGAGAGCGGAAGGGGCAGTGTCGCCCGTCATGGCATGATAGAGGTCACCGATGGAGATTTCCCCACCTGCCGTATTTTCATAGGCTGCCAGGAAGATTTTTGAATCGGCGTCGGATTGAAAAATGAGATCAAACTCCATCTGAAAATTATCGTCCGATATTTTCAGGATGCCCTTAAACGTCCGTTCGTGGCCTTCTTTCACCTGCTTGTAATCGACATCTACCTCGAAGGACATACCCGGAAAGTCGGTGTCTTTCAGCACACAAGTAAAAGTAAAATCCTTGGTGTGCGTGTTGAAAGTCGTATGTAGCGCCGAAAGGTAAATGCCGCCAATGGCACTTGGCAGGGCCACATCATTGGTGATGTGGAACTGTTTGTCGATATCCGTTATCAAGTCGGAGAAGGTCATGGGGTTAGCCTTGGGATCAATACTGACATCACCCGTGAAATTCCAACCGTGACCGGTGTCGTAATCAGCTTCTACAGAAATCTGATAGACCGAAATATCAAACATGGCATTGGCCTTCAACTGAATGCCATCCTTGCTTCGGTTAAAGTCAAACCCTACCTCTCTCAACCCAAGGCTTACAGGATGATTGATAATTTCCCAGAAACCATAAATTCTGAATGCCGTGGAAATAATATAGTCCTTACGATTTGGGGCAGGTGGCAACAGCGCCCCGATGGTCAGTTTATTGATAGTCAGATTGGGCAGGTTGTGAAAATGGTTGCCTGCAAAAAATGTCAAAGCGTCTTTCAGTTCTAACGGATGACCGTCCGCCAGCCCACCAGTGAAACTGATCGGCCCTTTGTTGCTGGCACTGGCGGCCAGGCTGATGCCTCCTCCGTTTTCGCCCATTTCCACCTTGCCGGAGATATCTGCATCAATTTCCTTGTCGGTGGGCAAAAAGCGGAAATCTATGTCAATATCTTCAATATAACCGTTGTTAAACAACTTCCATTTTTCACCGGGAGCCGTCCCCAGTTCCAGCTGGATGAACCGCATGCCACTTTTACCCTTGCCACCACCGACATTATAGATCATTTTTATGTCCTTTACCGACAACCCTTTGGGCGATTTCAATTTGAACTGTGGCACACCCAGACTTGACTTGGTCTTGAATGCCTTAGACAATTCACTCATCCCAGTGGTAACCTCTCCCAAAAAAGAAGTGGTGAAGACATAATTGCCGGTGGGGCCGGGGATTTTGATTTGAATATTGGCTTGCTCTGAAAGGATTTCATAGGAGCCGTTCAGTTTTAAATAGCTGTTCGACTTCCAACGGCCATCAAAAGAATTGAAATAGGGAACGGCCCATAACTGAGCAGAAAGGAATTCAACTTCGAAGACTGAACCGAAACCTTTAGGTTCGCCTACGTTGATATTGGTAGCCAACATCATGCTGGGTGCATAGCTGACCAATGTTTTGGTACCGTTTGTCTTTGTTCCACCAACCATGTCTATTTTGCCCCAAACCTGAGGTTCTTCTACAAAACCGGCAATCAAGGAAGGCAGCTCCATCGTGCCTGTGAAATAGAACCCTTTTTCCACCTCTGCCCCGTCAATCGTTCCATCAAAAGAGGCGAAGGACATGGTTGCGTCGGTAAAACTTATGTGTTTTAAGATCGCACTATTTAGCCCCTTAAAGCTATCGGTCAAAAGGTAGTCCGGCCCTGGAGTGGCAACGACGTTAAATTGTATGTCCCCAGCCACTTCTTGAAGAACAACCTTGTTTAAGGTCATACCGGCAAAGGCACCGCCTGCTTGTTTCGACACAGTGCCGGCGAATGAGATTTTATTGTTAGCAGCATCAAACTGAACTTTGCCAGTACCGGTCAAATGGATCTGAAAATCACTATCAGAAAAATATTGTTGGAAGAGGCTGATATAGTTGCTCCCCAACAATTTTGCTGAGAGGGTTACACTGGGCCAAGAAGCAGTGATAGATGTATGGAGGGAAGAGATGGAATTTGCCATTCGGTTTATTTATTTTGAACAAGATCAGATTAAATACTAGCAGGCTTACTTATTTTTCGTTGATAGGTAATGGACCCATCTGTATCAATGGTGCATTCAACTGATCCGAATGAACCAGTAGAATATAAAGGTGTTTTTATATTAGGAACAATAACGGTTGCTGCTTTTGATCCATCCTTTTCATGTCCCCATATACCGTAATGCTCTGTTATATATTCCTCTTTCCCCCTCATATTTTTGCCGGTAAAATAGGTATCGTGAAGTTCCATGATTATCTTTTTTGGTAAGCCATGACCTTCTGTAAATTGTCCTGGCGCGCTCGCCACAGAAATTGTAGTTGGTGCCACTTTATTAATAAATTCCTTTAACGATGAGGTGGGACTTCCATGGTGTCCTATCCGAAATATGTCAACATCCTTTAGTATATCTTTTTCATTGAAATAATTCAGCATGAACTTTTCTGTTACGGCCGTAGCATCACCCATGATCATGACTTTTTTTCCGAAACATTCAATCAAGATAACCAAGCTCCCCTGGTTGGTTGGATTACTTTTGATTCTATCTTCCCCTTGAGGTTTTATCTTTGTCTCGTCGTTCTCAAAAGAATTTCCTTTCCATGCCCCATCTACGTTTCCAGCCAAAACCGAAATAGTGAAATGATCTTCATAATAAAGCACTATTTCCCCATTACTACCGATGTATTCTTCACCTGTCTTACCTTTAGAGCCAGCGGTAGCAGTCAAGTTTTTATCTTTGACCTGTTTTGAATAGGCAACCTTTCCACCTACTTTCACTGCATTGCTTTTTAGGGTCACTTTCCTAACCCTATTGGTGTCTTTACCCCCCATTAACTCGCCTATATATTTCACTGTGTCTAGTTTGAAAGATGGGTCATCATTAGATCCTAATACATCAAAGTCATGTTCAACTTTATGGGCATCTTCAAAGGTCTTACCTCTGGCATCTGGAATAGCGTAGAAATTCTTTACGTTGCCTCCAAAATATATCAAATCGACGTCGTCAAAGATTTTCAGTTGGGGTAATAAATTGTGGTGATCTGCGTCAGGGTGACTCAGAATCAATAGTCCAATCTCTTTTTCATTGTTTAGGAAAGCAGTACCATTAATGGCATCGTAGATAACTTTATTCACCTTATCATGCCTATCAATATCGGTAAATTGATTCGGACTATAACCTGGGTACACAAGTGCATCGAGTTTTGAGTCACTACCACAATCGATCATGATTTTTACTCCTTCTGGGGTAGTGACCATCGTACAATCCCCACTTCCGACATTCACAAATAGGATATGCCCTTTTCCGTCATCGTTCGTACCAGTGGAGACGTCTTTAAGTGCCTGGGCTTCAAAATCCTCGATCGTTTTTATCCTTTTTGCAACTGATTGTTCGACACCCTTTAAATAAGTTGACATAGAGGATAGTGTCTCAGTGGTATTTTTAATCGATTTATCCACTGTTTGGTAAGTATCTGTTTTAGGGTAGGCCAAATAGTTTCTCGTAAAGACATTTTTTTCTGTTTTTATAAAAGCTAAATTGTCTTCTATTCCTTTCTGTACTTCTTCAACTGTCCTTTTAACCTCTTCCAGCTCACTTACGTTTGCGGCCGTTATTTGCAATTGGCCACCAAAGGCTTTTTCTAGGTCTCTTTTTTTTTCTGATGTCGCCCTATTTGTGGGTGAGCTCGTATCAAGAGTGCTATATTTTTCTGCTAAAAAACTGATTCCATTTGCGCCTTCAATCGCACCCCAAACTCCATTTCGAAATGAACTATTAATTTTTGCTTTCATTTCATCTGCTTTACTTTTCCTTGTCTTTACGGTATACTTTTTAAAGACTCTCTCTATTGTTCCTTCTGGTTGTGATGGCATAACCGAAATTTTTAAAAGTTGAAAAATCAATTTGTATTCAAATACCACCGGACGTTTCTTCAGCGTATTCCATGTTGTCCGGTGGCATTTTGATGGATGGATTTCATCGACAGCAATGCAATACTGCCGGCATCCCATTCCTTATCAAGAGGTACACCGACCACTGGAGGTCGGTGACCTGAATGTTCGTTCGAATCATTATGTGAGACATTAAAATTGAAATGTTCTCAATTCCCATTATTCATAATGATATTTTGAAAATTTAAAGTTTGCGTACTTCTTGTATTTTCCATTGTCGTCATTGCAGAAATGGCAATCATCCTTTCCACTTGTTGACGTATCCGAAGACCAAAGATATCGGTCAACGGTTTCTGGATTTAAATTAAGAATTGTGTAAGGGTCATTGTTACGTATGACCTCTTCCGCCTGATCGCTTCCATATTGTACCAATAATTTTGGACCGCTCTGTGCATCACTCGCACTTGAACTATTGTTTGCAATCTGAAGGTTACCGGAATTGTCCAAAGAGAGTAACCAGTTCCCCATTTTGAAATTTCCGGTTATCTCCAAATCACCATTGATCTTTACATTGCCTTTTTCGTTTACGTTCAGCCCTTGTCCACTATCGGTTTGGAAACTGGCAACACTGTTTCCGGCATCTGCTTTTACCTGGAATTGGGCATTGGGCGCCGTATAAGTGCCGTCAGCACCTTTTTTCCCGATACTGACCTTGCCGTCCTTGGTAATGTTCAAGCGGTCGTAACCATCGACCCAGATATAAAAATCCCGGTTGGCTTTGTTACCATAACCTACGGCGGCTCCAAGCTTTGAATCCTTCTTGTTGGGACAATCCAGGTATACCTCTGCAACACCTGCGTCGCCGGTGGCGGTGTTTTTGAGATGAACAGGTCTGATCTTATCCGACTCAAAAATGGTTTGGCCCTTGACGTATAGTTGTTGGGTATCGCTGGCCGGTGTTCCGATCCCAACCTGGTCAAAGGTGCTTTTCGCGGTGACTTTGAGCTGATGGCCGGTTAGCGCAGCTGCCCCGATGCCGACCTGGCCCTGGTCATCTATGGTGAGGCCGATCCCGTCGTCGTCTTTTTTGAACATGGCCAGGTTGTTTCCCTTTTCAGCAGTGACCTGAAATTGAGCGACTGGTTCAGTATAGATTCCTTTAGAGGCATTTTTCCCGATACTGACTTTTCCTTCTTTCGTAATGTTCAACCGGTCGTAGCCATCGATCCAGATGTAAAAATCACGGATGTCTTTGTTGTCGTAACCGACTGCCGTTCCAAGTTTTGACCCTTTTTTAAAAGGGCAATTGAGATACAGTTCCGCCACTCCGTCCTTCTTATCGATCATGTTTTTGATTTGGACGGACCGGATGTCATTTGTTTCAAAAGTAGTATTCCCCTTTACATAAAGGATTTCGTCATCACTGCCCTCATTTGTCCCGATGTAGATTTTATTATCCTTTTCCACCATTACGCTGCGATTGAACGCAATGACTGAAAAGATAGCATGTCCTAATTTGGCATCCATGTAGCTAATGGGCGAATTGTCGTTTTTAACGTCGACCCCATTCAGGTTGTGCGGATGGATGCGTACAAAGGCCCCTTGGTGACCTGAAATCAGATTGGTAATGATGCTTGAAATATGGATGGCGAAATAATTTATATCATCACTTCCAAAAGTGCCAAGGATTGGCTTTTTTGACCGGTTGTCAAAACTGATCATGAACCAGGCACTGTAGCTGTTCTGACTCAGCATGGACCAGATTTCATAATTCCGCTTATCCAATACCGGCAGGTTTTTCCTATGCTTGGCGGTCAGGTTAACGAATCTGGAATCATAAAAGTTAGAACTCTTTACTTTGGTGACGGAGGCAGTGATCCCGTCTGGCATGCCATCCACCTTTATGTCGGTGACAGCTACTTTAGAGAGGTCGCTGGCACTGGCCAGCCCGGTTTCCCAGGCATCGTCAGGGACGCCCCGAAGTTCCAGAAAGAAAGTTCCGGTCTCTACCGTGAATCGCTCGCTGGTGTTGTAAATGTGCAGTTTGAAGCTGTTGGGAGTGCCATTGTTAAGTAGTCCGGGGCTGTCCATCAGCTGTGCCGCCAGGTTGGGCAGTACCTTTTTTTTCCCGATCAAGCCAAAAGTCGAGTCAGTGGCGACGAGTTCGGTCAAGAGCGAGGGGGAGTCGGGATTGGACGTGTCCACTTCAAACGAAATGACATCATGGCCTGTATCAAGGATGGGCATGGCCATCAATTGGGAGATATTGCTTTGAGCAACGTCTTTTTGTGTTGTCATAAGAAAATTAGATTAGTGTTATTTGAATGTGTTGATTTAGACGATTGAGGCTTTTGCCTTTACAGGAGATCAGTAATGGTATTTTGAAAATGTAAAGTTTGCGTACTCCTTGAATTTTCCATTGTCATTGTTACAGAAATAGCAATCATCGTATCCATTCGTTTTTGTATCCTTTGACCAAAGATATCTATCAACTGCACCTGAATGAAGGTTCATTACAGTGTAAGGATCATTATTTCTGATGACCTCTTGTGCTGCATCACTGCCGTATTGGATCATCAGTTTCTGTCCGCCCTGTGCGTTGTGAGAATTAGGGCTGGTATTGCTAATCTGAAGGCTACCGACACTATCCAACTTGAACACCCAATTGCCCATTTTGAGGTTACCGGTAATCTCGACATCTCCTTTCTCATCTACGGAAAGCCCTCTTCCATTATTTGCAAGGAAGCTGGCTGTATGATTGCCTTGATCGGCCTTGACCTCTAACTGGGCCGTTGGTTCGGTAAAAGGTGTTTGGTATTTAGTACCGATGGAAATTTTCCCGTTTCTACTGATATTGAACCGGTCGTATCCACCGACCAGGATATAGAAGTCCCGGTTGGCCAGGTTGCTAAAACCCGTTGCGGCCCCCGTGACGAGATATTCACTTTCGAAATACACTTCGGCTACTCCTGCATTCCCGGGTTTATCGGCAGTGTTCTTGATCAGCAAGGACTTTTCTTCGGTATCCGTTTCAATGGTCGTATGTCCTTTCACATAAAGCTGTTGATAATCCACAGCTGCGGTTCCGATTCCAACATTCCCCTTGGCATTAATTCCCAGTCCGACCTCATTATCCGATTTTTTGAACAGCGCGATATTGTAACCAGCATCCGCGGTCACCTGTAGTTGGGCGTCAGGGGTGCTATAATTGCCATCGGCGGAATTGCTGCCGACCGAAATTTTTCCATCCTTATTGACGTTCAGCCGGTCTTTCCCATCTACCCAAATATAGAAGTCCCGGTTTTCCTTATTCCCGTAACCGACCGCTGCCCCTAATTTCGATGCTTTTTTGTTCGGACAATCGAAGTAGATTTCTGCCACACCACTTGCCCCCGTGGCAGTGTTCTTGATGCGAACAGGACGGATGTCATTTGCTTCAAAGGTGGTGTTGCCTTTGACATAAAGGAGGCTACCATTCGTGCTTCGATCTGTCCCGATACAGATTTTTTTCTCTCTTTCCAACATGATGGATCGTTCCATCTGAATAACAGAATAGATTGGATGCCCTTTTGATTTATCTGCGTATTTGACCGGGGCATTGTTGTGTAGTGTATCCATTCCGGTCAGGCCGTACGGGTGGATACGTACCTGTGCCCCTTGGCGGCCTGAAATCAGATTGGAGATTATTTTGCTGATTTGAATGTTGAAATAATGGGCGGTACCGTCCGCAAAAATATTGATGGCCGGAACGTCCTTGGTGTTGACTAAGGCGATCTTGAACCAGGCACTGTACCTGTTTTGGCTCAACATGGCCCAGGTTTCGTATTTCTCCCGGTCTTCTTCCGACAAGCTTTTCCTTTGCCTAACGGTCAGGTTATGGAAACGGGAATCATGGTATTCTGGGCCACTTACTTTGGTGACATCGGCGCTGATACCATCTGGAAATCCCGTTATCGATAAATCTTTAGCGGTGATCTTGGAGAGGTCACTGGCACTGGCCAGCCCAGTCTGCCAGGTGTTGTCAGGAACTCCGTGGAGTTCGAGAAAAAAAGACCCTTGATTTATAGTGTAACGCTCGCTGGTATTATAGATCCGAATGTCGAGGCTATTTAAAGTACCGTTGTTGAGCAATTCGGGACTCTCCATTAGCTGGGCGTTCAGAGCGGGCATAACTCCTGTCTCCCTGATCATGCCAATGGTCGAATCGGTGGCAATGAGTTCGGTCACGAACCTGGGCTCGGCCGGGTTGTTGGCATCTACTTCAATAGAGATGAGGTTGTGGCCCGTGTTCAGAATGGGCGGCGACATGAGCTGGGAAATGTTGCTCTGGGCGATGTCTTTTTCTACGATCATTGTTTATTGAATTATGTATTAAATTTAATGATTCACAAACTTGTACTCAGGTCCGGTTTAGCGGTAATACCGTTTTAGGACGGTGTCGTCGCCGGGGCTGCCCCTAAGTTGATAAACCAGTCCAATTAAACGTTAGAAACTTTTGCTAATTGGTTCACCTGATAACTGCAGTTATCCTTTACTTTCAGCGGGTCAGTCGTAATGATATTTTAGAAACTTAAAGTTTGCATACTTCGTATAGTCACCATTATCATCATAGCAGAAGTAGGCATCAGCCTCGGTATCAGAGGAGCTTTTTTCGCAGTACAAGAACCTATTCTTACCTGAGTAAGCATCGTTGATAATCCTGCAAGGGTCATTATTTCTTATTGCCTCTTGTGCCGCACTGCTGCCGTATTTTATCATTAGTTTTTGTCCACCTACGGCGTTATGAGAAAAGCTTGTTTCATTACTAATTTGGAGGCTTCCAGCTCCATCCAAAGCTAAAACCCAGTTTCCAATCGTTAGCTTGCCTAATATTTCGACATCGCCAAGTTGGATTTTAGTACCAGTTACCTCTACATTGCCATTCACATCAACAATAAGTCCCTTTCCATTTTGGGCAAACAGGTTAGCAGCCGGATTGCCTGAATCGGCCTTGACATTTAATTGGGCACCAGGAGCCTCGGCATTGTCTGCGTAAATAGACACTTTCCCGTTTTCATCAACTGTAAGTCCATTACCATTATGGTTTTGAAAGATGGCCACCTTTTCTTTGTTGTTCTTATCAGCAGTCACATATAACTGGGCACCAGGAGCCCCGGCATTGTCTGCGTAAATAGACACTTTCCCGTTTTCATCAACCGTAAGGCCATTTCCATAAAAGTTTTCCAGGATGGCGGATTTGTTGTTGTAATCAGCTTGTATTGCCAACTGAGCGTTTGGTTCGGTGAAGGGCAATTGTTTTTTTGTACCGATCGACATTTTTCCGTCACTTGAAATATTTACCCGGTCAAGGCCACCTGTTGAAATAAAAAAGCCCCTATTTGGAATGTTACTGTACCCTAACGTAGCTACTCCTTTGCTATATGTACATTCGAAATGGATTTCAGCGGCTCCGTCATTCCCTTTGGTGGTGTCTGGATTTTTGATGCTGAGAGACTTTTGCGAAGTACTTTCAATGGTAGCTGGCCCCTTTACATAAAGCTTAGTTGGAACAGATGCGGTACCTATCCCTACATGGCCGTATCTGTCAATAAACAGACCGATACTATTGCCTGATTCGAAGAAAGTCTGGCCTTTCACATAGAGCGCACTTTCGAGAACTGAAGCATTGGCACCTATGCAAATCTTTTTTCCCCTTTCCACCAGCATGGTCCTCCTAAACTGAATGGTCGCGAATATTCGACGCCCATGTTGAGCATCGAGGTATTTCATCGGAGCATTTCCGTTGGCGGTGTCTTCTCCTGTCAGATTGTGCGGGTGGATTCGCACAATGGCTCCCTGGTCTCCGGATACCAGATTGGTGATCACATTGTTGACATTGATGTTGAAATAATGCGCTTCATTGTTCTTAAAAGCGCCAAGTGCAACAACATTCTTTGAATTCGATATACCAATCTTAAACCAAGCGCTATTATTATTTTGATCCAACATGGACCAGATCTCATATTTTTCTAATTTAGCTTGATTCCAACTTCTTCTTTCCCTTCGTGTCGAACCTTTAAATCCTTTTTCATCATACGTGGATGCTGTGACCTTGGTCACAGAGGCATTGACGCCAGCAGGGAAACCTGTAACCGCTACGTTGCTGTGCGAAACTTTAGCAAGATCACTGGCACTTGCCAGTCCTGTTTGCCAGGAGTTGTCAGGAACCCCTCGGAGTTCCAGGAAGAATGATCCGTTGTTTACGGTAAAACGTTCACTGGTGTTGTAGATACGGATATCAAAACTATTGGGAGTTTCGTTATTGAGCAGTTCGGGGCCATCCATGAGCTGGGCGGCCAGATTGGGAATGACCTGTTTATTTTCTACTGTCCCCTCTGTTGAGTCGGAGGCCAAAGCAGCTGTTCTCACTTTGAGGTTCGTAGGGTCATCTGCATCGACTTCAAAAGCGACCAGTTGTTGCCCTGTGTCCAAAATAGGAGGGGCAATGATTTGGGAAATATTGGATTGGGAAATGTCCTTAAGCACGGCCATGATGCATTGTTTTTAATTGGAATGATGAAATTTATTTTCTGGTTTTAGGAGTGGGCGGACCAATCTGGATTCTAATTGGTGGATTCTACAAACTGGTCGGATTGTGGCTTGATGCCATTTCCTTCCGCAGCTTGTTGCGCAGTCGTAACTTGAGCATTGGCTTGTTGTTGTATTTTGTGGATCAACGGATATACCTTCAGATAGGGCAATTGTCCGAGGTTCTCAAGGATAAGGTTGATCTCTTCGACAGTCAGGTGTAATTGTAGATTTTGATTTTGCATGATTTTATTTTGAAATAATTAAAGACAACTTATTGATGGCAAATCAGTAAAAATGATCACTTCGTTGCTGTTCTGGAATATTCAAAAACAAAGTGGAAGTCCGGTTTAAGTATTGGTTTCTTCCGGGTTTGGCGTAAGTTTCAACCATCCTTCCTTGGCCATTTGCGGCCCATCAAAACTGGCTTTCCTGCTGACCGGGCCGATGACTTCGCCATCCTTGGTGAAGAATCGGTCAATAGCCGTTTCAAGGTGCTGGTAAAAACCCGTCAGTTTGGACTGTTGCGGAGCAGGCACCAGGATTGTATTGAAAATCAATTGTAAGTTGTATAAGGAAGCCGGTGGTATGGGGGCTGCGATTACCAAGGTTTTGGTCTGAGATTTCAAATAGCTCAACAGGTATTCCACTTTTGTATTTGCCGAAAGGCTGATCACTATAGATGAGCCATCCTGGGCTGCGTCGGCCAATTGACGTTGCTGGATCGGGGTAATGTGAAAAAACGTGCCGAGGAAATCTTTGAGATATTGTGGTGAATTAGTGTCAAAATAAGCCTTCATTGGTTTGGTGGCATCCTTGATAGAAGCATTTAATGCAGCCAGGCTCGCCTGCTGGCTGTTGATAGTTATCGTATCGGCTGTACTGGTCAGAAAGGTGGACAGTTGAGTGCGCTGATCAGTGGGCACGACCCGAGAAGTATTGTTGTTTTGTGCATCAAGCCATTGAAGGCCCGGCTTGTGCAGCATTTCCCAGAGTCCTCCAAGGTTGGGAAATTTAGTCGTAAAATCTGCCTTTACTACGGTCCGGAATTCTGAAACTTCCCGCCAAATACGGTTGCCTTCATTTTCCACCCAGCTCCAGTGAAAGCCTGGTTCCTTAGGTATTGGAAGCTGAAATTCATGAACGGGAGAAAGGATTGGCGCAGTTAAAAAAGTGACGGAGATATTTTGCAAAGCGGTCTGGTATTGGTCTTTTGGAATTTCGATCACCTTGGTCGGTAAAATACCAGAAGTTGCATGTACTTTACCCCTTGGGTCTACCAATAAGGTAGCGTAGACCGGACTGCCGTTGGCCGTTACCTGGAGGTTCAAGGGGTGATCAATATAAGTTTTGATAAAGGCATTTTTGACAGGAACCGGATCAGCTACCGGGCTGTAGAAAGTTTCCAATAGGCTCTGATCTTCGTCTTCCAACCAATAACCTACTAAACCGTCGTTTAACATACGATGCTCACCCAACCTAACCGGGAAACGTACATTTTCGAATTTGGCATCTACTTTTCTGGGGTCTGCCTCCTCCAACTTGTAAAGGGCTGTACCTCCGGTCGTGACGATCTGTGGTTGATGGGCTGTAGTTTCTGAATCGGGGTCGACTGCTGCATTTGCCCTGTCGGTAAGCATTTGCGTACTTTGATCTGTCGCAGGCAATCCTTGTATATCCAATTGTAGGAAGACTCGGGCAACAGCGATGGGCCTGCCAATCAATAAAGCGAGGTCTTGATGCTCCACAAAATTGAAAGGTTCGATGTATTCAAGGGCCGAGTCCAGGGCATCGATCAACTGAGAAAGATAATTGTCTTCTTCTGTTTTTCCATCTGCAATATTGCCCATTTGAATATCCAGGATTTGCCGGGCCACACTGCGAAGGTACGGGTTGGGGATCGCTTCTAAACTGACCGCAGTCTTACTGCCCGGGGCAGGCATCCACGGAAAATCTGGATTTTGAGTAATGGCTCCCAAAGCTTGTCCATCCCCGTTGTAGAACATCAGGCTATTGTCCAAATTGTTCGGCAGTATCCAGCCACAGATCGGAGAAGTGGCAGGATGAGCGTTCATTTCCTGTAATCCATTGTCAGCTGATAACCATCGAAGGTTGAGACGGGCAGGCTGGGCGAGACGGGGAGGAATGTACACCCGATCAGTCGAGGAAGTACCGAGGTTGATCGTTTCGGAATAGTTGGAAATTTTGATGTAATTCCCATTGGCTGGCAGTTTGATCATTTTACCGAAATTGTTGGTGAGCGTAAGCGTATCCAACTGAAACTGACCGCTCCGAAGCGGTAGGAACCAACCTTCAGGTTCGGGTGTGGCAATGTTGGAACGGCCGACTGCTTTGGCCATTTCATTGATAAACTGGGTCGTTTTGATGGTTTTTGTTTTTGTGCCGCCTGATTTTGTCTGTATAGTCGTGGTGGTCGTGAGAGGAGATGCAACCGGGTCAGCCACGGGCAGTTGCCATTGGATATGGCGCTGGATCAATTCCCGGTTGAAGCCGCCCAGGGTCTGGGACAATGAATAGATGTTGAGGAGCTCTTGATAAGCCAGCAGGACATTCCAGATCAACTTGTCTTCTTCGTTTTGTGAGTCAAACCAACTGTCTTTGTTGACAGGGGAGACTGACCATTTCACCAATGCCGAAAGATTGTCCCTTACCCAGTTTTGCAGGTTTTGGTGATAGGAAATATTGTTGTCTAATTTAAGCATGACCGTGCCTTCGAATTTAGCAACGGCCCAGCCATTGAACTCGCTCAGCCTGTTTTTCAATATAAAAGCCACAAACTGGTTTTTAGAAGGTATGCTTTTTACGGAGCAGTACTCGGCAAAAATCCAATCCAGCATCCATACGCTCAGGAAGTTTTCTATGGACTGCTGAACCGCAATGTTGGCACTGGGCGACATGAAAGTGGTATTACGGATCGGTTTGGCATCGTTGGCTGGCACATTAGGTTTTGAGATATAACCATTAACGTAAGTCGTAACCTTAGCAGAAGGAGAAAAATCCTGCCACTGCTCGTCCAGTAAGGCCGTAACCGGCACTTTGTCTAGATTGTAATAGGGCTCATTTTGGTTGATTTGCCTGAATGCCCAGAGCATCAATTTAATATTCGCGGCAAACCTGCCTGCTTTCCAGTGACTCTGGTTGTCTTGGTACCATGCAAGAAAGCGGTATGCATTTTCATTGATCCAATTATATAGTCCCGTTTCATCTGTAATGGCTGTGACTGGAGTTGTCAGATCTGCATTTGAGATTAAGTCTTGACTTACCCAATCAAGGAAATCACTTAAATTACCGGGCATGCCGGGCTGGTCAGCAGAGTAGGTGTTCCAAGGATTTTCCTTGATAAACAAATCTATCAAATTGACCTGTATCAAATCATTGAAAACGGCGAGTTGGTCCTGTTCTAAATGAAGTTGGAAGTTGGGGGAAATGGTCCCTTTTTCATCTTTTAACTGATCTGCTTTCAATTGGAATAGGTCTTTGATCAAAGCCCCTGCCTTAAGGGTGGACCAATGATATGTTCCATCATTGGAAGCGGTCTGGTACCAGGTACTGATTTGGATCAGATTAGCATGAACAAAACGGCGCATATTGTCCTCGATAGAGTATTCGGGGTCATAAACAAATGTTGCCAGATCGGCATTGGCCATCAAGGTGCTGTTGATCCAACTGATGAAATCACGTGGCTCTCCTGGTAAAAGGTACACCTGCCCGTTGCGTTTTTTCCCATTGTTTTTTTGCAGGTATAAATCCGTGAGATTGATTTGGAAGAGAGCATTAATTATTGAGTAAAACTTGGGCCCAAAATCAAGGGTTGTGCTGGTAGCGGCTATTTTGTCGTAAAAAGTGAAAAAATCATTAATGGTCTCGCTCTCTGATTCGCCGGCCCAGTTTTTCCAAAAGGATGCTGCAACCGGATTAGTGCTGTAATCGTTATTTTTCGATCCAAACCAATTGGCATAATACCAACCGATGATGGCCTTAAAATTGGAATTGGTCCAATACTGGAGGTTTTCTTCTGGATCCAGGTTGTCACTGTAGGCCATATTGCTCAGGTTTTTGGCCGACATGGCACTCTGCACCCAAGCGACAAAAGCATTGAGGTTGCCGGTGACATCGCTTTCGAACCAACTGAAATTCTTTGTTGCGGCGTCTGTTTTGTCCAGTTTGAAAAATAGTGCTAAAAGGTTTTTAAGCAATAGATCGACCAGCAGTTGCTGCACCGTATTTTCCAGCACAAAATCAGGCTGGTTTTCTTTAAGGCGATAGTTCCAGTTGATAAAATCTGGCTGGTAGTTGAGGGCTTCGTCCGCCCCGCCCATTTGCATGGGGAACAAGGTTGCTTCCCAGTCCATTTTCAAAGGTTTGAATCCATTTTCTCCCCATGTTCTTGAACCTAAGTTATTGTAGTCTGAAGCAATTTGGGCGTACGCAGCAGCTAAGGAAGCTGGTCCGATACCTGTTGTTAAATTTTTCGATAGGATGGTCGGAGTGCTGGCATTTTTACTAACGATAGAAGGCACAAAGTTTTCCTCCATTTTATAATCGGCAGGGGCTACAAACAGAACGGTGGGATCATGTGCCGACCAGTATCGTGGGGCGCCTATTTTCTGTACGACAAATGCTTGGCCAGCCGATGTGAAAAGCGCACTGTTGTTCAGCAGGTTCAACTTTCCGATCAGTTGATTAATGGCGTCGGCCAACTGCTGGGCAACCGGTATTACTTCTCCCTCAGCGGGATCGGCTATGGCCTTGGTGACCTGGCCTTTTTCGTTGAGGGAAACATGCAAGTAACCCGTTTCAGCAACAAGTTTATTCAGGTCGACCATGCGGACAGTTCTCAGGTATTTCCTGAGGTTTTTGGTGGCAGTAGAACTTGGGTTTGTGTTATTAGTTGGGGAGGAAGTAGGACTATTTGTTGGTCCAAATGCACCAGTACTAGTGTTAGTCGGGCTGCCTGTGCCAAAATTATTATCAGAATCAGTTGGATCTGAATGCATATTTCCCCCACCATCGCCCCCGGGACCACCGCCGTATTTTATTTGCAAAAACTGGGTCCAGTCATAGAAAAGCTGTTCGCGGAGAGATTCGATCTGCTCGTTTTGCAGGTCGTACTGTTTTTGGAGGAGATTGATTTCGTTGAGCATGTCGCCAATGGCGGGAGGTAGTTTTCCGGACAAGGGCTCTTTTTCATTGGCGTTTTTTTCCTTAGCGCTTTGGGCTTTGGTACTGACCAGCCTAAGGTTCCAAAGTAATCCACCAGGTAATGCCTTGAAACCTTTGCTGTGCCTGGCCTCTTTGAATTTTAGGCCGAGGTCGAAATCTTGCCCTTTGAGTTTGGAGGTCAGTTGGAGTGCTTCGAGTTGTTCTTCGATCAAATTGGCCGGACCAGAAGTTTTGGCGGCTACTTTTTGCGCCAGGTAAGCAGAGAGTGCCTCCGAACCGGTGTTCCCTAAAGCGATATCCATTCCAGCCAAAGAAACCTCTTTGGCGGATGTACCAGAAATAGTCATTTGGATTTTGCCGGCACAGACCATTGACTGAGGCATCGAAGCGGACACAAGACTGGGGGATGCGGCATTGACCACATTGGCAAAGGAAGTGATATTATTACTTGTATACTCTGCTTCCCAGCTCGTTTTGAGGTTTTGGATTTGTGCTGTTTCCGACCAACTGAATTCGGTGCTGATTGCCTGGAGCAGTTCCAAATTGAATTGGAGGTTGATGGCCTTTTTAATCGTGCTGGACAGTGAACTACTGATATATGAGGCTAACTTTTTTTGGATGGCCGGGGTCTGTTCCGCTGCCAAATAATTTTTATAAGTGGCTGGGTCATAGGTTTTTATAATTTCTGTCAGGTTGGCATCGCTAATCTGGATATTGCCGTGTGCGTCTTGATGACGGTTGATGTAGTCTTGAATGAAAATACGCAGGCAATCCATGTTTGGATTGGCGTAAATGCCCATGATTTCATAAGTATTGGTACCGGATGTAGCATCACTGTCGTAAAGTCCAAATACACTATTGCAATTGGGGTAATAGGCGGCAAAGGAAAATTCACCGTGGCCCAGTACGCCATCCTGTGGGTTGAAGCCAATAGCAGTCAATTCTTTGAGATGGTTGGCCTTATCTGCGGCAAAACCGCTGGCCGACCAGGAAGAGGCCTCCACCTGTCGTCCAAGGTAGCGGAACGGAGTAGTGGAAGGGTCGGTCATCGGACTGTCTTTTATGAAGGGGATGGTAGGTGCGTATGCTTGCTGAACACCATCTGTCGTGCTGGCTTTAATACCCGAAACGGAAGGCGGGGTAGTAGAAATATAAGAGCTTTCTACCACCCAGCTCTTGGCAGAAGGGGAGGTACGGTTGACTGACCAAAGGTCAGGTACTGAAGGAAAGTGTTTTCCACGGATTTGGTACAGAAAGGCTTCAATGTGCGGCAGAATAGCATTAAAAACAGGTTCGTTGAAAGACAGGCTTGTCCGTAATTCTTGTGGAAGGACACTTGCGTAGGGTGTTTCGGAAATAGGTTTAATCCACCCCTTGCTTTGGAGGTCATTCCAAAATGCAGACTTATCGCTCGTCCATTCTTTCCCTCCTGCCTGGAGATAGTTTTTTTCCAACTGGTCGAGATCTTCTTCACGGATCAGAGAAATGTTCAATGCCTTGACAAAAGCACGTGGTAGGTTCCAGTGAAGATGAATGCCTTTCTGTAATTGGAAATCATTTAGTTTATAGTTAAAAACATTTTCGCTGGTATAAAAAACGTTCGAATCGCTTTGTTTTTTGTAAGGTAAGACGGAAAATCCTTGTGTGGCACTATCTATTTGTTCGTCCCCTTTTTCAGAATAATAGGCCTCTATATCCGTGGACACCAAAAAAACGAGTGTGGGTTGACTCATGTTGGTTGATTGTTTTTAATGATGGTTTAAAAATTATATTCATTAGGCAAATGCTTCTACCTCAGACAAATAGCCAAATTGTTGCATAACATTTTTATGCTTTCCTATCAGGGAGGCAATCCTTTTGTCACCTAGTTCGCGGCGCCATGAACCGGCCTTCCCTTTTCGGAAAAAGCGACCATAAGGTTGTATTCTTTCCCTAAAACCGTTTTTAACTTCCTGTCTTTTTAAATGCTGGAAAGAAGTGGCTTCGACAGCCTGCCGTATTTGGACATCTGATTTTTGCAGCCCCATAAACCGGACGGCTTTCGTGAATGTTTCTACCGGTTTTAGCAACAAGTCTTCATAGCGCAATACTTCTACAGGAATGTTGCCGTTGTGTACCCAACTTTCAACGTGTTGACTCCAGCTGCGCATTAATTGTGGGAGTTGCCGGTTGTTTTTTATGTCGCTTTCCTGCTTGGCCAACGTGCTGTCCTCCCGGTTCATCAGGTTGACTGCTCCGGTGATGGTCAACCCCATGTGGTTGGCAAGAGAACCAGCAATATCCAAAGGGTTGCGGATGAGATAAATAACACCTAAGCTCACTTCCGTGGGTACAATTGGTTTGCCCAAACGATTGAAAGAATAAGCATCATGGATTTTTATGAATAAAGGTTGCTGACTGCGTTGAGCTTTTTGCGTGTAGACTTCTGGTAACAATTCCCATATTTTCTCTTTGTCCAACTGGAAAGAATCGAGTTGGGTGATCTCTTCAAATTGTTTGCGGTTGGAGAAAATGCCGTGGGTTTGGAGGTTGTTGATATCCAGGTCACCGTCTTTTGTCAGTGTAGTCAAAAAAGCCCTGAACCAGGTGTTCCCTGACTTTGGGTAGGAAGCCAACCATACTATTTTCCTATGGTCTTGGATTACTGTTTTCATTGTGGCGTATTACGAGTTAATCTGGCTTAATTGTTTTGTTTTTTTTGGTATTAGGGTAGATGCCATTTGCAAGGCAAACTACTAATTAGATAATCGTACAATAATGGAGTCTATTTTATTTCTTTGGAACAGCTGTTTGACTAATGGGGCTAAAATGCGTTTGTCGATTAACCAAATTGATTCAAGGTACATCCAATTTGTAATCATATTGAATCAACCTCAGATCGACATAATCAGTCAGAAAAAACCAAGATGTTGAAAGCAGTTGGATATTGATTTTTGATGGGAAAAGTCAAAATGAAATTCAGGAACTGTTTCCTGTTCGGTCAAATGTAAAAATTACTTTCGTATTTTTAAATCATATTAAATGATTTAAAAATACGAAA
>JBCBRY010000091.1:0-36211 GCA_039819485.1 Bacteroidota bacterium | reverse complement strand
ATTTTCTCATTTTTTAGTTTTTCCCTCCAATTTTTCATCCTCCTTTTTGTTTATTATATTTTTTACTGGATTAACCATTACATTTTAATTTCCAAAATTTTCAAACAAAAAGGCTTAATATTCTACGGGTTTGGATTTGCCGCCACGCTTTTCCTGCTCTTCCCGATTGCCGCAGAAATAATTTCTTGGCTACCGATGGTACAGCGCCATAATGTTCACCCGTCCGGCTACGAACTGCCCTTTAGTGGCCTTCATTTCATTATTCCTTTTTTTGGCATGCTGGCCAGTACACCAATTATCCTGGTTGCTCAATGGTCGAAACAAAACAATGAAATCATCAACCTTGAAAAAGAAAAATCAAACACAGAGCTACGGCTGTTAAAACAACAGATCAATCCCCATTTCTTTTTCAATACTTTAAACAACCTGTACGCCCTGAGCCTCACTAAAGATAAAAAAACACCAGAGGTCATATTGCAGCTATCCGAACTGATGCGGTATGTCATTAAAAAAGGACAGGAAGACCGGGTCGCATTAAAGGAGGAGGTAAAGTACATCGAAGACTATATCTGGCTGCAACGCATTCGGTTGCACAAACAACTGGACTTTGTTTTTGAAAAAGAAATAGAAAACGAAGAATTAATGATCCCACCTTTGTTATTTATTAATTTAGTGGAAAATGCTTTTAAACACGGCATTGAGCCAGCGGAAGGGAATTGTCATTTATACCTGCACCTAAAAACAAAAAACAACCGATTATTTTTCACCTGTAAAAATTCTTTTGAAGAGCAAGCCCTTTCAGGCAACGGCACCGGACTGAGTAATTTAAAACGCAGGCTGGCGTTGCGTTTTCCACAAAAGCATGAATTAATCAATAAAAAAGAAGCAAATGTTTATCATGCTGCGCTAAATTTGATTTTATGACAAAATTAAAATCACTGATCATTGATGACGAACCTCTGGCTCATAAGGTAATTCTTGAATATGCCAACGATGTTCCGTTTTTGGAAATAACAGGCCAATGCCATTTAGCGACCGAAGCCCTGTCGGTTTTACAAAACAAAGAGATAGACTTGATTTTTCTGGATATCCAAATGCCCCGTTTGACAGGGCTCAACTTTTTACGGACATTAAACAAGCAACCTTTAGTGATTATCACTTCCGCTTTTGACGAATACGCCCTGGAAAGTTTTGAGCTGGACGTATGCGATTATTTATTAAAACCTTTCCGGTTCGAGCGATTTTTAAAAGCAGTCAATAAAGCGTATGGCCTATTTCAATTAAAACAAAAAAACACGCCTTCTCCTCAACCTGCCCCCATTGACAAAAAAGCAGAGAACCATCAGTTATTTATCAAATCCGACAAACGGCTGATCCAGATAGACCTCATGGATATTTATTATTTAGAGAGCTATGGCAATTACGTAAAAGTCTGGATGTCAAATGAATTCCACCTGACCTTCAGAACGCTTTCCAGTTTTGAGGCGCAATTACCAGAAGAACATTTTTTTCGAATTCACAAGTCCTATATTATCAATAAAAAATACATCAACTATATCGAGGGCAGTCAAGTCTTGCTAAAAAACGATATTAAACTGTCCATTGGAAAAAACAATTTATCAGCGTTTAAAAAATTTATTGCCCAATAGGTTCGCACGCGACTTTTAACCCATCCGGGGTACAAAGCAATTCGCAATGGTTAGGACAATTACCCTCCTGACAATTACATTATTTTTACCGCTCATTAGATAGGTATCGCCGAGGTTCTCTTCGGCACTTGAAATTTGCCGGAAAAAACTTCGGCGGTATTTTTATGCAAAACAGCTTCGATAAATCTGATTTGACAAACTGGGTAAAATCTTATACCCAGGAATTATTTGCGTGGGCCATCCAGAAAACTGGCGACCGGCAACTATCGGAAGACCTCGTTCAGGATACCTTTTTGATCGCGGCTGAAAAAATAACAACCTTCAAAAAAGACAGCCAACCTAAAACCTGGTTGATCGGTATCCTAAAAAATAAAATTGCGGATCATTACCGGAAAGTCATGCGTAAAAACCAGGTATTCAACGACGCCTCCGACCCCTTTTCCCTCTTTTTTAACAGCCATGGTTCGTGGATAAAATCGGCCATGCCACAAATGTGGGACAACGAACCTGCCCACCTTCTCGACAACCCGACATTTAACAAAACACTCGATGGCTGCATTGAAAATTTGCCAAAGATGATGGGTGCCTGCATCCGTCTAAAATTTTTAGCAGAAAAAAAAGCACAGTTGATTTGTCAGGAATTGGGGATAACGGACACTAACTATTGGCAGTTGATCAGAAGGGCGAAACTGCATTTGCGCAGCTGCCTGGAAACAAACTGGTTTAACAGCAATTAACAACCAATCACTAAAAGAATTCGACAGCCAAAGGATTTACACCTTCGGATTTCAAAATACATCGAATTAAAAAAACGACATGTAATCATGATGCAAAAATTAATGATGCGGATGATGCTGTCTTGCCAAAAGGCCACAGAATTGACCGAAAAGAGGCACCATGCCCATCTTTCCACCAAACAGCACATACAACTCTATTTGCACACGTCCATGTGCAGTGCCTGCAAGGAATACCAAAAGCAAAGTGCAGCATTAGAGCAGTTGTTCCGCGTCAAAGAAAAAATGGAATTGCAGCCGGACAGCAAATTAGATACACGGCAACTTGAAGAAAAAATCATAAAAAAACTGAAAGAAAAATAAATTGGCCATTACCAAAAATCAGCTCATAAACAATTGATAGACAGACCCTTAACTACGACAACCCAATTAAGGCCACTTTCTTAGATTGATATTTCGAAAAAATCACGCCCCAATATGTCAGGATTAACCGGTTCAAACGACTAACCAATGAACCAAAGTAAATCCTGTTTATGATGACCATCGGAATACAAAGTGAACCAGCTCCCATTATGGTGATGCCCCCCGTTTTCAAACGGACCTCCCTATCAACTTTATTTGTTCAATCACCGGAAATATCTTTAAAAAAAGGAAAGGTGATCTTTAGTGGCCACAACGGACACCAACATGTTTACCTGGTAACAAAAGGCATGGTCAAATTGTACTCCTACCACGATGGCAAAGAGATGATGGAGGACTATTTTCTAAAAGGTGAATTAATCAATTGCCATATTTTCTCCACCAACGAACGCACTGATTTAGTGGCGGAAACCATGTCCCAATCGACCTGTATCCGCAAATTGCCCGTTCAGTCTTTTCGGCAAGCCATCGAACATGACCCGTTGCTATACAAAGAGATACTGACCAGCATTTCCAATTCCCTCGAACGCACACAAGAGCGCCTTCGCCGGCTTACATTATTGGATTCCAGAAAAAGGATCATTCATTTTTTACTGAGCCATACCAAAAAAGCAGGCCGCCGGGTCGGTTATGAATTTGTCATCAAACCGGCCATCACCCATAAGGAAATGGGCACCATCGCCGGTACCTCCCGGCAGACGGCCACCACGGTTTTAAATGAACTGCGGAGCAAAGGCATTATTCATTTCAACAGAAGCTATATTATCGTGCGCAACCTGGAAGCATTGGAAGCTGTTGCGGGAATTAAGAGTTGAGAACAATTTTATAAGTCGTGGATATTAATCAAATTTCAGAGCAATTATTATTGAAGGTCAAACTGGGCAAACCCACCAATGAAATCATTCAATATTTAAAAGGGTGTTCTTTTATAAAACTAAATCATGCCCTTCGGGACGATGATTCCAAAAAAGCATTTTGGATCAATATTTATAATGCCTTTTTCCAAATCCTCAGGAAAGATGGCATCGAGAAACCGGATATTTACCGAAAAAAATTAATTGAGATTGCCGGCCATCCATTTAGCCTCGATAATATAGAGCACGGTATTTTACGAAAATATAGATTTAAATTTTCGCTCGGCTATTTACCCAATTTTTTCACATCAAAAACCATTAAGCTCCTCGCCGTTTCCAAAATTGATTACCGCATCCATTTTGCTTTAAACTGCGGTGCAGAAAGCTGCCCGCCCATTGCCTTTTACTCACCCGAACAATTGGATACCCAATTAAATACGGCCACTCTTTCCTTTCTGGAAAGCGAAACTGAATATTTTCCCGACAAAAAAGAAATTCACATCTCCCGGCTCTTCCAATGGTACCTGGGCGATTTTGGCGGCCATCGCGGTATCCGAAAAATTTTGAAAGAAAAACTGCAGATTGAAACGTCGGGCGTAAAATTGATTTACCGAAAATACAGCTGGGAAGAGCAATTGCACAACTTCTCTGTTTAAACTCTGCGTCCGCTCTGTTTCGACTCTGCGCAACAAAAAATGAGTCACGGAGGGATGAAACAGAGGTTTTTATTTCACATTCTCATAAACAATTTCCCCGCCCACGATCGTATAAACGAACTCCGCATCCAGCCAAGCCTTCGGCGGCGTCAAAAATAAATCTGTATCGATAACGGCGATATCGGCCAATTTACCAACCTCCAGCGTTCCTTTTTTATTTTCCTCATAAGCCCCATAAGCGGAACCGATGGTATACGCCTTCAAGGCTTTTTCCCTCGAAATTCTTTGGTCGGGGAACCAGCCTTCTGTCGGCGTTCCATTGATCGTTTGCCGGGTGACGGCGGCGTAAATTCCCATCAGCGGATTGATCGGGTAATAGGACGCATTGGTGCCCGGCCAATCGGAGCCGAAGGAAAGGATGCAGTCATTTTCTTCCAGTGTCTTAAAGGCATACGCCCCTTCGCAGCGCTCGGAGCCGATGCGTTCCTCCATCCAGCGCATATCGTCGGTGACGTGATAAGGCTGCACTTCAGCAATGATATTTTTTCCTTTGAAACGTTGGAAATCTTCGGGCGCAATGACTTGTGCGTGTACCAACCGGAATCGGCGGTCCTTTTTTCCATTATTGATTTCCAGAGTGTCGATGATGTCCAGCAGCAATGAATTGGCCTGGTCGCCGATGGCATGTACCCGCAATTGGATGCCCGCACTATCGGCCGAGAGGAGCATTTGTTTGAAGCTCGGCATGTCTTCTGAGAACTCCCGCCAACTGCCCCGCCAATTGGCATTGTCCAGAATATTGTCGCTGTACGGTTGGAAAAAACGGGCCGTGCGAGCGCCCATGATACCGTCAATATGAGATTTGATGGTACCGAAAGAAAGCCAGTTATCGCCCGCTGGTTCGGGGCCAAAGGGCGAGTCCCACTGGATGGTCCAGCCTTTTTGCGCCATGTTTTTGTATTCCGGCAAGCGGGAGGGAGCGAAGTTGATACGGCAGGTCAGCTCCCCTTCTTCCATCAGGTGCCGGTACACGTCCACCTGGTCGAGTGGCGACATGTCCTGCACCGTGGTGACACCGTATTTGCGGCACTCGGCCAGCGCCCGTTTGGTTTCCGCCACGCGCCGCTCGAACGTTTTTTCCGGTATTTTTTCAAGGGCTTCCCGAAATTCCTCTCCGATCAGCAGGCCCGTCTCCGATTCGATGCCCAGTTCCTTTAACGCCAGTGCGTTGGCCAGTCCCTCCGTCCGGTCATACCGGTTGATCAGCACCGGGTGGTTGGGCGTCAGGCCGTCGATCATTGAGCGGTGCGGGGTGAATATGGTCGTTTTGGTTTGCGAGCCGTCCGAGCCTTTGTTCCACGCCTCGTAAGCGCCCCAATCGCCACGGGTGATCCAGCTGCCGGCGGGCAGCCGGTCGGTCGCCGCTTTGATTTCCTTTCTCAATCCTTCTTCGTCGTTCACATCCAGCAAGTTGATGCCCAGCAGCAATGCGCCTGCCGATGCAAAATGTACGTGCGAGTCATTGAACCCCGGCACCACAAATTTTCCTTTCAAATCTATCACTCTTTCCGCCGACGGCAGGCTGTCCCGGTCATCGCCAATGGCCGTGATGCGGCCATCTTTTATGGCAATCCATTTGGCAAATTTTTGTTGGTCGTTGCAGGTGAAGATTTTGGCGTTTTTTAAGAGGAGATCGGCGGTCCCTGTGGTTTCGTTTTTTTGGCAGGCGGAAAAGAGCAGCGGTACAACGAGAACTAACAGGAAATACTTGAAGTGGATTTTCATTGATTTTGTTTTGGTAAAAATATGGATGAAATTCCAATTCAAAGAAGCTGCTTTGTCACAAGTGACTCGGATTGCCAATCCGAGCAACAGAAAAGGGGCGCCTCCGGCGCCCCAGTGTTTTGGATATACTCTTTAACAATTTCGAGTTTTTATTATAAGGTGCCCACAGTGCCCTTTGTTCTATCCGACCTTGCTTAATTTCCGGAAATCCCGCGGGGTCATGCCTTTCTTTTTCAAAAAGCTGCGGTTGAACAAGGTCTGCGTGCTGAAGCCCGATTGATAGGCGACGTCCATGATGGGGAAGTGGCGATGGTCAAGCAGCAGGTTGCAGGCCTTGCCGATGCGCAGGTCGGTCACGTACTCCATCAGCGACTGCCCGGTCGACTTGCGGAAAAAACGGCAAAAGGAAGTCGTGTTCATATTGGCGAGACGGGCAACGGTGTCCAGCTTGACGGGTTCGGTAAAATGTTCGTGCAGGTACTGGCAAACGGTCAGCAGCCGTTCTTCGGCCGCTTGATTGAGCGGAGGGATGTAGGACTGTGAAGCCAACAACCGGAACTCCTTGTCCGCTCCTAAAAAATTCAGCAGACAAAGGATTTGCGCGAAGCGCTCCATCCCTTCCAACGCCGTGATGCCCGTCAGCATGGCCGCCGCTTTTTTCCTGGTCGCTTCGCTAAAACAAATCCCTCTCTTGGCATTTTGAAGCAATCGTCTCAGGTTGGCCATTTCAGAAAAGCCCAGCCACTCTTTGGAAAACAGCGTCGGTGAAAACTGCAATACCGCCACTTCCATCTGTTCCGGGCGCTGGTTGAAATCATCGTCCGAAATCCAGGTGTGCGGAAGGTCAGATCCCATGAAAACAAAATCGCCCGGCCCAAAATAACCGACATTATCACCAACCATCCGGATGCCCTGCCCCTGATGGACATAGGTGATTTCCAACTCCGGATGGTAGTGCCAATGGAACCCGAACATGGGCGAACGGACCCAGAAACACTGCATGGCTTCCGTCGAAGTATCAAACCCTAAATGTTGAAACTGAGCTTTCATTCGGAATAATTATTAATCCTCCCCTGCCGGGGCTTTCTTTTTCTTGATAAAAAGAAACAAAAATCAATACAAAATAAAGGCTCCTCTCCCTGCCGCCCCCGCACCCACAATTTTGTAATTCCCCGTCACCAAAAGAACTCAACGCAAATTCTAACAACATTTCAAACTATTATTTGCATTTCAATGGGAAATATTATTGATAAATGCAAAAATAGTGTTTGTTTTTGACAAAATTCATTTAAAATAATTCCGTTGCCCTACAGAAATTTGCCCTTGTATTTTGTTGATGACTTTTTTGACAAAATTATTAATCGAATTTGTATGAATCTTAAAAGCAGTATTCGGTTCTCAGTTTTTTGCCTCCTTTACTGGCTGACAGCCTGCACCCCACCGGGCAGCGACACCATGCGCCTGTCGAGTTGGGTCTCCAGTCCGAGCGAGACGGCTTTGTACCAGGAAATCATTGCTGATTTCAAGGAGTCCCATCCGGAGATCGATTTCAAATATGAGCCCATTCCCGGCAACTACCCCGAGAAAATACAACTAATGCTGGGAACGAATACTGCACCTGACCTTTTTTACCTCAAAGGCATGACGGCGCCGTCCTACATGAGCTTCCGCATCCTGCATCCACTGGATGAGTTCATGGCCGCCATGCCTGATTTTGACAAAGACGACTTTTATCCCTTCGCCTTGGAGGCTTTTCAGTATGAGGGCAAGCAATACGGCCTGCCCAAGGACTTCAACCCTTATGTACTTTTTTATAATAAAAAGATATTCCGGGAGGCGGGCATCGATTCCATCCCCGCCAACTGGCAGGAGTTCGAGCAGGTTGCCGCACAGTTAACGGTCGATAAAGACGGCGACGGCAAACCCGATCAATACGGGTTCATTGTGGAGCCGGCCGTGGAAATGGTCATGCCTTTTGTGTACCAGAACGGTGGCTACTTTCAAAACCCAGATGGCTCGCTTGGCATCACGGATGAGCCATTTGTGGAAGCGCTCGAATTTTACCACGGCCTTTACAAAAAAGGAGTTGCTACGATGGCACAGGATGAAGGTGTCAGTTGGAACGGCGACGCCTTTGGCCGGGGAATCTGCGCCATGGCTATGTCCGGTGGCTGGTTGATGCCTTTTTTGAAAGATAATTTCCCCGACCTGGAGTATGGCATTGCGCCCCTGCCTGCTGGCAAGGAAAGGGCCACTGTAGCGTTTACCACAGCTTATGCCATGCCCAAAAACACAAAATTCCCCAACCAGGCATGGGAACTGATGAGCTATCTCGTCGGCAAAAAAGGGATGAAGGACTGGACCGAGACCGGCATAGCTATGCCGACTCGCCGGAGTGTGGCTGAGGCCAACGGTTTTGCAGAACACCCGGTTTATAAAGTATTTATGGAAAGCGCTGAATTTGCCCGCCCGTTTCAAGTGCAATATTCCGAACGGGGCTTTGAAGAAGTCGCGGTCGGTTTTCAAGCTATCTTTTTCGCCGACAAATCACCAAAGGAAGCGATGGAAGAAATAGCAGAACAAATTAAAAAATATCAGTTGGTCGGAAATAAATAATTAATTCAAGTTGCGATGTAGAAAGCGGTAACACCGTTTTAGAACGGTGTTACCGCTGGGGCCGTACACTTTCAAAACTTCATAAAACCGTTTAAAATAAAATACATGAAACTAACAACAAAACAAAAAGGGCAATTGCGGACAGCCTACCTCTTCATCGGCTTCCCCTTGTTGTTATTTTCCATATTTACATTTTTCCCGATTTTATTCGCTTTTTTCATCAGTTTTTATGACTGGAATTTGTTGATACCCGACAAGCCTTTTATTGGGCTGGCGAATTATTTTGAATTGTTTGAAGACAAGGTTTTTTTAATTGCCATCAAAAATACAGTTATGTACACCATCGGAGTGGTACCGATCCAAACATTGCTGTCATTGATCCTGGCATTCATCATGAACCAAAAATTAAAAGGCCGTGCATTTTTCAGGTTGGCCTTTTACATTCCGGCCATCACCTCTTCGGTCGTTACTTCCATTATTTTCGTCTGGATATATTCGAAGCCCGGTTTATTGAATTATTTATTGTCGCTCATCGGGGTGGAAGGGACGGACTGGCTGTTCAATACCGGCACAGCTTTATTTGCGATTATGGCCTTAAATATTTGGACGACTTCCGGTTATTTTATGATTTCATTTTTAGCTGGGTTACAGTCCATCCCAACGTCATTATACGAAGCCGCGAAAATAGATGGTGCCAACCAGTGGCAGCAGTTTTGGAAAATCACCGTACCGATGGTGCGGCCGGTCACCTATTTTGTCGTTGTGCTCGGCCTGATCGGCTGCTTTCAGGTTTTCGATCAAATATATGTAATGTCCGCAGGCGGCCCGGTAAATTCGACCACCACCATGTCCTATTTCACTTACAACAATTCTTTTAAATATTTCCGTCTGGGCTATGGTGCCGCGTCTGCCGTGGTATTGGCCTTCATCATTTTTGGCGCCACCTGGATGCAAAAAAAATACTTCCCCTCAGAAGCCTATTAAAACTCAATAACTTAATAACTCAATAACCTAATAACTCAACAACTCCACCGTGAAAGAAATAAAAATCCAAAAAATATTATTTTACGTTGTGCTGCTCGTCATGACGGCAATTTACATTGGGCCATTTTTATTTTCACTTTCGATTTCTTTCAATGCCGACCAGGATGTTTTTCAATGGCCGATCAAATTATTACCAGATGAATGGACACTGGCCAATTACCAAAAAGTATGGGACGATTTGCCTTTTGCTCAATGGTTGTTCAATAGCGTCATTATCACTTTAATCCAAACGCTTAGCAATGTTTTCTTTGCTGCGTTGGCGGGTTTTGCTTTTGCCCGGTTGGATTTTCCCGGAAAAAATATTTTGTTTTCCATTTTATTGGCCAGCCTGATGATCCCCGGAATAATATTGCTGGTACCAAAATTTATTATTTTAAACGAATTTAATTTAATCAATACTTATGGTGGATTGATTTTGCCCGGGCTTGTATCAGTGGTGAATATATTTTTGATGAAACAATTTTTTGAAACAATCCCAAAAGACCTGGAGGAAGCAGCCCTAATTGACGGTTGTTCTTATTTCAGAATATTCTGGCAAATATTTTTACCCGTTTCCAAGCCCGCGCTGGCAGCGGTGGCCATCTATACTTTCCAGGGTTCATGGAATGAATTTATGTGGCCCGTCATTGTGACCACCACGCGGGAAATGTTTACCCTGCCTGTCGGTATGGCCTTTTTAAAAAATGAATTTTCCGTACAATGGCCTTTGCTCATGGCGGGCACTATTTTAATATCCCTGCCCACCATCGCCATTTTTTTAATATTCCAAAGGTATTTCGTACAAGGCGTAGCCTCGGCCGGATTGAAAGAATAAATTATTAATGGTCAATGGATAATGGTTAATGGTCAATTTTCAGAGCATCAATTATTATCCATTGCCCATTATCCATTGACCATTAAAACATGGCAAACGTAGAATTAAAAAAAGTTAAAAAGATATACGACAAAAACGTCGTGGCCATCAAAGGTGCTGACGTATCCATCAAGGACAAGGAGTTTGTGGTATTGGTCGGCCCTTCGGGCTGTGGCAAGTCTACCTTGCTGCGAATGATCGCGGGATTGGAAGAAATTTCGGACGGTGATTTATTGATCGATGAAAAAAAGGTCAATGATATTTCGCCCAAAGACCGGGACATCGCCATGGTTTTTCAAAATTATGCGCTATATCCGCACATGACCGTTTTTGAAAATATGGCATTTGGTCTAAAGCTTAGAAAATATAAAAAAGATGAAATAAAAAAACGGGTAGAAAATGCTGCCGGCATTTTAGGATTGACAGAATATTTAAAAAGACGGCCGAAAGAAATGTCAGGCGGCCAAAGGCAGCGGGTGGCCATTGGCCGGGCATTGGTGCGCCAACCCAAGGTTTTTTTATTTGACGAACCGCTGTCCAACCTTGATGCCAAACTGCGGGTACAAATGCGCATCGAAATAAAACGCCTGCACCAGCAACTACAGGCCACCATGATCTATGTGACGCACGACCAGATCGAGGCCATGACCATGGGCGACAAAATTGTGGTATTAAAAGACGGCATCGTTCAACAGGTGGATTCGCCTATGAATTTATTTAATAACCCAGCCAATAAATTTGTTGCAGGGTTTATTGGCAGTCCCTCCATGAATTTTTTAAATGGAAAAATCGAAAAAAACAATGAGCTGGAATTCACTGCCGGTTCCGTGCGGTTTGGCATCCCTGACGAATTGAACCTGCATGATAAACTCACCCCTTACATCGGGAAAGAAATTATTTTTGGCTTCCGTCCGGAATATATGTACGACAAGGGTTTTGAACAACAAAAACAATTAAGTGTCGACTTGAATTTAATTATTGACGTAACGGAACCGGTAGGCAGCGAGTCGTACAATTATTTTCATTTTGCAGGAAAAGAAGATCAGACTTTTTGCTTTAGGAGCGACTCGGCCAATGCTTACCGCTCGGGGCAAAACATAACCGTGGGAATGGACGTGAGGCGACTACGCTTTTTTGACTCGGAAACGGAAAATAGAATTGCATAAAATACTAAAATTATCTCTGTCTAAACTCTGCGTCTTCTCTGTCTGAACCCTGCGTAATTATTTTTCGGTAACGCAGAGTTCAGACAGAGAAGACGCAGAGTTGCGCAGAGAGAAATGTTAAAAAAGTGGGTAAAAACATCGACCAATCGCTCTGGCAGGTTACTGCCGACAACATTAATCCGAACAATTATTTCGGCATCATGGCCGCCAACGGCATGATCGGATTAGTGAGTGACGCTCAGCCGATGCATATAAAAGATGTGGTATTAAATGGCGTTTATGACCGTTACCAAAGGGGACGGGTGAGCAATATCTTGAAAGGGTTCAGCCCCTTAAACATTGACCTGACAATTGATGGTCAACTAATCAATTTAGAAAACATAGAAAATTTTTCCCAGCAGCTAAACATGCGGCGGGCCACCATCGAAACTTTTTTCGAGTTTCAAAAAACAAAAATAAAGCACGAGGTTTTGGCCTTGCGGAACATGCCTTACACCTCGTTGATTAACGTCGAAATAATTCCTGAAGAAAACGTTGGAATATCTTTTTCCAACAACATTGTTTCGCCTGACCATTTGCGGGAAGTGCAAAATTTTTACAGTGTTATTGACCGGCCCCATGTCAAAATCCCACTGTTAACTTCGGTGGCAAAAAGCCCCTCCGGAAAAATAAAATTAGCCGTCTCCAACAGCTATATTTTTGAAGAACCAAATGAAAGCACCCCCTTATTGATCCACGAAGATTGGGACTTCAACCGGCATTTAATTAAGTTTTCAAAAAAAATAAAAAAAGGCGAAACGTACCGCTTCAGCATGGTAAGCTCCATGTGTACTTCCGTGCATTTTTCCGATCCGCAAAACGAAGCGGAGCGCCTGAGTATTTTCGCAAAACTGGAAGGACGGGAACGGCTGCAAAAAAGGCATCAAAATGAATGGTCGGAACTTTGGAAAAGCGATATCGAAATTGAAGGCGACCCTGAAGTTCAACGGGAAGTACGACTGATGCTCTATTATTTATATGCCTCCGCAAGGGCTGGCACTGCATTGAGTTTATCGCCCGTTGGTCTATCAGGGCTGGGATATAACGGCCATGTTTTTTGGGACACGGAACTGTGGATGTACCCCCCCCTTTTGATCATGCAGCCGCACATCGCCCGCAGTTTATTGGACTATCGTTTTGAACGGTTGGAAGCAGCGAAAAAAAATGCATTTTCACACGGATATAAAGGTGCCATGTTCCCCTGGGAAAGTGCCGATGATGGCACGGAGCAAACCCCCGTCTGGGCATTGACCGGCCCGTTCCAGCAGCATATTTCCGCCTGTATAGCATGGGCATTTTGGAAATATTACCAGGTGACCCAGGATATAAACTGGTTGCGCACAAAAGGATTTGTTGTGTTAAAAGAAGTGGCTGATTTTTGGTGTAGCCGGGTAGAAAGAAATGGCCCCGGACAATATGACATCAATAATGTAATCGGCGCCAATGAGTTTGAAGAAAACATTGACAATAATGCCTTTACCAACGGCATTGTTAAAACTGTTTTAAAATATACGACCCAAGCTGCAGAGATACTAAACATAGAACCAGACCCTGACTGGCTGCAGGTTGCGGAGAATATCCCGATACTAAAATTCGAGGATGGCACTACAAAAGAAAATGCAACTTATGATGGTGCGGTGATCAAACAGGCCGACGTCAATTTATTGGCCCATCCCCTTGATTTTATTTCCAATAAAAATCAAATTAAAAAAGACCTTGATTATTACGAGCCCCGCATGTCGCCAGACGGGCCCGCGATGGGATTTGCAACCCTGGCTACCTTGCGGGCAAAGCTGGGTGAAACCGAAAAAGCATATGATATTTTTATAAAAAGTTACCGCTCGAACGGCGTACCACCTTTTGGCGTACTGGCGGAGTGCGCCGGGGGAAAAGGTGTCAGCCCATATTTTACAACCGGTGCCGGAGGTGCCTTGCAAACGGTCTTATTCGGGTTTGGTGGTTTAAAAATTACCGATGAAGGAATTGAAAAAGAGGAAATAAATTTACCAGTAAAATGGAACAACCTGCAAATAAAAAGGAACAATCAATAAATCATAACTTAAAATACCAAGAACCTTTCCGTCCACAATTTCATTTCTCGCCTTTAAAAAACTGGATGAACGACCCCAACGGGTTGATTTTTTTAAATGGAAAATACCATTTATTTTTTCAGTACAACCCGCACGGAAATCAATGGGGCAACATTTCCTGGGGACATGCCGTCAGTGAAGATTTAGTACATTGGAAGGAATGGCCCGTCGCCATACCCGCCGAAAAAAACATGGTTTTTTCTGGCACGGCTGTACTGGACGAAAACAACACGGCAGGGTTCGGCGAAGGTGCCTTGGTTGCTGTTTATACTTCTTTCGAATATGAAGAAAAAAAAGGGGAACTCAATTGTATTGCCCAACATCAAAGCATCGCCTACAGTCACGACGAAGGACTGACCTTCACAAAATACAAAGACAATCCAGTGTTGGATATGCGAGCCCGGGATTTTCGGGATCCAAAAGTTTTTTGGCATGAACCAACCCAAAAATGGATCATGCTGGTATGCCTGTCCGATCAATTTAAAATTGTTTTTTATAATTCACCTGATCTTATTACCTGGAATAAAAAAAGTGAATTTGGCCCCCGGGGCAACACTTCCGAGCTTTGGGAATGTCCGGATTTATTTCCATTAAAAATCAGAGGAGAAGGAAATTGCAAATGGGTTTTGACTGTCTCCTGCGGAAGTCCGTTTGCAGGATATATCGGCATGCAATATTTTATCGGGGATTTCGACGGCAGCGAATTCACCGCCGATGATTTGGTGTATCCTTGCTACCTTGAGCATGGCAAAGATTTTTATGCTGGCATAACCTTCAACAATATACCATCGCTCGATGACGCCATTATGATCGGCTGGGTGAGCAATCATATTTATGCCAAATATTTGCCTACCTATCCCTGGCGGGGAGCCATGTCCATTCCACGAAAATTATTTTTGCAAAAAAATAAGTCCGGCAAATTAAAATTATATCAAACGCCATTTGAAAGTTTAATTCAGCTCAGAAAAAACGAGTCCATCAATTTTCCCAAAAAACTCACGGACGATGTTTTTTCCGTCCCTATCAATTATTTTTCTTTTGAATTTTTAATTGAATTAAATATTGAATCAGCCATAAAAACAGGACTCAAAATTACCGATTCAAAAAATGGGGTAATTCTTATTTTTTATAACACAAAACAAGAAGTTTTTTCTTTCGACCGAAGACGGTCCGGCGAAATTGATTTTTTTGAGGGTTTTAAATCAAAAGAAAATATCCCTCTGAAATTAAACGACAGCTCACTGAAATTAAGGCTGTTTGCCGATCAGTCAATTATGGAAATTTTTATTAACGATGGTGAATTGACGATAACCCAACGGGTGTTCCCTACATCGGGTGGTTTTATTTTATCGCTTTTTGCCGATGACGGAACAGTTCATTTTCCTCACCTTAAATTGTATAAGTTGCAAAGCATTTGGAAGTAAGGAACAAGTAAGCAAGTATGCAAGATTAATTACAAACCAGGCGGGCATCGAGCCACCTCAAATCGAACGTACTCGTCTAATTGGTTTTGCATAGTTGCTTTTCATCATAAAAAATAAAATAACCAGGTAGGGTAAAATCAACCTCTCCTGTTCCATCCATAAACACCGTATTTTTTTCACATAAAAAAGTCATGTTTATGGAAAAATGGATATTTATTCTATGTAGTTGCTTTTTACAACTGCCACTCACCGCTCAATTTCAGCACCTCGATTTTATGGGTGCCGGGCACGACCACCAGATCACCGTCACGACCAGTTCGGCCTCCACGGCCACCGGGCAAAAAACAGTAGACGGTTTTCCCATTGAAAATCAAGACCAACTAAAAGACGCTTCCCGCTTTCTGGCACAGGCCACTTTCGGTGCCGACATGGCGACCATCCGCATGACGGCAGCCATGGGTTACGAGGCGTGGCTCGATGAACAGTTCAGCCTGCCGCAGCCCTCTATTTTGCAGGAAATGATGATTCATGGGCCATTGTACGACGAAGTGGAAGACCCTGCAAGTGACTTCCTTGCCAAAACAATGTTCCGCACTTCCTGGCTGACCCACAACCTGACCTCTCCCGACCTGCTCCGGCAACGGATGGCCTTCATCTGGAGCCAGATCATGGTCATCAACGACAAGTCCGACTTTTTCGAAGACGTTGGACAAACACTCGGCAATTATTATGACATGTTGGGCGGCAATGCATTTGAAAACTATCAAAAACTATTGACCGACGTGACCCTGAGCCCTGCGATGGGCAGCTTCCTCTCCCATTACAACAACCCCAAAGCGGACCCCTCGCAAAACATTCACCCCGATGAAAACTACGCCCGTGAAATCATGCAATTGTTCAGCATTGGCCTTTGGGAACTGAACCAAAACGGCACCAGGAAATACGACGCCAACGGTCAGTTCATCCCCACTTACACCAATGCCGACATTAAGGAATTCGCACAGGTATTTACCGGCCTCGGCGACGGCCTGTCTGATGGAGTATTTGGCATTCACCCATTCGAATCAGAGAAAGTGTACCAAATCATGGTGACCCCAATGAAGATGTATGAAGACCAGCATGACACCAGCGAAAAACACTTATTGAACGGGGTTGTCCTGCCGGCCGGTCAATCTGGTATGGAAGACATTAACCAAACCATGGCACACCTGGTCAACCACCCTAATACGGCCCCATTTATTAGCAAATCCCTGATCCGCTTTATGACCACTTCCAATCCAAGTGGCAGCTATGTATCGGATGTGGCGGCAGTATTCAACCCATCCGAGCCCAACAATTTGCAGGAAGTCGTCCGGGCCATTTTGCTGCATCCGGAAGCGAGGGAATGCAATATTTCCGAAACATATACCTTCGGCAAACTGCGGGAACCGATGGTGCGGTATATGAATTTTCTGAAGGCCTTCCAGTTGCAGCCCAACGATAGCGGCGACTTCCTCAGTGAAATGTTTTGCCTCGAAACAAATACAGGACAGGTTCCTTTGGCTGCTCCCTCAGTTTTCAATTATTTTTTACCTGAGTATACACCACAAGGGCCCATCGGCCAGAATTATATGGTTGCTCCAGAGTTTCAAATCCTCAACTCCACCAATGCCATCGGCGTAGTGAACGAAGCTGATCTGCGAACGGTCAAACGAACCTACATAGAAGACATCTGCCTTTTCGAGGAGGAGCCAGACGGCGGAAGCGAATATGAAATGTATTACCCGGAAGTAATGTCCCTGACCAGTGACCCAACTGCACTGATCGATTACCTCGACATCCTGCTTGCCAACGGATTATTGGAATCCGACACCAAAGCCATTATCAATGATGCCGTCTCCCAACTGAACGATGCCGATGAACGATTGCAAATGGCCCTGTACCTGATCTTGATTTCTCCGGATTACGCGATTTTAAAGTGAGAAGTCAGACCATTTCATTGTCAGAAATCAGATCGCTTCGCTGCCAGAGGTCAGGTTTTTCAAGAAGTCTGACCTCTGACAGCGAAGCGATCTGACCTCTGACCTCTAAAAAAACAACCATGTCAAAAAAACATAAGCATTCATACAGCCGTCGGAAATTCCTCGGGACGGCCAGTTGTGCGGCCATCGGGTCCACTACCTTTTTCTCTACTTTGTTCAATTTGCAGTCGATGAGTGCTGCTTCTATTTCACATAGTTCAGCGGCGGCAGCCGCTGGTGATTACCGGGCATTGGTCTGCATCATGCTGGGTGGAGGCAACGATTCCTACAACATGCTGGCCCCAACCGACAACCAGCATTACAATGAATACGCAATCACTCGTTCTAATCAGGCCATCCCACAAAACAGCTTTTTGAACCTGAGCCCCATTTCCTACAATGAAAAAGAGCTGGGGTTCCATCCGGCCATGCCGGAACTGAAAACTTTGTTTGATGCCGGAAAATTAGCGGCTGTTTGCAATGTCGGGACCCTCGTCCAGCCTACCACCAAGTCAGGTTATGAGAACGGCGTGGGCCTGCCGTTCGGTTTGTTCTCTCACGCCGACCAGGACCAGCAGTGGCAGACTTCTGTCCCACAAACCGCATCGCCTACCGGCTGGGGCGGCCGTCTGGCAGACATGGTACAATCGGCCAACAGCAACCAGGACATTTCGATGAATATTTCCCTGGCGGGTAAAAACGTTTTCCAACTGGGCCAGAACGCTGCGGAGTACAGCATTCTGCCCACCGGTACAGGGAGTATAGGCATCACCGGCTACAATGGTACTTCCACCTTTGATCAGATCCGTACCGGGGCCGTGAAAAGTTTAATGGAAAAGCAATACCAGGACATTTTCAAAGAGACTTACGCAGGCGTCATCCAGGGAAGCCAGAACACACATGAGCTGTTCAGTGCAGCCGTCGGCAACTCTACCCTGAACACTACTTTTTCCAATTCTGATTTGTCCCAAAGACTTCAAATGGTCGCCCGTACCATGAAAGTGCGGGACCAGCTCGGCGTTTCCCGCCAAACCTTCTTTGTCCGCTTCGATGGCTGGGACCACCACGACGAACTGCTGAACAACCAAAATGCCATGCTCGGCATCGTGAGCAAGGCCATGAGCGAATTCCAAACGGCCCTTGGCGAGCTGGGCATTGAAGATTGTGTAACCACTTTCACGATTTCCGATTTTGCCCGCACCCTCACTTCAAATGGCAATGGCACCGACCACGCCTGGGGTGGCAACGCCCTCGTGATGGGCAGCAAAGTGAAGGGGAAAGAAATCTATGGCTCTTACCCCAGCCTCGCTTTGAACAACGCCCTCGAAATTGGGGGCGGAGTGATCATACCGCAAATTTCAACGGATGAATATTTCGCCGAACTGGCATTGTGGTACGGTGTGCCCAAATCCGACCTGGCGCTCTTGTTCCCGAACATTGGTAACTTTTACAACACCATGTCGAGTAATCCGCCACTCGGGTTTATGGATATTTAATTGATTTTTAGGGATGTCGTTTTCAGTAAAAATGACATCTCTCCTTCCACTTAAAAATGATTAAAATGAAACGCATTATATATTTTCTCTTATTTAATTTTCTTTTTTCCTTTTCCCTGACAGCCCAATGCTTCGATGCCGATGCGAATATTTGGCTCGACACCTGGGCGTCGTGTGAAGAAAGTCCGAACCCAAAATCGGAGTACGGCAACACGCACTGGATTCAATATGACTTCGGATCGGTGCGCCCCCTTTCCAAAACCTGGGCATGGAATGCCAACGACCCCGCCAAACTGACCCAGGGTTTTAATTTGGTAAAAATTGATTATTCCACGGACGGCCAGGCCTGGGAACATTGGGGTGAAATGAATTTTCCAAAAGGAACGGGTGAGCCCGTTTACGGAGGCTTTCCCGGTCCGGATATGGTAGGCATTGAAGCGCAGTATGTTTTGCTTACGGCCATCAGCAATCATGGCGATGCTAATTGCGCGGGCATCGCAGAAATTAAATTCAATTTAATGTCAGGTGATACTCTTGGCATACCTCCCGGAGGCGGTGGCGGCGACGATTGTGCAGGCATCGAAGAAATTATTATCGAGGAAATCACAGAAACAGAAGCCTTCATTTTTTGGGAAGTGGACGGGGAAATCGAAGACCTGTTTTTTGTTTTTGAATTCCGGATAGCAGGTGGTGATTGGGAAGAAATTATCACGGACGAACCAGAAGTATTTTTGGAAGACCTCGAACCTGCAACCGAATATGAATTCAGAATTTCTTTTGAATGTGGCGAGGAAATTACCAATTCAGCAATTAACTCATTCACCACATTGAAAGGCGAATTGTGTGCAGCCGTAGAAGACATCTGGTTGGAAGAAATTTTCGAAACAGAAGTATTAGTGGTCTGGGAGGAAGCAGGTCCCGGTGATTTTTATATCGTCCAGTTTGGTCCGGCAGGTAGCAACGACCTGGAAGAAGACGAAACAGAAGAACCAGAAATATTCCTCGGAGATCTGGAGCCAAACACAGAATATATAATAATAGTAGGAATTGAGTGCGGCGACGAAATTTTGTGGAGCGAGCCATTTATGTTCTTTACCGAAAATGATTTCCCAAGTCCAGTAAGCTCTACATTTAATAAATTATATTATGGCTTATATCCCAATCCGACATCGGGCCAAATCAATCTCGAATATTCCAGCCAGTACAGAGACATGATCGAGTATACGATTACAGATGTGATGGGTAAAAAAATTAAATCCAATAATGCCATTTTATTCCCAGGTACCAACAATATTATTTTGGATATTTCGAATTTGCCAGAAGGGGTTTATCTTTTGAATACCTATTCGCAAAAAGGGCAACGGCGGGTGAGCGAGCGGATCGTGAAAATAAATTGATGATTAAAAAACGCTGCGATACTTTGTGTCTTCTCTGCGATACTCTGCGTAACAAAAAAAAACAAATTGTTACGCAGAGTTTCGCAGAGAAGACGCAGAGTTTAAACGGAGAATTTCATTTTCATTATTACCAGCGAAATCTTACCAATAACTGTGGAGTCCGTTTCAGCAAACGTTTTTCAATAAAAAACAATTCGGGATCATCATCGTCTTCTATATCATCCACATAATATTCCCTGGAAAAAGTATTATCGTGGTCCAATAAATTAATAATGGAAAAAGCAAACTCTGCTTTTGTCTTCGATCTGTCAAAATCCGTCGTATAGCGCAGACCTAAATCAAGGCGGTGATAATCATCCAAAGTATTTTCATTGATTTCTTCGTATTCGATTTCATAATCAATTTCATCGTCTTCTTCATTCATACCAAGGCCGACCGGTTGTGAATATGGAAGGCCGGTACGAAACTGATAACTGACCGATAAATCCCAATTTTTATAACTCCAGCTATTAATTAAATTTAAATTATGGCGTTGGTCATTTGTGGCCGGAAAAGCACGGTCATTGATTTCGGGGAATTCAAATTCAACTTTGCTTAATGAATAGTTGACCCAGAAATTATATGCACCCCAACGCTTTTTAAGTAGCATGTCGATCCCCCTGGAAGTAGCATTGCCCGGTGAATAATCAGTCACCGCCTCGTTGGTACCAAACGACGGGGAGAACGTCGTCAGGCCTTCTGTCAGATGATAATACCCTTCTACATCCAATAGCCATCCATTTTTATTAAATACAAAACCGGTGGCTGCCTTTTTTGCAACCTGAATGGTTTCTTCTTCCGTTTCCTCCCGGCTCAGCACCCAAACCTGGTTGTTCATATCTAAAAAATTTTCACCAAATTGCTTTAATTGACTGATATATTGGTGCAGTATTCCAGTGGAAAATTTCAACTTAAAATATTCATTAGCTGCATACTGGATATTCAATCGGGGCGACACATCCCATACGCCCGCTTGCTGATGGTAATTGGCGCGTAGCCCACCATTGATTTGCCAGTCTTTTTTTTGATATTGTAAAGAGGTAAAAAGGTTGTGGAAATTTCCGCGGACAAAATTCGAATCCCCAAATTCGCGCTCAAAAATGGAAAAAGATTCAATATTGAATTCTACCTGCTTTAAATCATAACCATACCCAAACCCAACGTCCCAATCTTCATGTACAGACAGTTGATTGGAAAAAGAGAAAGTATAATCCTTAATATTGTTGAATACAATATTTAAGTATGAAAGCTCGTCATCCTCCAGGTCAAACCTGCTGTGGAAATTATTATTTTCATAATTAGAATTTGTAAAAGCCAATTCTGAACGCCACTTATTCGCAGGGTTTAACTGTAGGGAAAAATTCATGGCTTCCGAATCAAAGCGGACATCATCGCTCACTTCCAGGTCTTCATCATAAAAAGGCACATTAAATTTAAAATCACTCACTGCCCTGAAATAGCTCGCTTTAAATAAAATTCTTTCGGTTGGTTTAATTAATAACTTAACGTTCCAATCAAAAAAATCCAGCCCTTGTTCTACATCCTCTTCTTCTTTATTTTCCTCAACGGTGGTTTCCTGAAAAACTTTATTGGAATAATTGACGAGCGTAGGTGAATTAAAAATACCATTGATGGTCTTTCGGCCGGTCGCCAATAAAGACATTTTTTTATTGATGATCGGAAATTCCAAATAAGCATGACTCTCCGTAAATGTCGTGCCGACACCACCATGAAAACCGGTCGATACCGAATCACTTAAAGACATGTCCACAATCCCCCCGACACGGTTGTCGTAACTGGGTTCAAAAACTCCTTTATATATTTTTACCTGGTCGACCACAAAAGGGTTTACCGTTGAAATCATCCCGAATAAATGGCCGGGGCCATAGAGGGTCGCCCCTTCCCAAAGCACTAAATTCTGATCTGCCGTTCCTCCTCTTATCTGCAGATTGGAAGCACTTTCATCAATACTTGTCACACCTGGAATTAATTGCGCTGTTTTAAGGATATCCTGTTCGATATTGGTGTGGTTATTTGACAGGCGACTGTAATTTATTTTGACCGAACCGTAGCCCTCCCCTTCCGTGATCCCGTCCAGCATGTAGTCGGTCACGACTATTTCACGGCCGAATAATTCTTTGTCTAATTCAAGGAAAATTTTTTGGCAGTTATCCTCCGCAAACTCCTGCGCCATAAAATTTTTGGATAAATATCCCAGGTAGCTGACCGTAATTTTTTGATTTTTATGGGCAAAAAACCTGAACTCAAAAAAACCGTCTTCAGCGGATTGGGCACCGTGTGCCTGGTCGTCTGCATATATATTGGATAGCATTAGCGGTGCCTGGCTGGCTGCATCGAGTACAGTTCCGCAAATTCGGAATTCTTTTTTTTCCGGCATGAATACAACAACAGAATTTCCATTCAATTCAAAATCCAGTGGAGTATCGTGAAGAAGCTGTGCAACAAGTTTTTCAGCGTTATTAAAAATCAACTCTCCTGAGAAAAAATACTCTGACAACAGTTCTGGATCATAATTAAAAATGAGCGACGATTGTCTTTCCACATTTTTCACAACCTCTATCAGGCTCGCGTCGCTATATTTTTTTTGTTGCGCAAAAAAGACATGATTAATAAAAAAGGAAAAGAGAATTAATAATTTAAGTCGACGGAACATTTTTTTAGTAGCTGTCAGATAAATGTGATTATAAGTGCAGAAAAAAACAATGCTAAAATCTAAATGTAAAGACGACAAAATTTGTACAACACAACTCTGCAATATTTGCGTGAGAAAAGTAATTGCGCAAAGTTCGCAGAGAAATTTTAAATACAAGTTTTGTTGCGACTACATCTAAAAATTAAGTATAGCAAAGATAGACTTTTTAAAATCTCACTTTCAAACCCAATCCGGCATAAGCATTCCGGTACGACCGAAACGCCATGCTGGTCTCTTCTTTGAAACTGGAAAACCGTTGTGTATGTTGCACGATTAAAAGCAACGACCAATTTTCCTTTAATAGGTATTCAGCCGTTATTTTGTTTCTAAAATAAACGTATTTCAAAGCTTCGTTATTGGCTGGTTTCAAATCAGGGTGCAACCTGTGGGCCACGCTCGTTGACCACTTCAATGAAACATCCTCCGTTGACCAGCTTGTAGAAAAACCCGCCTGTAATGACCACCAGTTTTGTGACGTCCTTTCGGAGTTTCTTCCCGCTGCTTTCAAAAATGGTGACCACTCCAGCTTTTCTGTTGCCATAATATCTGCTGACCAGCGTGCCTGCCAGTACTGCATCGAGGTGGCGGTCTCCTCCCAGTCCTCTTCACCTTCCATGCCTCTGAACCAGTTTCGCTGCTGCCATTCCGAGGATATTTCCATGCGACGGACCACATTTGATTTCTTAAACTTTCCCTGCAATTTTCCTTCCACTGAGAAGGCTTTGTAATAATTCAATTCGTCCTCCGTGAGAAAATTATTTTTTAAAAAATTTGCCCCTACATCCACACTCCAGGTTCGATTGATTTTAAAAATGGCCCCCATGCCCCCCTGCCATCGTTCATAAGAGCGCGGAATAATAAATATATCTTCGTCCACGGCATCCCCACTGCGCTGATTTGTAACGAATGAAAAACGTTCGTACATCTTCCATTTTTTATTTATTTTAAAATTAAAGTACTGCTCCAACGCCCCCCTTAAATGGTTGGTATTTTCCAGTGAAGGAAAATAGTCATAAGTCAATTTGGGACGTAAACCAAAAGTTGCGTTTTTATCTTTTTGCCGTACGTGGATATATATTTTTGAACGGGACAAAACCGATGTGGGTGTCAGTTCCAGAAATCCTTCTTCTTCATCTTCTGGTTTATCAAAAACATAGGAAGACGGATTGTTAAACGGGTTATGTTCAACACCAATTTGCTGCGAGGCATATCCGCTGAATTTTAATTGGGCCGTGGCCAAAAAAGGAATAAAAAAAGCTGTTAAAAAAATTATGTTTTTCATTTTAATTGTTTTGAAAATAAACAGGGAGAACGATCAAAAAAATTATTTTAGGCCGCTGACACAAGGCTGTGCCCTGTGTCAGCGATCAAGTACGTTCAAAAAAAATCAGAATGTTTAATTAGTTATTTAACGAAGCTATATTTTCAAGGCTTTTATTCACCTTGATAACAATGGCTTCTTTTTCCGATTTGTTTTTTAGCACTTTTTCAACCAAAGGAATACCGATTAGTAAAAGGATCAATAAAAAAAGATATGGCATTGATGATTGTCTGATTTTCATGTTTTATGAGTTTGAGTTTTGAGTTAATTATGATAATATGTTTTTAAAATTTGGGATATTCCGCATTAATTCCTGTTGGCCTATTTGATTGACCATTTGAATGCCCAGGCCGGGGCGCACATTAATTTCCATGAGCAGTGGACCAAGCATTTTATCAAGCACAATATCAACTCCGACATATTGTAAAGGGAACGCTTTTGAAGTTTTAATAGACAGTTCCAGTGTCTCCTGCCAGAGTGGGATAATTCGATTTTCTATGGGACTTTTTGAATCTGGATGAAGGGCATGGTATTGTTGGCCATCATATCCTTTTTTTAACCGGCCGGTCTGCATATTTATGCCAATTCCCAAGCCGCCCTGGTGCAGGTTGGCCTTTCCATCCGATTTATTGGTCGGCACCCTTAACATGGACAAAACCGGAACATCGTTCAATAAGATAACCCTAAAATCAGGCACTCCGACCGGAAATATTTCATGGAAAAAAGGATGCGGCTCAATGCAGTATTCGACCAATACCCGGTCCTGTCCGCCGAGGGAATAAACGCCCATTATAATGTCTGCAAAATGTTTAAAAACCTGGTGGTCAGAAATTGGCTGACCTCCGGCCACCCATCCCGTTCCGTTTTTATTTTTTTGCAAAATTTTTATTCCGCCGCCGCCACGGCCGTTTGCAGGTTTGATTGCTATTTTTTCATATGGTTGAACCGCCGCCCAGCCCGATTCTATTTCACCAATTTTTTCGATGACCGCATAGGTTTTTGCACAGGCAATCTTATTTTTTTCGAAAACTTCTTTGGCCACTATTTTATCGTCGGCCAGGTGGTAGTGCTTTCGCTGGTTATGGGGATAAATTAATTCTACATTTCGGCGATTAATCCCCATTGCTACGCGTTGTAGCTGTTTATTTTTTTTGAACATTTGATTATTTTATAGAATAAAAAAGGCAGGGAAATTCAGGAAATTGGAAATTAAATCACCAGTGCTTTCCCATTTTTGAATTTCTAATTTTAAAGTCTCCAATTTCCATTACTGCACCAATGCTTTAAAACGGAAATATTCGGTCATTCTCAAGCCAATCCAACGGCCCAATAAAAGCAGCAGGCCTGCGATCATAGCATAGGTTTCCGGAAAAGTCAAAAAATAACCGACTAAAAAATCCGGGACAAAAACGAGGTAGCACAATATGGTAAGCAACAGGGTTTGCGCCTGTAGTTTCAAAGCATCGGCGAAGCCTTCTTCCACAATCGTTCTGGCAAATTTTTCGGCAGCGATCGTCAGCACGATGATCGGAAAAAAAATAATGGCGCTTAATGCTTTATTGCTGAAGGCTATACCGAACTTGGTAAAAAGAAGCAAGCAAACGACTACGCCTGTCAGCATGAGAATTAGTTTGGGCGTATATAAAATACCCCATTTTTCGAGTGGAAAATGCAAAAGTGAAATAACTGCGACTACCAGGAAAAATGCCAACAAGCCAAAAGCAGGACCGATGCTTTCGAGTGAAACGGCGATGATGGCTGGTAAAAAAACACCGATGGTTTTTATTCCAACCACGTTTTTAAAAATACCTACCACAAGGGCGCACAAGGGAAGCAATAAAATCACCTTTAATAAATTGGCTGGCACATTATTTTGAAACAATAAATTCCAAAGGGTAAAAAGACCTGCCGCCTGTGGTGCAAAATATTTTTCTTTTTCAATGTCGAAGAAATATTCGAATTGCACATCGGGTGTATGCGAAATCAAAAAATGATCGCCTGTATACAACTGCATATAATGAGCTGGCAAGTAAGCAAAATGGCCGTTCAACGCATCGAAAGGAACCCATTGGTCCCCCATCCAGATTTCGGTCCAAAGATGCGAAGTACGTTTGTGCGAATTTTCCAAAATAACGCCACCAACCACCCTTGCTGGAATACCTACTACCCGGCACAAAGCCGCCAACAACCGACTCTTACCGTTGCAGGAAGCCTCGTGTTTTTTAAGAGCTGTAAGCGCATCCGTCAATTCACTGCTTTTTACCGATGGCATTAAACGGACGAATTTGTAAAGCGCCCCGACCACTGAACGGGTGTCTTTTTTATCAGCGGCAATGCCCTTTGCCACCTCTTGTACGCGCACATCGTCAGATTGAATATATTCCTCCGGCTGCAAGTAAGGCTCTACTTCGGGAGGCAACACGGTCGGTATCGGCAAATCATCGTCCAGCTGAAAACGTAGTGCCTTTCCATGATAGTGAAAGGAATATTTTAGTTGCTGTTTTGTCGAAGCAATCCCTGCCCACCTTCCTTTTTTTCCAGCACCAGCAATTTTTACATTTTCAAAACCGAGTTGGCCTGTGCTGGCTGTTTCCTGGTAAATCCGCTGGTGCAGGTTACTTTCTGGCAAAAAGGATTTTACAATCAGGTTTTTATTTGTCTGGAAAGAATCAACCGAAAAATTAAATTCAACTTTATAAGCCGTTTCCGGAATTAATTTTTCATAGGTTAAATAACCACTGCTCAATTTCCAACCGATCAAAAGCAAAGGGCCTACAAACAGGAGCAGGATGGTCACTTGATAAGACTTGTTAGGTGTCATGTTAACTTTACATTTTGTGAATAAAAAATGTAAAATCAAATCATATTTGAAGAGTTTAAGAAGGGTAAAAAATGTGGTTTCGATAATGAAACAGGGGAGAGTTATTTTACCCTACTCGGTAAACTATGTTTTTAAAAAAACATGGTTTATCCCGGATTTTTGATTTTACTCAAACCATTCGTTTTTCAAGTCTGAAACATCGTTTTTAGCCGACATCGAGCCAGCTAAAAACGAAAAAGGGGTTTAAGGGGAAAGGGCATAAAATGAATGGATATTCAATTCATTTTATGCCCTTTCCCCTTAAACCCCTCGTTACAAATGAAATAGGCTCGATGCCTTTTTCATTTGTTAGGCGGAGACAGTATTTAGATTAATCGAGCAATTTATCAAAAAAACATTCTCCGAGTACTTTATTCAATCGTGACCGTTTTTCCATCTGCGGAAACGTCAAAATTCAGATTCAAAGGTTTACAAATATTATTCAATGCCTGGTTTATATCATCGTGTTGAAAACTACCGGAAAAAGGTCGGCCGAGTGTCGGAGCATTTACAATAACATCAAACTGCCGCTCCAACTCTTTAAAAACATCGTCCACGTTTTCTTCATAGAAACGGGAGGTGCCTGTTGACCAAAGCGGAGATGCATGGCTGATGGTCGATTTATTTTCCATTTTACCCTTCACCACATTTACGGCTTCATTTTTTGTTAAAACAGTTTCCTGGCCTGCCGCCGTCACGCGTACTTTTCCGTGATAACATTCTACATGTAATTTATCGCCCCACGCCCTGACATTAAAACCCGTTCCTAAAACCTCCACTTTGCCGTTGGCCGTTTCAACAATAAAGCTGGTACCGGTCTTTACTTCAAAATAAGCTTCGCCGGTCAATTGAACCATTCTTTGTTTTTCCCAATTGTTTTTATCATAAACGAAGTTCGATCCATCGTTCAAAACGACGGAGGTCCTGTCCCGAAAAGTATGCGTTGCGGTCTCTTGGTTGTCGGCGACAATCTGAGTTTCCCCGCTTCCAAACAAGAACCAGGCTGCAGCCAACAACACGAGGCTGGCGGCTATACCGATCGCCCATTTGGCACGCATGGCAACTATTTTAGCTGTCCGTGGCGGATGATTGGATTTAAACTTTTGGAAGGCTTCCTCCAGATCATACTTTGGCAACACCATGTCATCAGCTACATTGATGATCGCTTCCAATTCCCCCAGTTCACCACTTTTCCGCAGTGCCTCCAGTTCGGACGCGTCTAACTCGCCGTTTAGCCACTTCGCATATATGGTATCTTTTTCATTCATAGCAAGGATTTTAGGTAGGGTCCCTTTTATCTGGCGGTGTTGAATTAACCTTTTCTGTTTTCTTATGAAACAGGCTACCCAACGAACACCCTACACCTTTTTATGTATTTTTCGCAGTGCAGTCAGTGCATTGTGCATGCGTTTTTCAACTGCCTTCACACTGATTTCCAGTACTGCTGCAATTTCCCGATAGGTCTTTTTGTCGATGCGGTTCATCAGAAAAACCGCTCGCTGTCCTTCCGGCAAATCGTTGATGGCAGCTGCCAACCGCTGCCGGAATTCATCTTCTTCCATTAAATATTGCGGGGTTTCGTCGGAACGCTGGGTATGCCCTCTCTTTTCATATTTCAGCACGACTTTTTTATGTTCGACCTGATTCAGAAAAAGGTTGTTGGCCACGGTAAACAAAAAGGATTTTGCTTTTTCCGTGGTCACCTTTGCACAGTTCTCCCATAGTTTGCCAAAGGCATCCTGCACGAGGTCTTCTGCCTGCTGGAGGTTACCGGTCTTGTACGCCAGGAAATTGCGGAGGCCTTCCGCTTGCGCCATGAATATGGACTTGAAAGTTTTTTCTTGGCAGACGTTGTTGGGCATGAATGGGCTTTTGTGAGTAGGCGGCAACAAATGTATAAAAAAAAGGGGCATCGCCCTGCGACACCCCTTAAATCTTGGATATACTCTTAGAATCGGTTTCGGTCAGGCACTTTCCAACGCCGCCGCCCCACCGACGATCTCGAGGATCTCTGCGGTAATGGCTTCCTGACGGGCCTTGTTGTAGCTGAGTTTCAGCTCTTTGAGGAGTTCCTGCGCATTTTCCGTGGCCTTGTCCATGGCGGTCATACGGGCGCCGTGTTCCGAGGCATGGGTATCGAGCAGGTACTTCTGGAAAGTGGTTTGCAGAATGCTGGGTACGAGTGTTTCGAGCAAGCTCTGCATATCAGGCTCAAAAGTATAGTCAGCGACCATGCCGGATGATTCGCCTTCGACTTCTATTTTGGGTACGGGCAGCCACTGTTCCGTCTCGGGGAACTGCATGGCAGCATTCTTAAAGCGTCCGTAAGAAACATCCACCGCATCGTAATCGTGGTTGGTGAAACCATCCATCAACAACTGTGACACAACTGCAATATTTTCAAAGCTCAGATCACTGAACAGCTCCACATAATCGTTGACGATGGTACAGTCGGAATATTTGCGGCTGAAAAATTCGAATCCTTTTTTTCCAATTGGCAGGATGGTCAGATTACCTTCTTTGCGCACCTCTGTATACTTCTCATCTATCGTCGCAATGGCTGATTTAATCACGTTGGAATTAAACGCCCCACACAGACCTCTGTTGGAAGTCACTACGACCACACACGCCTTCTGTACAGTTCTTTCTTTTCCAAAAGAAGTATCTGCCTGGCCACCTAAGTTGGAAAGGATATTACGCAGCATATCGTTCAACTTATTGGCGTAAGGGCGCATCTGCTGGATGGCGGTTTGTGCCCGGCGCAATTTAGCGGCCGAAACCATTTTCATGGCTTTGGTGATCTGCTGGGTATTTGAGACGGTTTTGATCCGGTCTCTTACTGCTTTTAAGTTTGCCATTATATCAATGAAAAATGAAGAATGAAGAATGAAGAATTGTTAACTCTTCATTTTTCATTTTTCATTCTTAATTTTTCATTTTGAAAACTGCTGGGCCAGTTCGCCCGCTAATTTTTCCATCGTGCTGGTTACCTCGTCAGTCAGCTTGCCTGATGCCAAGGTCTTCAGTACGCCTGGGTGCAATTGTTCTAACTTCAGGAGGTACAGCTCTTCAAACTCGTGTACCTTGTCAACGGGAACGTTCTTCAACAGGCCTTTGGTACCGAGGTAAATGATGGCTACCTGCTTTTCTACCGTTACCGGAGAATACTGTGGCTGCTTCAGGATTTCCACGTTCCGTTTTCCTTTTTCCAAAACTGCTACTGTCGCTGCATCCAGATCGGAGCCGAATTTTGCAAACGCTTCCAATTCACGGTACTGGGCCTGCTCGATCTTCAACGTACCTGCCACTTTTTTCATCGACTTGATCTGTGCAGAACCCCCTACCCGGCTTACGGAGATACCTACATTGATCGCAGGACGGATACCTGCGTTGAACAGGTTGGTTTCAAGGAAAATCTGACCATCTGTGATGGAAATCACGTTGGTCGGGATATAAGCGGAAACGTCACCTGCCTGTGTTTCAATGATCGGCAACGCCGTCAAAGATCCACCACCTTTCAACAGGCCGGCCTCTTTGAGGCTCGGTGGTACGTCGTTCATCTGCTGTGCCACAGTGTCATCATTGATGATTTTCGCCGCGCGCTCGAGCAAACGAGAGTGGAGGTAGAAGATGTCACCAGGATAGGCTTCACGTCCAGGAGGGCGGCGGAGCAAGAGCGATACTTCACGGTAAGCCACTGCCTGCTTCGACAAATCATCGTAAACGATCAATGCCGGACGACCAGTATCACGGAAGTACTCTCCGATGGCTGCTCCCGCATAAGGAGAGAAGAAGATCAGCGGAGCCGGATCAGCTGCGGAAGCAGAAACGATCACGGTGTAGTCCAAAGCACCTGCATCTTCGAGTGTTTTGGCAATATTAGCGACAGTAGAAGCCTTTTGACCTGCAGCCACATAGATGCAGAAAACAGGCTCCCCCTTGTCGTAAAATTCTTTTTGATTGATGATGGTATCAATTGCGATCGCCGTTTTACCAATCTGGCGGTCACCAATGATAAGCTCCCGCTGTCCACGTCCGATCGGAATCATGGAATCAATGGCCTTGATCCCCGTCTGAAGTGGCTCGTTCACCGGTTGACGATAGATCACACCAGGTGCTTTGCGTTCCAGTGGCATTTCGTAAGTCTTTCCACTGATCGGGCCTTTACCATCGATTGGCTGACCAAGCGCGTTCACAACCCGGCCGACCATACCTTCTCCTACCTGGAGGGAGGCAATATGACCGGTACGGCGAACGGTAGAACCTTCCCGAATGCCATCGCCAGGCCCCATCAATACGACCCCAACGTTGTCTTCTTCAAGGTTCAGTACAACAGCCTGCACACCAGTTGAGAATTCAACCAATTCACCAGCCTGTGCTTTATTTAAGCCATATACACGGGCAATACCATCCCCTACCTGGAGTACCGTACCCACTTCTTCCAGTTCGGTGGCGGTACTGAAACCGCTTAATTGTTGCTTGAGTATTGCTGATATTTCATCAGGTTTGACGTCAATCATAATTTATAAAATTTCGGTTGACGGCTGACGGTTGACGGCTGACGGATATTGAGACCGGAATTTCCTGTCTGCCGTCTGCCGTTGGCCGTTGGCCGACTATTTATGATGCTATTATTTGCGAGATATAAAGGTTGTCCTTGAATTCAGATTTCAGCAGATTCAGCTTGTGAGCTACACTGGCATCGTAAAGTTTGTCTTCAAACTCAACTACAAACCCACCGATGAGGCTGGGATCAACTACCGTTTGCAGTTCTACCTGATCTTCGGTCGCACTACTGGCAGCCAGTTTCTTACGGATTGCGTCCACTGCTTCTTTGCTCAGTTCCTTGGCAGTAGTAAGTTTTACCGAAGAAATGTGTTTGACCTTTTTGTACAATACCAAAAATTCATCTCCGATTTCCGGCAAATATGCTTCCCGCCCCTTTTTCAATAATATTTTCAAAAAAGCCATGGTCAGTTTGTCATACTTTCCGTCGAACAATTTGTCAAATACCTGTGATTTTCTATCGGCACTGACAATTGGGCTTTTCAACATCAACCAAAAGTCCCGGTTACCGCAGACTTCATTGAAAGACTCCACATCCTCTTTGACCCGATCGAGCTTTCCCTGCTCTTCGGCTAACTCTGCTAAGGAAGTAGCATACCTGTTGGCTATTCTATGTACTGACATAATTCAATGGTCAGTGGTTAGCGGTCAATGGTTAATGGCGCATTGTTGACCATTAACCGTTGACTGTAACCATTAATTTAATTTTATTTCATCAACCAGGCCATTCACGAAGGACTCTTGCTCTGCATTACCGGCCAGCTCCTTACGGATCACCTTTTCAGCGATGGTCAGGGACATGGCGCCTACCTGGTTTTTCAGGTCGACCATAGCAGCCATTTTCTGGTTTTCGATTTGCTCCTTGGCATCAGCTACGATGCGCTTGGCCTCTTCTTTAGCCTTAGCCCTTGCTTCTTCAACAATCTTGTCACGAGCTTCTTTGGCTTCTTTCAGGATCTTGGATCGTTCTTCCCGGGCCTGCGCCAAAAGCTCTTCGTTTTCTGCTTTCAAATTGGCCATTTCCTGGCGGGCCTTTTTGGCTTCGTCCAGAGCCCCCTGAATGTCCCTCTCTCTTTCCTTCAGCGCTTCCGCAATTGGTCGAAAAGCAAATTTTCCGATAATGAACCAAAACAGCAGGAAAATAATCGTGGTCCAGAAAAGGAGGCCAAAGTCAGGTTTGATAACTGTAAAATCAGCGAGAAAAATCATTTGTATATTATTAATTGCTAATTATAATTTTTTTGAGAAAGACAGGCCCGGTGACCAACCGTCCCGTAGCCTGTCTTGTTTCTTGGAGGTATGAATTAACCTGCGTTGTTACTCAAGAATGCAACAACGATAGCGATCAAAGCGGCACCCTCTACAAGGGCAGCCATCAAGATCATGTTCGCACGAATGTCACCCACTGCTTCTGGCTGACGAGCGATGGCTTCCATGGCTTTTCCACCGACGTTACCGATACCAATACCGGCGCCGATTACTGCCAAACCCATACCTATTGCGGTAATTGAACCAAACATAATTCGAATATTTAATGGTGAATGATTAATGGTGAACGATGAGTTTTACACTTCAGCGTTCTGCATTAAACACTCTCCTATTGATGATCTATAATTTATGATTTATAAATGCATCCATCATAAATCATAAATTATAAACTATAAATCTATCAATGATGCGCTTCCTCAGTGGCTGCACCAATATAAGAGGCTGTCAAAATGGTAAAGACGAATGCCTGAATGAAAGCTACCAACAATTCAATTGACATCATAAAGACCGTCAGCAATGTAGACCCAACGGCCGTACCAAGGCTCGGGCCCCAATTGCCTTTGCCAAACATGAAGATCAACCCTACGAAAATCACGATCACCATATGGCCGGCAGTAATGTTGGCAAACAAACGCAGCATCAGGGTCAGGGGCTTGATGAAAATCCCCAGAAACTCAACTGGCGTCAAAATCGTCTTGACCCACGCGGGCACGCCCGGCATCCAGAAGATGTGTTCCCAGTAATGCTTATTTCCATTGATGTTGACGACGATGAAAGTGATAATGGCCAGTACCATCGTCACCGCTAAATTTCCGGTTACGTTACTTCCTCCAAAAAATGGGATCTGGCCGAAAAGGTTCAAACCCAATATGAAAAAGAAAAGGGACATCAGAAAAGGATTGTACTTTTCCCAGTGATGCCCGAGGAACGGTTTTGCCACCTCATCCTGAATAAAGATGAACATGGTTTCTATCAGCGACTGAGCGCCTTTGGGAGCCATCCCCCTTCTTTCCTTATACTTCTTGGCAACGTGCAAGAACAACCATGCGAGCAACGCAAACACGATGAACATCGTGAGCACATTTTTAGTAATGGAAAAATCGAAGAAGGAAGTAACTCCACCACCGAACAATCCTCCATCCGCTGTACTTCTTGCCTCAGCCGCCCAGAGTTTGTCATCGTAACAAATGGCAGGCACTTTCTTTTCTTTCCCGTCCATCATGATGGTCGTGTGGAACCCGTGGTTGTTAATCTCAAGGTTACCATTCGGGAAACTTCTGTCCATGACCCGGTGTACCATCCCATCGATCAATACATATCCATCCACTGAATTGTGGCCATTTCCGTGTCCGTGGTGATCCGGATGAAATTTACCGGAAGAAAAGATGGACCATCCCTGGTCAGGTGCATACAAAAAGCAAGGCAACGGAAAACTCCAGGGCCCAATATTGTAGATGTTCTGATCGGAAATGTGATGGAAAGCAGTAGCCCCGGGATTGAATTCTCCTTCATGTGCATCACCGCACCCACTTTCAGTGGACGAGTGATCTTGTGAAAAAGCAAAAACAGAAAGGCAGAATAGACAGATAAAACTCAGAATATATCGGCGCATCAAAATCTTTTTTTGTGAAGGTTTGACCCCTTTTTCAAATTCGCCGCAAAAGTAGCATTTACAGGGGGTTTTCAAAACCTAACCTTTCTTTTTTTTACATTGTTGGAAAATGTTTTGGTTGGGTTGAAAATCAGGGCGCCGAATGAATCACATTAGCTTTATTCAAATGTCTTAATGTCGGTAAAATGTGCGATAGGAAATTTGGATGCGTGGCACAGGCCGATCATATATTTTGTGTTAGGAGTATTTTTAAAAGAAAAAACAGGCGCTGCAAAATTCATGGCACTTTGACAAGTCCCCTGTGGACTAATGCTGGTTTCAAAAAATTATGATTTACAGGCCTCTAATATTAGCCTGCGGAAAAGGACTGAACATAAAAATAAATGCTACTGATTTACAGCAGTAGCATTCAAGTGGTAGTCAATGCGTAAGATGGCTTATTGGTCAACTCACTGATCATTTCCACTTTCTGACTCTCTTGCCATTTGCTTTTTACTCAGGTAATCAGATAACTCAATGACAACAATGGCAATAATAGCGGACGAAACCAAGTGACTCTTTAACGATGGGTAAAGGTTATTCCAAGAACCATTGGTATCAATCAGAGCAAGGAGCAATGGCAATATGCCGACCCCTAAAAGATAGGCCAATGCTTTACGAGCTTTTCTATTTTTCATCTGATAAAAGAATTTGATTTAAAAAAAACAAAGAAGACATTCATTGGTTTTCCTGTGACTGCCCGTTGCTTATTTCTAATCCTTTCTTTACCCAATATTCTGATAACTCAACTCCAATAATTGCCATAATTATTACTGGTAAAATATGCCTTAATATCAGTGGATAAATTTTATCCCAAGAGATGTCTAAGTCCATAAGCACAAAAAAGCAGGTCATGCCGAATATGTATAAGAAATAGGAGGAAGCTTTGACAATTTTTTTATTACCGTTCATTTTACTTTTTTTTATTTGAATTATAAATTAACTATTAGAGCATTTTATAGGATTAGACCATAGGTAGCTTTCTCTGCCGATGAGAGAATCAAAAAGATCAAAGAGATCAAAATTTCTGTCAATCACCTCAACCTTTTTGAATCTCCATAGCGGCTCACAAAACCTTAATTCCTAAAATTACTTTAGGAGGGTATACACACTAATCGCAATCAGGGTGATTAGGATAGTAATCGCAAAGATCATAATTGGTTTCCTGAAATATAAGACTACCTTGAAACGGATCCGATGGCCCATTATCAAGACCACCTATTGCACCGTTAAGTGAAGCTGCCGCACCTCCGATCAATCCTATCACACTTGCAGTGGGAAAGCCCAATAGCGCTGGATTTGGCAGCGCTGCTGCACCTCCTGAACCCACAACAGCAATAGCTGCAGTAGATGTCAGGCCCAATGCATCTTTCAGAATTATGTCTGACCAACAATTTTCTCCATCTCGATCTTCTACTACATATATAATAGAACTATCCGAACACATTCTATCGTGCCAATTCATTCCACCTTTAGCGACAGGGCTCCATAACAAATAGGAGTGTTTGGCAATTGCCGCTGTTGAGTAGAATATTATTAAGTCATCATTACTTAGAATTAGTTTTTGAT
>JBCBRY010000090.1:0-36380 GCA_039819485.1 Bacteroidota bacterium | reverse complement strand
AGCAGAGATGTCATTTTTTTTGAAAAATGACATCTCTGCTCCCGGCCTAAAAGCACTTTTCTTTTTTTATCAGAAGAAATAAAATTCTAATTTACTCGTCTTCCTCATCATTGGCTTTTGACCGTCTTGGTCCGTCCAAATATATTCCATCATCTTTAATCACGATGACCTTGCGGCTGTACAGTCCGCCTATTGCCTGTTTAAAAGTTTTTTTACTCATGCCTAATTCTTTTTTAATTACCTCAGCAGGTGTCTTATCATGAAATGGTAATGAGCCGTCTTCACTTTCATTGAGCAATCCTAAAATCTTCTGGGCGCTGGCACTGACCCGGTCAAAAGCCGAGGAGTGTAACATGACATCGATCTTTCCATCCTTTCGAATTTGTTTAACATAACCCTTGCAGCGGTCGCCTCGTCTCAGCTGGGTATGAAAATCACTGGCGTGGATAAGGCCCTGATACTTTTCATTAATAATTACGTTGACCCCCATGTCCGTAGCATTGTCGATGATCAGTTCCACTTCCTGCCCATCATCCAGATCGATGGTTTTATGTCTTAAATAACGTAAGTACCTCGAAGTACCGACCAACCTGCCAGAAATACTATCAATGTATACGTATACCAGGTAGCGCTGGTCTTCTTTCATGCGTTCGGCCTGTTCCCTGAAAGGCACCATGAGATCTTTGTCCAGTCCCCATTTCAGGAAAGCACCATTGTCATTTACATCTTTGCACCACAAGTAGCCAAAATGGTTGACGGTCACTTTGGGCTTCTGGGTGGTTGCGGTCAAACGGCCCTGGTGGTCCTTGAACACGAAGAGCTCCAGTTCATCATCTTCATACAATTCATCTGGCATATATTTGTTGGGCAACAGCACTTCTTCCTCTGAGTTGTTGCCAGTAAAATAAACGCCGTTGTCCGTTTGGCGGACGGCTTTGAGTTTGTTGTATTCGCCTACTTTGATCATGATAAATGGGTGAATGGTTAAATTGCTGCAAGGTTGTAAGGCTAAACAGCCTGTATCGATTTTTCGGGATCGGCAAAGGTAAGGATAGTGGCGGAATCCGAATGGAAATTCGTTCAGAGATAAATCAGCGAAAAACCGACCTGTGAACCTCTGTGTCCCTGCGTCGCGGTGTTGAAATAAAATAACAGAACTTCCGGGGTTCACAGTGTTTGTAGTTTTCCGATTTTAACGTTAAAAAATTTTCATAAAAATTTGAAAATCAATTAATTATAAAAAACAATTTCTTTAAACACCCCGATAATTTGTAAATTTTGTTTGTGAAAAACTCAAAAATAAACCAGACCTTCACCTCGGTACACCTGGTACAGTGCCTGCTAATGCGTTTATAATGAAAAATCATTTACACTTTCTTTTATTATTTATCCCCTTTTTCTCTTCACCAATAATCGCTCAGGGTTGGTTCAAAACGTATGATGCCACCCTGTTGAACGATTTCGCTACCGATGTGGTGCAGACTCCAGACGGCGGTTATGCACTTTGTGGCAACAGCCGGGAATTTGTCAATTCCACAGCTGGAATCAATAATCTTTTTATCCTAAAAACCGGACCGGACGGAACACCGCAATGGACCCAGGTACCAGATCCTCAAAACAAACAAAGAGTAGTCTCCAAGATCCTTCTTCGAACCGACGGCACATTGGCTATTGCCGCCGACGACAGGATCTGGCGGCTCAACATGAACGGTGATTTACTTTCAATAGGTGGAGATACCTGGCCTAATTCTGGCCTTTATGACCTCATTGAAACTTTCGATGGAGGATTTGCAAGCGCTGGAAGCACCGTCGTTAATCAAGGGCAAACATCTGCCGATGAACAGGCCACCATGGCTACCTACGATTCGCTGGCCAACTTCCTAACAGGATTTTGGGGCGGGTTTGGAGATGATGAAAATACGGACATGGGCATCTCCATCGTTGAAATGACCCCTGGCGACTTCCGCATTTTGAGGACTTCAATTGAATGGACTGGCAACAACTGGTATTCTGAAGTATTTGTGGAAGCCATTAACGCAGACGGCATCCTGACCAACTCCACTTTCCTGCATGATGAAGATGATTTTGTTTTCACTGGCTCATTGATCAAAACTGCCGACGGCAACCTGGTTGCCGGAACCATAGTCAACAATAAATTTCATTTAAACAAGATCGGCTTTTGGACCAGAACCATTGGCAGCTTCGACGAAACTTATCAGGCATTCGCCGGTACCGCAGATGGTGGTTTTATCCTAGCCGGTCATTCCTACCTGAACTCAGTGAACAGGATCCTATTGATCAAATTGGACGAAGACGGCAATACGGAATGGCGGAAAATTTTACCTTATCAACTTGACCAGGTTACCTCCATCAAGGAAACTTCCGACGCTGGCTTTATTCTAACGGGGCAAGACTCCTCGCCTTCCGGATTGTGGGAAGTTTTTCTGTTAAAAACAGACTCTTTGGGCAATGTCGCCCCCAACCTGCAAGGGTTCGTTAAAAGAGATGAAGATGGGGATTGTCAGGCAGATACAGGTGAACCGCCATTGTCTAACTGGATCGTGGAAGTGGAAGGCAATTCCGGGACTTTCTACGGAACTTCTGACGTCAATGGCCAATACAGCATCGAAGTCCCACCGGGAGATTATTCCGTACGCCTGCAACATCCCGCGATTAACCTTTGGAATGTATGCAACAATCAAATACCAGTTACCATCGATAGTGCATCCACGATCGTCAATTTGGACATGGCTGAATCTCCTTTGATCGAATGCCCTTTGCTCGATATCAGTATCCAAACCAATTTTATCAGAAGGTGCGTTGCAAATACTTACACTTTGCATTATTGCAACCACGGCACCGGAATAGCGGATGACGCTACGGTATCAGTTACGATCGACGAATACCTCATCCCGCTTTCGGCCAGTGTTCCTTTTACAATCAACGGAAACAACCTGCAACTTTCGCTCGGAGACGTTGATGTAGGGGAGTGTGGTTCCGTTTCCATCGAAGTTGTGCATCAATGCGGGGCGCCTTTTGACGAGTTGATTTGTGTCACGGCCAATGTTACAAATGTTCCGGTAAATTGTACCCTGGGCAGCAATTCAGGTATTTCATTTTCAGATTTTGACTGCCAGGTAGCCATCGGACCATACGACCCCAATGACAAATCAGCCGTTCCGGTAGGAGCAGGTCCCGATCATGAAATTCCTAATGACACCACCATCACCTATCTTATCCGCTTTCAAAATACGGGAACAGATACGGCCTTTCAGGTGGTTTTAAGAGACACGCTCTCCGCAAACCTGGAAATTGGCTCGCTGCGCCCTGGCGCCAGCAGCCATGCTTACGATTGGGAACTTAGTGGAAATGGCGAGCTGAAATTCACTTTCGACAACATCATGCTGCCTGACAGCAATATCAACGAAGCTGCCTCTCATGGTTTTGTTTCATTCAAAATAAAACCCAAAACGCCATTAGTGCCCGGCACGGTCATCGAAAACAAGGCCGCCATCTATTTCGATTTCAATGAGCCGATCATCACCAATACTGTTTTTCATACGATTGAAAAACCAATGCATTTTGGCAACGCATATTTTTCTGGTTGCCAGGGTGATGAATTCCAGGGCATTGCCCTTACAGTTGACACGACCGTATACGACACTTTGCAATTCACTTGGTACGACAGTGTGACCATTACGACAATTGAAGTTTTTGAAACGGTAGAGACCCTTTCGTCCGCAACCATCTGCGATGGCGAAACCGTCCAGTTTTATGGGCATATCCTCAATCAAACTGGTGTATACCAGACCGTGTTAAGCTCCGTTAATGGTTGCGATAGCACCATCACGTTGACCCTGGAAGTGCTGCCGAACGAGCATACACAACTTTCCGCCCAAATTTGCGAAAGCGAATCGTATGACTTCAATGGGCAGCTCATCGATCAGGCGGGCGAATACCAGGCAGTGCTGAGTTCGTACACAGGTTGTGACAGCACCGTCACATTGAACCTGGAAGTGCTGCCGAACGAGCATACGCAACTTTCCGCACAGATTTGCGAAAGCGAATCGTATGACTTCAATGGGCAGCTCATCGATCAGACGGGCGAATACCAGGCAGTGCTCACCTCGCACACTGGTTGCGACAGCATTGTCACATTGGACTTAGATGTCCAACCAAATAATTTCGTACAAATAAATGAGCAAATCTGTGAGGGGGAAAGCTTTCTGTACGAAGGCGTGGCGTTTAATCAAACCGGAGTGTATGAATTTGAATATACCAATGTGGCAGGATGTGATAGCCTGGTGATTTTATCGCTTGAAATATTGCCCGCATTCGAGACTCAGTTGCAAACCACTATTTGCGCCGGAACAGTGCTCGATTTTTACGGTGAAATATTGGACAGCCCTGGCACCTATCAGCACATTTTATCAGCACAAAACGGATGCGACAGCCTCATCAGCCTGACGCTGGAAAAATTAGAGAATTCTACTTATTCATTTTCAGCTACCATCTGTGAAGGCGAAGACTTGCTTTTCAATGGCCAATTGTTAACGGAGGCCGGCATCTACCAGCACATCGCCACGGCGGCCAATGGCTGTGACAGTACCACTATTTTGACCTTAGAAGTCTTACCAAGAAAGTATGCTGCATTAGCGGCCGTCTTCTGCGAAGGTTCTTCCTTCGAGTATGACGGGGAAATTTTGAACCAACCAGGTTTGTACACCTTCACGCTCACCAGTCACAACGGTTGCGACAGCATCGTCACTCTGACGCTTACGACCAACCCATCATTTTTCGTGATGATGGATACAATGTTATTGCCTGGTGAAAGCATTTTCGGTGTTCCGATATTCAGCGACACTTCCTTTGTCCAGCATTTTCTGACTACGGCAGGTTGCGACAGTTTGATTCAGGTCAACGCTTCACTGCTCGTTGGCACAAATGATTTTCGGCAAAATGAACTAACAAGAAATATTTTCCCCAACCCGGGCAAAGACCAAATCTTCATAGATTTCGAGTTGGGCAATTCCAAGGTCATGGGCATCGAAGCGGTAGATATTTACGGACGTAAAATCAACACCGTTCTTCCCACTCGATTGGTCCCATCTGGTTCTCACCGTTTAGAACTAACAACCAAAGACTGGGCAGCCGGGGTTTATTTTATCATTTTCCGAATGGAAAATCAAACCATGGCCGAACGACTGATTCTGAAAAAATGAGGAATGGATAACGGTAATTATTCCGACTCTATATTCATCATACTTCCATATCCTGGCACTTCGGTCGACCGCAACAGTTGCCCGGTAGTCAAGTCGATACTGTAGAGGAATGTTTCAGGGTTTTCAATGGACGTAGAACCCCCTTTACAGATATAGCTGTTCGTAGCTGAGTGGATGGTCTGGAGATTGGGCGACAACTGATCAATTTCCAGGTCGGTGGTCGACACCGTTCTTACGTCCAATCGATCTTCCTTGACCATTAGTTCAGTTAAGCGAAAGCCTATTCCATTCATTGGGATGGTCAGGCAGTAAATAGAATTTTGGGAAGGATGTTTCACAAAACCAAAGAACCGAGGAATGGTATCATGAGCGATGATCTCATTGACGCTCATATCGAAAATTGAATATAGGTAAACGGTTTCAGTGTCGTTATTTTGCCCAAAGAAGATCATGTAATCGTTTTCGGGACTGTACAACATATTGGTGATCTGATCTTGGTCCATCGAAATATATTCAGTCAGCGGTTCGTAATTGCCCATCATTATATCAACGCGGTAAATAGTCCTTTCGAAAGTGTACAGGCCCAATACCTCGTTATTGGACTTACCAAAATTTAAATATTCAAAAGGAGCCAGGCCAATACTGTTAGGATTGCCTACCAGGTTGATGATATTTTTTTCCGCTGTTTCCAGATCTTGTACTACGAGGTCATTTTTATCAAATGTGATAAATAACCTCCGGTTGTCCACAAAATCGGTCAACTCCCTGGTGGAAAGCGGGAAATTGAACCCACCGGCATTTTCCCGGGTCCCCGGAATGGTATCGAACCTTCCCGATTCGAGGTCGATGATTGTCTCCCAGCTACCCTGTCCTTGTATAGAAGTAGTCCCATAAATATGTCTGGAAGCATCATAGACAAGGGGTTGAGGATTTGCGTCATCATCATCTTTACAGGCTGATAAAGCGACAAAAAACAAGAGGAATAGAAAACTGCCGTAAAAGGCCGAATTGCTCATTTTGAATTGCATAATTAGAAATGTGTTTTTTAAAATTTTCGAGCAGTTTTTATGTAAAGAGAAAGGGCAAGCTCAATGGCTGAATACCTCTGCAAAAATAAAAAGCCAGCGTCATAAAGCGCACTATTCGGTAGAGATGTCATTTTTTGAAAAAATGACATCTCTACCGAAAACATTTACCCTCAAGCCATTACGCCATCATACATCTCCTTCCGCTGTGCCTTGATGCGGTCAGAACGCAGGTACTCATCGAACGTCATTAGGCTGTCAATGATGCCGTTCGGGGTAATTTCGATGATCCGGTTACAGACCGTTTGCAACAAGGCATGGTCATGAGAGGTCATGATCAGATTGCCCTTAAAGTCTTTCAGCGCATTGTTCAAGGCCGTGATAGATTCAAGGTCGAGGTGGTTGGTCGGCTCGTCGAGGAGCAGGAAATTCGGATGGGCGAGCATCATTTTGGACATCATACAACGTACCTTTTCCCCTCCCGACAGTACTGAGGATTTTTTGTAAACTTCTTCACCGGAAAAAAGCATCCGGCCCAGGAAGCCGCGGATAAACTGTTCGTCCTTTTCCTTTGAAAATTCCCGCAGCCAGTTGATCAGGTCCTGGTCATTGTCCCCTTTAAAATATTCGGTATTCTCGTTTGGCAAGTAATCAAAAGTGACCGTCTGGCCCCATTCTATTGTTCCGCTATCGGCAGCTACCTCGCCCGACAACACATCGTACATGGCATTCAGGGCAGGGGTATTTCTCCCGATCAAAGCGATCTTTTCACCGTGGTTCATAATAAACTCGACGTTTTCAAAAAGCACCTTCCCTTCCGCATCTTTCTTGGTCAGGCTGTTCACCCTTAAGATCTGGTCCCCCACTTCTCTTTCTGGCTGAAAATGGATAAACGGATATTTCCGGCTGGAAGGCTGGAGTTCTTCCAGGTTCAATTTTTCCAGGGCCTTCTTGCGGCTGGTTGCCTGGCGGGACTTCGAAGCATTCGCACTGAAACGGGCAATGAAATCCATCAATTCTGCCCGTTTGGCTTCCGTTTTCTTATTCTTGTTGGCCATCTGCTGTGCCATCAACTGGCTGGTCTCATACCAGAATGTGTAGTTGCCGGTAAAGATCTTGATCTTGGAAAAATCGATGTCGACCATGTGGGTGCAGACCATGTCCAGGAAATAACGGTCGTGCGAAACGACAATCACGGTATTTGGATAATCGGCCAGAAAATCAGACAGCCAGGTGGCCGTTTCCGCATCCAGGTCGTTGGTAGGCTCATCGAGCAACAGCAGGTCGGGGTTGCCGAACAATGCCTGCGCCAATAATACTTTTACTTTTTCCGGCCCAGTCAGATCTTTCATTAATTTATAATGGAGGTCTTCGTGGATACCCATATTGCTCAGCAATTCCGCAGCATCGCTCTCTGCTGTCCAACCTCCCATATCGCCATATTGGTTCTCCAATTCCGCAGCCCGCAGGCCATCTTCTTCCGAAGCATCAGGGTTCATGTAAATGGCATTCTTCTCTTCCATGATGCGGTACATCTCTGCGTGTCCCATCATCACCGTATTGAGCACCATGATCTCCTCGAACTCGAAGTGGTTCTGTTTTAAGACCGCCATCCGATTGCCCGGCTGAATTTCGACAGCCCCCTGATTGGGGTCTATTTCACCTGAAAGGATTTTCAGAAAAGTAGATTTTCCGGCACCGTTTGCACCGATAACGCCGTAGCAATTGCCACGGGTGAATTTTAAATTGACATCGTCAAAGAGGACTCTTTTACCGTATTGCAGGGCGACGTTTGTTACTGTAATCATATAGTTAATGGTTGGATGGCTGAGCGGCTGCATGGTTTTTCATCGGAAAAAGCCATGCAGCCGCTCAGCCATTGAGCCACTTAAATTTCAAAAAGGCCGCAAAGTTAGGGAGAAAAGCTGAGGAAATAATGTAAAATCTGAGTTAAAGATTTGTTTCTCAAATTTTTATCTGATCACAATGCAGCGAACAGGAAGCCCACCAGGGTTAGAGTCTTCCAAGGAGTATATTACCATAAATGACGAAACTAACAAGTGAAATGAAAATCAATATATTGATCGTCCCTCCCACCCATTTCACTACCGTTCGTTTTTCTTTTTTTAGGATGCTGATCATCGTTATGACAAATCCAGACAAAGAAAAAAAACCGAAACTTCTTACCAGGATGATGACAAAACTACTGAACTCCATTCCTACGTAAACCTGTTCAGGAACAATAAGCAAAAAAACTATTAAAAGAAAAGAATTAAGAATGGCGAGGGCAAGTGATATTTTTGAAAAAATAGTGCTGCTCTTTTTTGGAGCTACATAATCATCCAGTATTTCTCCCATTACGATTATTATGTTTTACAAAGATTAAGCATTCTAAATTAATATTTTACAAATTTTTTCCGACCTAATTTTTTTTCTCCATTAACAACCACGAAATAAATTCCTTTAGGAATATCGCTTATATTTATTTTGGCCAGGTTGTTATTTAATTCTTTACTTAAAAATACTTTTCCGGTAGCGTCAATAATTTTTAATTCCAAATTATTTAAATAATTATTTTCCAATAATTCAATGTTTAAATTATCCGTCGCCGGATTTGGAAAGACATTAAAAAATAAATTTAGAACTGGCCGGTCAAATACTGAATTTACGATATCATAAACATTCCCGAATTCTTCATCACCAATTTTATAACCTGATAATTCCCATTCATAATATTCTCCGTACTGCCCTCCGACAGCCCCCCAATGAGTAGGTCCCAAACCTGCAGAAAGGGTAGAAGGTATTGGCCCCGGATGACCTGTCAAAAATCCACAATCGGTCGTGTCATAATAAGAATATATATCATTAAAAACATAAAACGGCTGCCCCCAATCAGCAATCATAGCTTCCTCATGAAAAGCAACACCCTTGGTTTGGTGATTAAACTTTAACCATCCCGGAGGTGCATCGAACACTGTCTCAAAATGATCTCTAAAATAATAGATGGTATCAATTTCCTGATAATAAACAATAGTATCATAACCAAAATAGTCCTGGTTGCCATGTTCCCAAAGTGCGGAGCGTCCTTTTCTGAAGATGCCCAATTTGACATAGGTATCGGTGAATTCAACAGAAGTTATGGAATCGCGGATCGCATCCCATGCTTTCCAGTATCCCGAAGGGGTATAAATATATTCCCGTCTATATTGCCACATCATAATTTGTTCCACTTCAAATTTTCCAAAAAAATCTTCCCATGAGCTGGTAAACCCATGTGGCTGCCCGTCATCAAAACCAATTAATTGATGATCATTTATTTGTTCTCCCAATTGATTAAATGGGATAAATTGCAGCATCCCAAACGACCTGCTCAATTTAAATTCGAGGTCATCAATTGCAGCAATTTTATTACCATTAAAATATCCATTAACTGAAAATATTTTAACACTGTCGTTTATTCCAAAAATTTCTTCTTCGGTTAGATCCGTACAATTAAATACGATCGAATCTATATCGGCACTTTCAGGCGTTACGACAGTCCATAAATCATTTTTATTGGCCAGGTGTTGAAAACGAATTTCATCATTTCCTAAAAAGCCGAACCAATATTCATCGGTGGAAAACAGAGAATCGACAGGAGGTCCGTCCAACTCAAAATGACCGTATACAATATCTTTATAACACTGGAAAACACTGTCTTCGGTTAAATATAAAGCACCAAAATAATGGGTGTTTTTTGCGGTATCGATTTTTGTATAATCATTGAAGTAAAGTTCAAGTTCATCACCAATGCGCCAAAAAGTTTCCTGTCCTTGCGGAAACAAGGACCAGTCTTGAGAAAAGGAAAATGGCAAGGAAGAAATAAGGAAACAGAGAACAAGCAGGTTTTTCATAATTACTTGGTTTTGAGTTTGAGCGCTAAAAATCACATCGGCAATTTATCACTATTTGAGCCGATATAAAATGCCTGGCTTGTGGTATCTGGCAACTGGCGCGACGAAAGCCTAATCACACCCAAAGCAAAATTCGAATCCACTTTCTTTTACTATCGTAAACAGCTAAAGTAAAATTGGATTACACAACTTCTTAAAAGTACCAAAACAAATTTGCATAGCATACCCAAAAGAAAAATTTTATTTGCTTTTGATTTGCATAGTTTTACTATTATCTTTGTTGGTACATGACAATGGAGAGATGGTTTTGCCTTAATTTTTCACTTTATGAAAATCTACCATCATGACTAATTTCAACTCAAACCTTACTATTCTCTTCAAAGCATTGTTCAAGAGTATCGGTGCTGTTGCTGCAGTTTTACTTTTAATCAACCTTGCTGCCTATTTTTCCGGTTTGATCACCACTGGTTTTTATGAAGAATCTTCATCCCTGTTCAAGCAGAGTGCCTTCTCTATCGAAGGAAGATCATTGGCGGACCAATTGAACGGACAAAGCATCATTGGCCTTTTCGTTCTCGCATTCATTGCTGTTTTGGTTCATGAAATCAAACAGAGACGAGTGGTTACAAGCGCTGTTCAGACAGATAGCAGTACACCTGTCAAAGAGCTCAACCACGAGCAAGTGACTTACGCAAGAATGTCCGAAAGAGCAGCTTGATTAAAGCCAGTTTTTTTATCCTGTATTATGTACGAAGTCCTGTTGGCTTCCCAAAATCAGTTAGGTTTCAAGGATCTAACTGATTTTTTTATTTCCCCGAAATGAAATAGCTTAAAGTAACCTGGCTGGAGTATATCATTTCACCAATTTCATTCTATATTTATTTTCCTGATCGATCACTAAGAATAATTTATATGACAAGGAAAAAATATGGCATCACCTGGTGGGGAAAGCAATGGCTCAATGCCCTGTCTAACATTGACTACAGCAATCGCCTTCCCCGTGGCCGTACCTACGCCAACAAAGGTTTGGTCCGCTCAACTGAAATTAATGAGAACCACATCACTGCCGAAGTGCAGGGAAGCCGGCCGAATCCCTATCGGATCGACATTTCAGTTCCCCTTTTTTCGGAGGAAAACAATAAGCACCTGGTAGAAGAAGTCATCCGAAACCCTGCCCTTGTGGCCCAACTGCTCAACCGACAACTGCCCAACGAGCTCCTACAATTCGCTGAAAATCACGGCATCCAGGTTTTTCCCCGGACATGGCGGGACTTTGACATGAAATGTTCCTGTCCGGATTGGGCAGTCCCCTGCAAACATTTGGCTGCTGTTATTTACTCCGTGGCGGAGGAAATTGACCGCAATCCGTTCCTCGTTTTTGAGTTACACGGACTGGACCTGGTCCAAGCACTTGAAGACCGCAACATTCGCGTTGAGGAACAAAAAGAAGTGCGGATTACACAGCTTAAAGAGCTTATTTTCAATCAAAAAAAGAAAGCCTCCCCGAATGATTTACCCTTTTCTTTCGGCAATTTACCTTCCTTAGACTTTACCACTATTCCTAACGTTGGCAACCAATTACTTACTTTGTATAAACCACAGCCTTTATTTTATGAGAAAGATTTTAAAGCCATCATCGAGAAGCTGTACAAGAGAACATCGCGGGCTGCCAACAAAATGCTCCGTGGCAATACTATTCCCGATAAAAGATTGTTGGAATTTGTGGCAAGGGACCACATACAACTCGTTTTTGATGAAAACTTATTGTTGAAATACATTGAAGTGAGAAACAAAAAAGGTGAGCTGAAGCCCGTTAAGTTCAACGGCTTAAGATTCTTGATCAATACTTTACTCGCCTGGGACGAAGAACAACTGAACCGCTGTCATCCAAGCATCGTTGCCCTTTTTGAGGTATTTAATTTTTCTTTGCATCTGTCAAAAAACGGGGCCATTGTGCCACAATTGCTGGCGTGCAGTCATGATGAATTTCGTATTCGCTGGTTGCCCGCCGTTATCGTGGAAGAAGTCGCCGATTTATTTGATAAAATAAAAACCATTATACCACCCAATCTCTTATGCGTAGACATGGCGGACGGGAAACACTACCAATCTCCTAAAGAAATACTGTACTCGCTTTGTTCCCTTTTCATTGGAAATTGTGTGGCTGACGGTGCGTGGTTCGAGGAACACCCACTGCCACCAATGTTCTTCTTTACCACTGATAGCCAACCGCTTCGATTTGACAAACCGAAGCAAGAGGTTGAAATCATCCTACCCAAAAGCCAAGACCAAAGGGGTAGTTATGGTCGGTTTGGCTGGTATCCAAGTTCGCCGAAAATAAAAACCCGCATCATCGGACATAAACTACCTCCCGATTCGCCACAACTGATACAGCTTTGGCTCAATCAATTTTACCTCACTCACAAGGACCTTGTGCCACTGGTAAAAGTTGAAGATTTAGATGGACGGTTCAGCGTGGAACTGGAAGTCGAAAACCGGTCAAAGCCAATGCAGCCCCCAGTGTCTTTGAACCATTTCTTTACCAGAAAGAAATTTGCGAAGGTGAAGTATGCTGTGCTCAAGGATTTGCTGCTCCTTACAGATTATTTCCCGCAACTGAATCAGATCATTGAATCCCAGGGGAAGAAACACCTAACCTTTAATGAACAAGAATTCGTGGAAGTATTGCTGAAAATATTGCCTGCCCTCAGCCTTTTTGGTATCCGCATTCTTTTGCCCAAAGGACTGAAACATCTGGTGCGGCCACAAGCCTCGTTGATGGCAAAAAAATCGCCTGGCCAAAATGATGGCTCCTTCCTCACTTTCGAAGATTTGATGTCTTTTGATTGGCAGGTAGCACTCGGCGACCAGTTGGTATCTGTAAAGGAATTTCGGAGGTTAGTGCAAAACCTCAACGGCATCGTCAAAATTCGAGACCAATACGTACTGGTGGATGTGGATGAACTCACCAAACTATTTAAAAAACTGGAAGAACCGCCTCGGTTAAAAGGTTTTGAAGCCCTGCAGGTCTTATTGGCAGAAGAATACCAGGGCACCAAAATCGGCCTGACCGACGAAGCAGCCGCGCTCATCCGCCAACTTGTCCAACCGGCTGCAGTGCCATTGCCCGCCGGACTGAATGCCACTTTGCGCCCCTATCAGCAAATAGGCTACGAATGGATGCTGAAAAACATCCGACTAGGATTTGGCAGTCTACTCGCCGACGACATGGGACTCGGAAAAACGATTCAGGTTATTGCCGCACTGCTCCGCTTTCAGGAGGAGGGGCTGCTGGAAAAGAAGAAAGCCCTCGTCATCGTTCCCACCTCTTTGTTGACCAATTGGAAAAAAGAAATTGAAAAATTTGCCCCTGGCTTGCGGGCAGTCATTTACCACGGCCAAAAACGCTCTCTCAATCTGGAGGATACCGATGTCGTGCTGACCACCTATGGCATCGCCCGTAGCGAACAGGCCAGATTTAAAAAAGAGAAGTGGTACTGCACGGTGATCGACGAAGCGCAGAATATCAAAAACGCCGGGACTGCACAAGCGAAGAATATCAAGGCTATTCCTGCATCAGTAAGGGTTGCCCTGACCGGCACACCGGTCGAAAACCGCTTGAGTGAATTTTGGAGCATCATGGACTTTACCAACAAGGGTTACCTTGGCTCTCCTAAAAAATTTGCCCAGCTTTTTGGCAAACCCATCCAACGGGAGGGCAACCAACAACAGGCAGAACTCTTCCGAAAAATTACCGCTCCGTTTATCCTCCGCCGCTTGAAATCGGACAAAACCATCATCGCTGACCTTCCTGAAAAGATCGAAAACAATCAATTTGCCACACTGACCAAACAGCAAGCTGCCATTTACGAAACCGTTGTGCAACAAAACATGAAAGGCATTTTCAAAGAAAAAGAACAGATCAAGCGACAAGGGAAAGTGCTAAAAATGATCACCGCCCTGAAACAAATCTGTAATCACCCCTATCAGTATTTAAAAAAAGACGATAAATCTGCTGACCGCTCAGGCAAGGCACAGCTATTGTTCAGTCTGTTGGAAAACATTTATGAAAACAACGAAAAGACCCTCATCTTCACCCAATACCACGAAATGGGTCAACTGCTTACGCAAATGATCAAAAACAACTTTGATAAAGAACCGCTCTTCCTACACGGCGGTACCAGCCGCAAAAAAAGAGATGAAATGGTTGAGGCATTCCAGCGCCCCGACCAGTTCCCCGGCGAAAACGACACGTTCATTCTTTCACTCAAGGCTGGCGGGACTGGCCTGAACCTCACCGCCGCCAGCAATGTCATCCACTACGACCTCTGGTGGAACCCCGCCGTGGAAGCCCAGGCCACCGACCGGGCCTACCGCATCGGCCAACAAAAAAACGTGATGGTCTGGCGACTCATCACCCAAAGTACTTTTGAAGAAAAGATTGATGAAATGATCCGAAGGAAAAAGGAACTAGCGAATTTAACCGTTTCGATCGGGGAAAATTGGATCGGGAATATGAGTGATCAGGATTTGGAAAAGTTAGTGGCGCTGCGGTGATGGTTTACAAATCCAGTTGCCCCACCTTGTCGTTTGTCAGCTTGGCCTATGGGCAGTTTTAAATCTTTATTCTGAGATGGTATTTGTGGCAAGGAGACGGAGTAGGTTTCCCCGATTGCGAAATAGCGTTCCCTCATAAGGAAAGCAAAATAAATCTAACAGACTTAAATGAGTCTTTAATAAGTGGCTGTTCAAAAAAATGACACTTTTTCTTTGCCTGAAAAAGAGTTTTGAGGCTTGGAAATCAAACATTTGCCCAGATAAAAGTGTCACTTTTAGCGCTCAAGGCAGAATTTGATATTTGGCATTCAGTGGCGTTTCCGTTGGCAATGGCTACACCACTCGGCCTTCAAATTTTTGTTGCCAAAATTCATAAAGCAAACAAATTGGTTAGCCGCCGGCGGATCAATTCCGCAAAGGCTAAAAACCCAACAAAACCTGCCATCCCGTCACCCACCTTCCAACATTTTGTGTCAAAAAGTCAGTCCAAAAACACAGCTTCCCGACAATCTTTCCTAAAAAATCACGTGGCACACACCTTGAACTCCAACCAGCGTTAATCGTTTTAAATAAAAGAAAAAAGAAGTGAGGTACGGACAAATTGGCCAATATCCGAATACTTCAATTTCCCAATATCTATTACAGTTATGAACCTAAAGAATCTAACCATCAAGAGTCAGGAGGCCATCCAGCGGGCACAGCAACTTGCAATGGAGCAAGGCAACCAACAAATCGAACCGGGTCACTTGCTGAAAGGCATCATGGAAGTGGATGAAAACGTGACGCCATTTGTCATTAAAAAAATGGGGGTCAATTATGATGTGCTGAAAAAAGCAGCCGACAGCATCGTCAAGAACTATCCGAAAGTCGGCGATGGTCCCAGCGGGCAATATGTTTCGAGAGAATCAAATGCGGTCATTCAAAAGGCCACCACCTACTTGAAAGAATTTGGTGACGAATATGTGTCACTGGAGCATTTGCTTCTGGGGCTGCTCTCGCAGGGAGGGCAAATCGCCCAGATGATGAAAGACAGCGGCATCACAGAAAAAGGACTGAAAGACGCCATCAATGACCTGCGTAAAGGCAGCACCGTCAACACCCCAAGTGCAGAAGACAGCTACAACGCTTTAAACAAATATGCCGTCAACCTGAACGAACGGGCCCGCAATGGCAAACTCGACCCGGTGATCGGCCGGGATGAAGAAATCCGCAGATTGCTCCACATCCTCGCACGCCGAACAAAAAACAACCCGATCCTGATCGGTGAACCTGGTGTCGGTAAAACAGCCATCGCAGAAGGACTGGCCCATCGCATCGTCAATGGTGATGTACCGGAAGATTTGCGCGACAAAGACATTTTTGCACTTGATATGGGCGCACTGATCGCCGGCGCAAAATACCAGGGTGAATTCGAAGAGCGCCTCAAATCGGTCGTCAAGGAAGTCGTGAGTGCCGAAGGGCAGATTTTCCTTTTTATTGATGAAATCCATACGCTCGTCGGTGCCGGAAAATCACAGGGAGCAATGGACGCTGCCAACATCCTGAAACCAGCTCTGGCAAGAGGGGAACTGCGGGCCATCGGAGCGACCACTTTGAACGAATACCAAAAATATTTTGAAAGTGACAAAGCACTGGAGCGCCGCTTCCAAACCGTATTGGTGGATGAACCAAATGAGGAAGACGCCATCAGTATTTTACGTGGCCTAAAGGAACGCTACGAAACCCACCACCGCATCAACATCAAGGATGAGGCGATCATTTCAGCCGTTCAATTATCGACCCGTTACATCACTGACCGCTTCTTGCCTGACAAAGCCATCGACCTGATTGACGAGGCGGCGGCAAGGCTGCGACTGGAAATGAATTCCATGCCGGAAGAATTGGACGAAGTAGAACGCAAAATCCGCCAGCTGGAAATTGAACGGGAGGCGATGAAACGGGAAAATGAAAAGGCCAAGATCGAAAAGATCAATGAGGACCTTGCCAACCTGGAAGAACAGCGCAACGCTCTCAAGGCCAAGTGGGAAAGTGAGCGGGCCGTGGTGAACGGCATCCAGCAGGCCAAAGAGCATATTGAACAAATGAAGCACGAGGCCGGTAAGTTGGAGCGGGAAGGGAAATTCAGCGAGGTGGCCGAAATCCGGTACGGCCGCATCCCCCAGGAAGAAAAGCACTTAGCTGAGTTTAATGAAAAACTAAAAGAGATGCAGCAAACCGGCAAACTGCTGGTAAAAGAAGAAGTCGAAGCAGAGGACATCGCCGAGATCGTTGCCCGCTGGACGGGAATTCCAGTGACGCGCATGTTGCAGAGCGAACGGGAAAAACTGCTTCATCTCGAAGCCGAGCTGCACAAACGGGTGGTTGGCCAGGAAGAAGCACTGGAAGCCGTTTCCGACGCCATCCGGCGCAGTCGCACCGGCCTGGGGAACGATAAGCGGCCAATCGGTTCGTTCCTGTTCCTTGGCACCACCGGGGTCGGAAAAACCGAACTGGCCAAGGCGCTCGCCGAGTACCTTTTCGACGATGAAAACCTGATGACCCGCATCGACATGAGTGAATACCAGGAACGGCACTCAGTCAGTCGGTTGGTGGGAGCGCCTCCGGGCTATGTTGGCTACGACGAGGGCGGCCAGTTGACCGAAGCGGTCCGCCGCAAGCCTTACTCTGTGGTACTGCTGGATGAAATTGAAAAGGCGCATCCTGATGTCTTCAACATCCTCCTGCAAGTGCTGGAAGATGGCCGCTTGACAGATAACAAAGGCCGGGTCGCCAATTTTAAAAATACCATCGTCATCATGACCTCCAATATGGGCAGCCACTTGATCCGCGACAATTTTGAGCGCATCGACCCAAACAACAGGGAAGAAGTGGTCGAAAATACGAAGCTGCAGGTTTTTGACCTTTTGAAAAAATCAGTACGGCCCGAGTTCCTGAACCGGATCGACGAAGTGATCATGTTCCAGCCATTGTCCGCAAAAGACATCCGGGAAATTGTCGATCTGCAATTGAGGCTTGTAGCTGTACTGGTGAAAGAGCAGGACATCACCCTTTCTTTCACCCCACAATTTTCCGAGTATATTACCGATGAGGGCTTCAACCCAGAGTTCGGTGCCCGTCCGGTAAAGCGGGTGATCCAGAAAAAAGTGCTGAATGAACTGTCAAAACAAATGCTGCTCAACAAGGTGGTCGCCGGCAGTCATTATGTACTCGATGTATTTGATGGAAAGGTGGTGTTCCGGGCACCGCGGAAGGAGGAGGAACTGGTGGAGGTAGGTGAGTAGGCGAGTGAGCGAGTAGGCGGGTAGGCTCTTTTTAGAATTTAGCTGTGCTGATTGATCAACTTAGGGACAAATGTTCGCTAAGATGACGCCGCAGTCGGCCTATCGGCCGCCCGGCGCTGCGGAGCAGCGACTTGGGCGACTGCCATACATAAAGGGCTCTCCCCATGTTTATCCATCAGTACAATTAGCTTTTCTCATAGATATGTTTTCGATGGCTGGGCGGCGTGGCTGCCCAGCCGTTTTGTTTTTGGAGTGTCATTGGTTTACACCAATAATGTTCATAAACATATTCGTAGTAGCGTGTTTCTGTTGGCGGCGGCAACGAAGTAGCGCAACTACAATTCAAAATTTCCCCGAACCCAAGTCATGGCCTCTTTTTACTAACCATAGAAACTGCCATTGTTTTGCCCAATCAATTACAGGTCACCGATTTTACAGATAAAATGGTTTTTCAGAAAAACCTCGCCACACATGGTCAATTAGAGGAACAACCCGATCTGTCCTTTTTGCCAAATGGCATGTATTTATTGAAAATAGAAAATGAGAAACAGTGGGGAGCGCAACGGAAAGTGATCCTTCCGTAAACATCAAGCGACCATTTTTTGAAAGCATAAAACGGTACTCCGATTCTTGTGGTTATGCGTACTTTATCTCCATTTGCCCGCGCAACAACTTGTGTGTTTATAAAAAAAAGATTGTTCCTTGTAGCGTTTTCTCCCCCACCGACATCTTTAAAGTAAACGAACATCACAAACTTCAACTAAACGATTGATAAAATGAAAAAAACGCACTTGCTGTTGTTACTTTCCCTGCTGTTGTTTTCAGCCTGCCGCAAAGATGTGGATGACCTGGTCATCACCACAGAAGAAGACCCGCCCATCGTTTTGATCCGCAGCTCCATCCGGGGGAAAGTGATCGATGAAGATGGCTCGCCATTGGGCAATGTGGAGGTTCAGGTGGGCAATGAAATGTTGTTGTCGGACAACGATGGGAATTTTAAATTTGAACAAGTTGAGGTCAAAAAATCTGGGACCATCGTAAAAGCCAACGCCAATGGGTTCTTTAGTGGCTCCACTCATTCCTATTTCACCGCCGACGGGAGTTCCTACGTCGAAATCCGCTTGATGAAAAAAGGCGCTCCAAAAATTGTCCAAAGCAACGACGGCGGCACCATCATTACCAGCGATGGCCTGGAAATTACGTTCCCTCCAAAAGTGATTACCTATGAAAACGGGAGCGATTACTCCGGCCCCATTGAAGTGTACTCCCGCTGGCTCGACCCCACTGATCCAGAAGTGGCCGGCGTTATGCCCGGCGCATTGATTGCCACTGACGAAAACGGAGTTCCACTCGCTCTGGCGACCTATGGCATGGCAGTCATTGAGCTGGAAACACCCGGGGGCACTAAACTGGAAGTTTCGGAGGGTGAGACCCTCGATCTAAAAATGCCGATCCCCGCTGACCTGCAAAATGACGCCCCAGCAGAAATACCACTGTGGTATTTCGACCTGGAAGAAGAGGAATGGCTCCTCAGCAGCAAATGCCAGAAGGACGGCAGTTATTATATCGGTAAAATTACTTCCACGGGATTCTGGAACTGTGATGTAGCTTTGCCCGCTATCTGTTTGTCAGGACAGGTATTCAGCAGCGATTCTTCTTACGCTTGCTACCTGAAAGTGATTGTAGAGGACCTGACCGATAATTTCATTTATTGGGGATATACCGACTCAGTTGGTTTTTTCTGTGGCGCCGTTCCGCAGGCCGCACCGCTCCGAATTTATATCAAGGACCTTTGTGACAGCATTATTTACACAGCGGATATCGGCCCGTTCTCTCAGGATTTTGAGCTCGATGATATTTACCTGGACGAAACGGTCCAAACCTTTTTGTTGAACATCACGGGATCGGTCATGCACTGTCTTTCCAATGATGTGCCCATCGGCCACGTGGCAATTTCCTATCCGGGAAAAATCAGCATTTTCCCTTTTCAAGGTGGCGGCTACAATATTGACCTGGCATTGAAATGCGTACAGTTCCCGAATTTAAATATTACTGCCTACAGCAGAAGCCAGCCAAATTCAACCATTACCGTCAATCATAATGATACGACGGATCTGGACATGGGCCTGTTAGCGACCTGTGAAGACCTCGATGATTATTTTAATTTAACCGTGGATGGCATGAATTATTGGACTGCACCAACCAGGTATTTTTTAAAGAACAACACCACTTCCGACTGGATGGTCTTGGAAGGATTGAGTGGAGGTGGAAAATTCATTTTAGACCTGCGAGATTACCAGGGAGTGGGCACTTATAATTCCAACGTTTTTTTCCAGACCCAAAATGATTTCTCCGGACAATTTTATCCATTGTTAAATACGGCCAGTCCTGATATTAATTTAGAAATAACTGAAGACAACGGCACATTTATCATTGGCAATTTTTCGGGTACAGCGCCGAATGGCAGTGGAGGGACTTACGATTTGATTGGAGATTTTAAAATAAAAAAAGCACCTTGATCTCCGACACTCTTAATTTGCCTGCAAAACCTCATTCATTTTATCAATGTCGGATAAAAGTGAATTAAATAATCTCAAAATTAATCCGGAATGAAATTTTCGAACCACCTTAATTTAAAATTTTACAAGCCCGGTCCACCACAATATTTACTGATTGAATATTTTAAAAATTAAAAATAATCTTCACCCACGCTAACTCAATCATGAAAAAATGACAGAACTAATTTCAGGTTGCAAAAAATTAAACAGGAAAGCACAGCGAAAGATGGTGGACCATCTTTCGCCTTTCCTGTTTGCTATTTGTCGCCGGTATGCGAAAAATCACGAGGACGCCAAAGACCTCTTGCAAGAATCGCTTATTTTAATTTTTAATAATATTGAAAAATGTTCCGCAAAAACAGAAATACCTTTTAAAAGTTGGTGCCGTCGAATTGCCATCAATACTATTCTTGGAAAAAAAAGAAAAAAAACTTTCTCGACCCGGCAGGTGGAAGAAAATGATTTCGTAAAACCGATCACGCCTGCCATAGACAGTCAATTGCACGTGGAAGACATCTTGGCATTATTAAATCAACTTCCTGAAAATCAACGACTTGTATTTAATCTATCCATAATTGATGGCTACTCCCACAAAGAAATTGCGGAATTGCTAAACGTAAAGGAGAGCAGCTCCCGTACATTTTTAACCCGGGCCCGACGGTCGATGCAATTACTTATTCACCAACAAGAAATAAGATAAAAATGGAAAACAATTTCGAAAAAAATATAAAAAACACATTTGATCAATTTTCTCCTCAACTCGACCACGACGAGATATGGGAAAACATCGAACCACATTTAAAGAAAAAGAAAAAAAAGCGATTTATCATCTGGCTGCTTTTTGGTGGACTGGGACTTGGGTTTTTATTTTTATTTAATCAACAAAAAGCAAATACTGACATCATTGATAAAACGGTGGATAAAAAAGAAACAATACATACCGAGCCTCAACCAGCCGAAAAATTAATTACGGAAAATAATACGGAAAAACCGGTCGATACAAAAAAAGAAAACCCCGCAATTAATTACAATATTGAAAACACAAAAAACAATAACGGCTTGGCACTTCAGGAACCAATTATTTCACCGGTTCCCAAAGAAGTGATTCTACCTAAACAAAATTTAGGTGAGCTTAAAACAGTAAAAACTGAAAAGAAGGAAAAAACAACTGATCACGAAAAAATAATTTCATCCGAAAAAAATACTGATTTAACAGATCAAAAAGAGATAATTGGTCCTGAAATTAAAAACGAAATATCTGTTATCAAAGATGAAAAAAATGAGTTGACCGAAGAATTGATGCAGGGTTTATCCGAAGAGGTAGAAAACCCAACAACAAAGAAAATTAAAAGCAAAAGTGACGAAAAGGAAAAAGCAAAAAAACCGAAAAAAAAGCGGATCAAACCAAGAGGCAAAACCTGGCGCAGTTATTACCTGTTGAGCGCAGCGCCGATGTTACGTTACAAACATTACAAAGACCAGATCAGCAGCAGTCAAAGTGCTTACAAAAAAGCCCGAAAAGATACCGAAAAACCGCTGGAAGCCTTCAGCATAAATATGGGATTGCAATTCCAGAACAACCACGGTTTTTTCATTACCACCGGCATCGAATACCAACAGATCAATGAAAAATTTGAGCGCACAACGGTAAGTGAAATTACCGAGGTCAGAGACGGACTGCTCACGGTCACTGAAAATGCCAACGGACAAATCATTAATTCTACCTCAGGCCCTAAAGAAGTTGTGACCAGGATCGAGCAAACCGACCGGATTTACAATAATTACCGATTCGTGAACATCCCCATCGGCATCGGTAAAGTATGGAACAACAAGAACCGTGGTTTCCAGCTTTCAGGTGGACTGGACTACAATCTTTCTTTCGTAATGGACGGGGCATTGCTCAATGAAGAAAACGAAATTGTACAGTTCCGCAGGAACCGCTTTTCTACCAATTACGATGCTACGTTTAAACGCTCATCCGGCCTGGGTTTGTGGCTGTCGGGCGGCTATTTTCAAATGCTCGGCCCTCGTTTGCAAGGGATCCTCTCCCCAAGGCTACAAATGCCTTTTACCGCAGTGACCAAGTCGGACGAGCGGCTCAACACCCGTTTTTTTAGACTGAACCTGGATGTGGGCATTCGGTATCTACTGAAGAATAAAAAAGATGAGAAGCAGGAAACCGAGTGGTCAAAATAAAAAAATACCGAGGTGCGGGGCGGGCAAATGTTTGCTGTGGCTCCGCACCTCGGTGTTAGAAACATAAAAGATTCAAATGCCCCAGTTCAAGGATTCAACCGGCCGGGCAGCCAATATCCCAGCCACAGACCGACCGCACCCCAGCCTACAAAAACATCGATCAGCTCAGGAATACTATTGGTCTCGAACCAGGCAGAATTGATATAGGTGACGGTCAGGTAGCCGATTAAACCAGCGAAGAGACTGGTCATCACGCAAGTCTTCATATCCAGTTTGGCCATTCTGGCAAAAATCCAGCAGAGTAGGAAGACAGCTAAAAAGTTGACGGCAAAGCCGCGGATCAGGTTCATCCCAAAATTATTCTGCATCGACGAATGATAGTTCACAGTCGCCCACGGCTTGCCCACCCGCTCAGCCATATAAGCCTGCTGCTCCTCATCCGACGACCCGACCGGGACACGGGGAATGAAATACTGCCCCTCTTCCAAATTTTGACTAAGCATCTCGATGATCGCTTCCTGGTTAGGTGTGTGCTGCATTTGCGATACGTGCAGCTGTAAAGGCCCGAACGAGGCAAACTGCCAAATCCAGAGAATGAGGCCTCCGACCAGCGCCCCGATTAGTTGATTCTTCATATTGTTAATTTAGTTGGTGAAAAGATGGAACAAGGTAAGGATTAATAAAAAAGAAACTTAAAGCTGACTTAAAGAATCACGGTTAAAACCGCCACAAAAAGCTGTCTTTTCGCACCTTTCACTCGACCTTCATCAGCTCCAGGCCATTTTCATTTGTTGGCCGGAGCCGGCAACTGAGTAGCCATGCAAGTTTATTTACAATTTGTAGGCGCACGAACCCCATTGTTTTATGTGAATAATTTTGCATGCTCAAGTGATTGGACAAGAATAAGGAGCGCTAAAAATGACACTGTTATTTGGGCAAATGTTTGATTTCCAAACTTCAAAACTCTTTTTCAGGCAAAGGAAAAGTGTCATTTATTTGAACAGCCACTTACTTAAGTATGCATGTATTAAAAAAAAATGACCGGACAGCGCATACCGTCCAGTCATCTGGTCTTGGGGTTTTCCCGATTTACTTTGCGGGATGTTGTTTAGTATAAATTGGGTTTTTTACTTAGGGCTGACTCACCACCGGCAAGCCACATGGGTAGTAGATCCCGTTTTCAACCGGCTCTGGTGTACCTGCTAAATTTAGAAATCCGATTGGCAGCCCACCGCCTTTTACGTTTACTTGCTCGTTGCTGGACAAGGTTAGATTTTGAAATTTAGAAACTTGACTTTTCATGTTTTAAGAGATTTTAAGGGTTAAAATTTGGTTTTATTGGTTTCCTGGCCTCCGCTGCGGGATTTCGCTTCGCTCAATTTAGTTTTTGGTTTTTGGTTAATTGGGGTTAAAAAAAGCTTACTTGTTTACATATCATCTTGTCTAATTACACCACAAAGATGGGGGTAACGGGCCTCGTTTTCCCAATGCACTGCGGTGAATTGGGAAATAAAAAGCGTGAAACGGTCAAATTATAAAGTGACAGGATGATTGACATCCCGAGCCTGAAAGGTCAACGTTTATCACAGCTTTGCACAACCTGCTGCGTAAATGTGTTCATGCCCGTACCGGGAAACAGCCCTGCCAATTTCCAATGGCTCAGAGAGGCCGGCAGCGTGGGCGTGTTTTTCAAAATCCGCAAACGGAACCGGATACGGGATCCACGGTTGCAGTGGCCGGTGGGTTTCATATTCAATCAGGACAAATGTCCCTGCCGGTTTTAAGTAGCTTAATAGATTTTTTAACACAGCAACGGGATCACTCGCGTAGTGGAGGGCATTTGCCATCAAAATGCCATCCAGCATGGGCAAATCAAGCGGTCGGTTAAAATCGCCCTCCACCACTGCAATCGGCACATCGCCCTTCAATGGCAGCCGCCACAGGGCATGTGGACTTTTATCGACGGCATAGATTGTACCTGTGGTCAACATTTCCCGGAGAGCCAGTGTAAACACGCCGGTGCCCGCCCCGATATCGGCCCATGTGCCGGAAGTCGTTTTGATGCCTTTTTCGATCAGGGAGATTGCTTCTTGTTGTCTCATGTGAATAGGAACAACTTATACGACGAATCGTTATTAAATAAATCTAAAAATAGGATTCTTCGACCCATCTTTTGGCAGAGTAGTATTAGCTTTCCCAAGAAAAAGGAGCCTGTTCAATTTGGAGCTGTCACTCAGCGCGCACAAAAAATTTTGTATAAAATACGCTGCGTCCTTTGCGCCCACTGCGTGACGCCACCATTTTCGTGAATCTCTTTAAAATCCCTGTTCGATGAATAGAACATACTGTACTTTGATTTTCCTGACCATTACCATAAACTGTTTTGCGCAGCAGTTGCGCACGTCTCTCCTCCAATATCAAATGAATGCACTGGCATTAAACCCTGCTTATTCTTCCTATGTAGAAGCCTCGGGGTTTGAAGCTACCTACCTGGGCAATTTCATTTCACAGGGGGCTATTTCGCGGTCGGTGTTGGTGAACATGCAGGGAGCCACGGAAAAAGGTGGGCTCGGGCTGACCTTTAATTTTTATCGCAATTTCCAGGGGGAAGTCAATCTGCGTCCTTCTTTCTCCAGACGGCTCATGCTGGAAAACGGCGGCATGATGGCATTCGGATTGGTCATCGGGCTCAATTATTTTGATGCGCCCAATGATTTCTTTACCGATATCACGGACTTTGTTTCCGCCGACGGCGGCTTCGGGGTCTATTATAGCCGAGACCGTTTTTTCGCAGGTATCTCCGTTCTGAGCTTATTGGAAAAAACCGCTGGCCTCGACCCCAGCGCACCCGGCCCTGAACGGGAAAACCCGTATAATTTTCACGCGGGCGGCCTGTTTGACCTGACAAATGACATTATGCTGAAACCGGTCATCCTGGCCCGTTACATCAATACTTACGTCTTGCCGGACGTTTCATTTCAAAATGTTGACTCAGCTTTTTCGCTCGACCTCCAATTGAACGCTATTATTGAAGGCTCTTACATGGTGGGTATTTTGTACGGCTTCACCGACTCCGACATTCGCAACGGCCTCCAGCGGTTCGGCATTTCGGCCACCTACATGCTCGACCAGTTTCGGCTGACCTATGCTTTCCAAAACAATAATGAAACGAATAATTCGGTATCATTGCCAGTGACCCATTTGATTTCTGCCGGTTATGATATCGGGGGCAGTGAACTGGAAACGCCTCGTCGTTTTTTCTGATTTGCTTTTGATCCGCCGAAGAGACTTCGGCGGCAAATTTTGGGGAAGCTGTTAAAATTTGAAAAATATCTAAAAGCCCTTTTGATACATTTTTGCGTGTACGGGGCCAATATTTAATTTGATAAGCTACGAGTACTTCCTCCCCCTAACTCCCTCCAGAGGGGGAAATCGAGTCTGTCTTTGTCCTTCTCCGGAAGGGTCAGGGGGAGGTTTTTTAAGTCCAAATGATCACCATTTAGCTTAGTCGTTTACGCTGTCTACTTTCACATAAGCACGCAGTGATATTTCCCATAAAGCAAACAGCGGTTTAAGTATTGAGCAATTTCAACAACACCCCGTTTGTCCAGCCAAAACCATCCTGTACCGGGTACTCCCCTCCCCCGCTCAATAAGTCGATATTTTCAACATTGTATTTTTCGAGCATCTTTCCTGTATTTTTAAATACTCGCTTATTTAAATTGATCCAGCGGTTTTTTATTTCATCGGCGAGTTCGTGAAATCCATAATTTTTCAGCCCGGTGATGGTCATGTATTGCAGTGGAGCCCAGCCATTCGGAGCGTCCCATTGCTGACCAGAATGGATCGGGGTACTGACGACCCCACCGGGTCGGAGGAATTTCTCGGAAATCATTTTTGCACATTTTTCCGCCTGCCCCTGATCCGCCAATTCAAAAAACAAGGGGAACATTCCGGCAAGAGAAAAAATAGCCGTGTTTTCATTTTTGATAAAATCATAGTCCATGAAAAACCCATGTTCTTCAGACCAGTGATATTTTAAAATATTGTTTTTTCGGGTGGCTGCTTTATTCTCAAAGGTTTCTTTTTCGGGCAGCTCCAGATCTTTGAATTTTTCAGAAATGAACAAGTCGGAATGCAGGGCTTTCGAAATGGTTTTTTCTAAAAAATACAGCAAGCAGTTTAAATCCACAGGAACGATCTCCGAAGTATGAATGCTGGACAAGTCATTTTCCTGGCGCAACCAGCGGGCACTGAAGTCCCACCCCGATTCACAAGCTGCCCGCAAGTCAAGGTAAAGTTGGGCGGAGGCCCGGTTGGCTTCGGCTGCCGTTTCGAGGTCGTCGCTGTACATCTCTGCCCTGGGGCTATGGAAATTGTCGTAATAGCGGTTTAGGTGATTTTCACCATCCAATTGGACAACTCTGTACCTTCTGTTCCTGGTTCTTCTTGAATCGGTGTCTGTCCTGCGCAAGGAGTTTTCCTCTCCCTTCATCCAAAAAGCATGTTCTTTCAACAACTGGGGCAAAAACCCCACAAGCACTTTCTCCCCATTTTCTTCCGCCAGCAGACTGACCATGAGCGCAAAAAAAGGAGGTTGCGAACGTCCTGTAAAATAGGTCCGGTTGCCATTCGGGATAAAGCCAATCTCATCGATGAGGTAGGCAAAATTACCGACCATATGCTCAATGATTTCCACCTGTCCGCTCACTTGCAGGCCAAGCATGGTAAAATAGCTGTCCCAATAATAGATTTCATTAAAACGGCCACCTGGCACAATGTAGGGGTGCGGCAGAGGGATGAGCGAACTGCCAGGACGTGCCTGATCGGCTTCTCGTTTCAACCAGTCCCAGAGAAGGTTGATGTGTTCGTCGATGGGCCGTGAGGGATCACTGACAAATCCGGAGGTTTTGGAAGTGGGTATTTCAAAATGATCTTCCGTGAATTTTTTCAGGTCAAAACCAGGATCATCCTTCGTTTTTCGGTATTTGGATAAAATTTCTGCTGGCGCAAATTTCGGCGTCATATCCGAAATGGTCTTCCCGTCGGGCCAGATACCGCTGCGGTGTTGGTCGATAAAAAGTTCCTGGAAGACCTGGTCGGGGGGAAGAAATTTCATGATGGATATAATTAAGGAATTAGGTTTTTGAAATGGCTTCCTTTGCAGTCAATCGGCGCAGGACGAAGAAGGCCAGCAACAAAAGTGTCATCGGTATCAGCGTATAATAAAAAGCCGACGCCCCACCTACATGTTTGAACAAATAACCAATCAGGCGGGAACCAAGCATCCCCCCAGCCGCCGAAAAAACAATGATCAGTCCGGACATCGGGCTGTGGAGCCTTTTTGGCAAAGCGCTGAGCACGACGGAGTTCAACATTGGATAAATTGGTGCAATAAACAATCCGACCAGCGGGAAAGCAAAAGCGAGCAATGGTACATCTCTAAATGTTTCGACTTCGACCACTTCTGCGCTTACCGTTTTTGGCAACACAAAAATCACCATGGCCATTGCACACAAAATACAGACAGTCAAAATCCACACCCACGAAAACTTTTCCGCAAGATAGCCTGCCAACAAACGGCCTATTCCCAATGACACCGCCAGTATGCTGGCCATCATGATACTGATGTTTTCGGGCAAATTGAGTACCCGGTCATTGAAGGTCGGCAGCCAGGTCATGATTCCCTGTTCGATCATCACGAATAAAAAAGCAGAAAAAACAAATACTATGACCAGCAAGCGAATGATCAAAAAAACCATTTGGCTAAAATCATCCAATAGGTTCGTGCCGGGAATTTCCTTGCCCTCTTCAAATTTCGCAAACAATAAAAAGAGAAAGGACAAAGTGGACAACGCTGCCAATACCCAGTAAACATTGAGCCATGCGTCGGGGTCGTTCTCATTGTTAAATGCAGGGAACAGAAAATAGGCCAGCGCAATGCCAAACATAAAGACCCCTTCAATTCTGCTCATCAGGCTGTTGTGTTCCTTTTCCCCTTCGGTTACCAATCCGATGACGGAATAAACTGATACTTTGATCAGTGCAAAGGAAGCTCCCACTGCAAGGAACAACATTTTGGCAGCACCAAATGAATTCCCGTAGTACATTCCTAAACAGGCAAAAGTGACAATGGCCAAACCCGCCAGCATCGCCCTTTTGTAACCGATACGGGGCAAGAAGGCAGCAATAAACAAAGAGACCAGCGCAATCGGACTATCTTTAAAAATCTCCAATGTACTGGCCGCCAATTCATCTACCCCATAAACCTTCTGCGATTTCAGGATAACGATCCCCACCGAATTCAGCAGGATCGCAAAAACGAAGTAGTTGATAAAAAGGGATAACTTGATCGAGTTGGATTTCATTTGAATGAAAATGAAAAATGAAAAATGAAGAATGAAGAATGAAAAATGAAGAATGGAAAACATATTATTCTTCATTCTTCATTTATCATTCTTCATTCTTAATAACTAATTAGCTTCATCATCTTCTGTGTCGCAGTGGTAGTGGTGGGTACGGCCCCAGCTGGCGCGTTGGGTCTTTCCACCTCCTTTTTTCTCGGCCAGCATTTTTTGCACCAGGCGGTTGCGCTCAGCGGCAACTGCTTCCCGGTGTTTCAGATCTTCCTGCCGGTCAAAAAACTTGATGCCATCCACAAAAGTCATGTCTGCTTTGGCATAAACGGACAGAGGATGATCGCTCCACAGGACGACGTCGGCATCTTTGCCCGGTTTCAAACTACCAGTGTATTGATCGATGTGCAGGAGCTTGGCGGGGTTCAGGGTTACAAATTTCAGGGCATCTTCCTCGCTGACCCCACCGAACCGGACAGCCTTCGCTGCTTCCTGATTGAGGCGACGGGCCATTTCGGCATCGTCCGAATTGAATGCGACCGTTACGCCTTGTTCATGCATGATGGCCCCGTTGTGGGGGATGGCTTCGTACACTTCAAACTTGTAGGCCCACCAGTCGGAAAAGCTACTGCCACCGGCACCGTGGGCAGCCATTTGATCGGCTACTTTATATCCTTCGAGAATATGGGTAAATGTATTGACCCGGAAGTCGAACTTTTCTGCCACTTTCATCAGCATATTGATCTCACTTTGCCGGTAGCTGTGGCAGGAAATAAACCGCTTGCTTTCCAATATTTCCAGGAGGCAGTCCAGTTCGAGGTCGCGGCGATAAGGCTGGCCGCTTTTTTTCAGTTCGCCATATTTTTTTGCTTCGGTGAAATGATCCTCGTAGACTTGTGCCACCCCCATACGGGTATTTGGAAAACGGTCGTTGCTGCTGCTGCGGGAGCGTTTTACGTTTTCACCCAATGCAAATTTGATGAATGGTTTGGCCTTTTCATATTTCATTTCCTCTGGCGCAAACCCCCAGCGGAATTTGACGATGGCGCTCTGTCCGCCGATTGGGTTGGAGGAACCATGCAGGATCTGTGCGCAGGTAACCCCTCCGGAAAGTTGCCGGTAAAAATTGATATCCTCACTGTTCACCACATCACCAATTCGTACCTCGGCACTGCTGAACTGGGAAGAACCTTCATTGATGCCCCGGCTGGCTCCAATATGTGTATGCTCGTCGATGATGCCCGGTGTTATGTGCCGGCCGGTCGCATCAATTTCAACAGCTCCGCTGGCAGCTAAATTTTTACCCACCTGGTCGATTTTTCCGTTGCGGATCAGCACGTCGGCATTTTCCAAAATACCCGATGATTCATTGGTCCACACCGTGGCGTTTTTCAGCAAGTAAGTTTGCGCAGTCGGCCGTTCTGTCCAGCCAAAAGCCATGAAGGGATAGGTCACCGCTCCTATATCGTTGTTTTCCTCTTTTTTGCTTTTTCCGGCTCCTCGTTTTCCTTTGTTGCCATTTTCAATTTCATCCAGATCACCTGACCGGGTGGCCGACCAGGAAGTCCAGTAACCGCTCCCCTCCTGGCCGTTGCCCATCCACTCTTCTTCTCCAATAGTACCGGACAAGCGCGTGGCTTCCTGGGTCCCTTTTGGCTTAAAGCTCAGGGTGATACGGCCGTTCTCCAATTGGTTATTGACCTTGATTTTGGTAGAATCATCGAGTAGAATATTCATCGTGTATTTGCCCTTGTTCTCTTTTACTTCGAGGCGCTGGGCCAGGTCACCGACTACCAAAGTATAAATGCCCGGATCCACTCCTTCTTCCTCCAGGGCCTTGATGACGAAAGGTTTGCCTTTTATCCAGTTGTGGTAAATCTTGGTTTTTGCATCAAACACATTTCCATTGGTGATAATAAAATTAGCGAGTTTTCCATTGTCCAATGTACCCAGTTCATTCAGAGTTTCTGTAAAAACAGCCGGCGTGTAGGTCAGTGATTTCAGCGCATCTTCCTCCGACAGGCCATGTTTGATTGCTTTTCGCAAATTGGCCATGAAATCGGCCCCTTTCTCCAGACCATGTTGGGTGATGGCAAAGGAAATGCCTGCGTCCGCAATGCTGGCAGGGTTGGTCGGTGCCAGCTCCCAATGTTTCATATCGGCCAACTTGACATTCATGGCATCGTAGGGATCTTCCACATCGTAGGCTTTTGGAAAATTCAGGGGAATGATGAGGGAGGAGCCGGTTGCTTTGATTTCACTTAGGCGTTTGTATTCGTCGCCACTTCCTTTTATCAGGTAAGTCACACCAAACTCTTTTCCCAGGTTAGCCGCCCGCAGTGCCTCCAACTGGTTTCCGACTTCAAAAACCTGTTGCAGGCCAAGTGCATTGTTCCAAGCTTCGAGCGAAAGGTTTACTTCTTCACTCCGGCCGGCCTTTTTATACCAGTCACCGTCCAGATAGGTTTGTCTTATCAAATAAATAATCCCCATCAGCGAACGGGGATAAGGCTGCGGTGAAGCCCCTTTGCGAAAAGAAAGATGATGCGCCACCCGTTCTTTTACAATCAGTTCATGTGGGCGTTCATCGGAGAGGGTCACCAAGGCAGAGGAGCCTCTTGAAATCCCATCCATCTGGTGCGTCAGCACGGCCCCAAAGCCTTTTTTGCGCATGGCACCGGCTGCTTTGTCATTTGCCTTAAAAACTTCGCCGGCGTTGAATTCAGGTTTGAGGGCCATGTTCCAGCTATAGGCACCGTCTTTTTTGGATTCGAACTGAGTGGGTCCGCCAAAACCACTGCCCCGGTTGCGTTTGACTTCCGGCATTCCATAATTTGAGTAGATATCAATAAAAGATGGGTAGATCGCCTTGCCCGCCAGATCAATGATGACTGCCCCTTTTGGCACAGCCACTCCTTGTCCAACTGATTCTACCTTTCCATTCCGAATAACGAGTGTCGCATTATCCAGTTTTTCATTCCAGCTTTTATGAATGGTAGCATTGGTGAATGCATACAATCCTTCACGATGGTCGGCCACATTATTGCGAGGGAATGTTTCCTGGCCAAACATCCAAAGAGGCACCAAAGACATTAGGGCAGCCAATAGTGTGAGTATCGATTTTTTCATACTTGTTTCAATTAGATGAAGTCGGGCAAATATAGTTTTTCAATTCATCTTTTCCGGAAATAAGCGGGACTATTCCTAAAGGCAATCATCAGTGGTGGGCAGCAGGTTTGGTAAGCCTGGAAAAAATAACATGAAAAAATAACTAATAAAATTTTACTGCCAGATGAGTGTAACATTGAATATCATTCTCACCTATTTAATTGTTCGAGCATTTTGGCAACACGATAAATAATGCCTGTCACATTTTTTCAAAAATCAACCTTAATTTTTTTTTGGAATACTTTTTGAAAACTACCCTATGTTTTTCGAAACCTCTTCTGCTTTAATTCCCAATTAACATTTTTTCTCCCCCCCTTCCTTTAAGTGCCTCTATTTTTTTTGCTAAATGACTATGATTTAATCATTGCAAATTGATTTTTGATTGCAGTTGATTGTTGAATTAAACATTCTCCTCCCACCTCAATTTTTTCCCAACCCACAAACCTACCGAACAAACCTGACCTGGGTATAAATGCCGAATCATGGTTGGCAAAATGCAACTGTTTGCCCGATGCGAAATGGCTTGCTTGTCAATACCCAAAATAAGTATGGAATCAAATACTCATTAATAATCGAACTATTTCGTGGCAATGACCATGGAAGGCTCACAAATCCTATACGCATTATGACTGATCAAATTAAAAACACAATGACGCAAAAAACACTAAACATTTTTATTGGTACAAGTTTGAATAAAGAGGAACAGCTTGAAATAAAAGGTGGGAATCTTATTCATGAAGAGGTAATGGAAATTTAATAAAATAAAAAGTGGCAGCCTTAATTTTAAAAGACTGTCACTTTACACTATTTTAAATTCTTAACTTTTTCTTTGAGCCAAAATTTCAGTTCAACCTCCTTATCGGCATGAACTTTTTTATTGAACCAATTAATTATATTGTCCTTATCTTCTCTTGCCAGAATTCTTTTTGCCAGTCCTTCCGTAATTTTTAAAAAATTTTTCACCGGGATAGTTCTGTGATCTGAATTGGTCGTATCCCGTTGCAGGTACTTGGCATACGACTCAATAGCAGATTGCAAAAAGTTATGATATTGAGGATCGATCAGTGCCTGTTCAAAAGCTGCTTTTACGAGTGCCACCCGTATTTTAAAATGATATCTGGATCCATAGATGTTGTTTGATAACAGACGTATTGCCTGCACAAATTCCTTTCTTTCAATACACAAAGTTGCTTTGGAGTAGGTCAAGGCATCCTCCCTGATATTATCTTTTAAGTACCTGTTGTATTTTTCAATAAAATCCTCTGCCCAGGTATATTCTTTTTCATAACAAGCCACCTTTACAATATTACTAAATGTAACATCAGTTATCGTTTCATTTCGCAAGAGCAAAAATTTACTGTCCAATCCTTTTTTATACCAATCCAGTGACTCACCAATATATTCCGTTTTGCCAAACCTAAACTGACGTGAACAAAAATTTAAACCCAGATAAAATATGATCCTGCGATCCGTTTTTCTTATTTTTTCGATAACTGGAAATAATAATTTTTTTAGTTCAAAAAAGTATTTTTCATCATTGGTCTCATGCAGTTGGTTTATCAGCTCATAAAGTATCACCAGTTCATTATTCTCCAATATATTTCCCCGGTTATTCTTAACAACATCAAAAAATCGGTAGGTCGCTTTTTTCTTGTTAATAATGTTGGCGTTCCTCAAAATCTGCACAAACCTGTATTTGGCCAAAATAAAATACCTATCCAAACTGTCCATCATTTTCTCCAATGAATCATCGGACTTTTGGAAGACGTCGCTCAGTTCATGAAAGCAGTAATCCTGGTAAAGGGCAACGCGCTCACGATAATGCTCCATATCTGCAACATGCTCCATTTCCGTTTCGTCCAACAGTTCGAAGGTCCCTTTTCGGAAATATTCGAACAGCCTCCTTTTCCCATATTCCTTCACCAACGTCCTTTTGCGCAAGTGCTTATCGGAGCGCATACGTTCCAACAGCATAAAATCCTCCACCACGACCGTAAACTCCCGGATCAGCACCCGGAGCACACCATCGTTGAAAGGCTTGCCTGGATAAAGCTTTTTGTAGAGCTTTTCTTTTTGCAACTTTTCCTCCGCAAAATCGGGATAGTATTTTCTCAGGTAATTATACAAATCGAGCAGGCGGGAGTTGGTCGCAAAATAAGGAGAGTTAACGGCCCGTTTGAGCCGCCTGAATTCGTCTGGTTTGAGTGATTGTAAAATTTTTGTGAGTTTTTGTCCTATCATTTTACGACTATTTTCATTAACAAAAAAACTTAGTCAAGTTATTTAATCATTTTTATAAAATGCTAATAACCATTGTTTTATACTTTAATAACAACCACATTCATAGCAAAAATATAGATTATTTTATTAACAATGACGATTTTTTGTCCCTTGCAGAAAATTTTCTCTGCTTTACTTTTGTATTAACAAAACAAAACGAAGTATCGATTTCTTTTCTGTCCCCCCCAAATCACGATCAATAAGTCTGGGATAGTCGAAAGATAAAACCTAAATTAAAAATACAGCTCAGTGAATCATGCAGGATTCACCGATGCTTTATATGATATAAAACAAGATTTTTTCCCGCTGTACCCTTGAGAACCAAACTTATTATTTAGAGGCACTTAAAAGGCCCGGTCATTAAGCTCAATCTTGACCGGGTTTATTTTTTGCCCTTGCCGAAGCTTTTTCCAATTTTTCTCCATTCAATTTTTCCCAACGTTATACCAACTTATGTTTTTTTCATCTTTATGCCTCTAACTCACCATGTAAATACACACTAACAAAATTATAATTAATTTAAACACATAAAAATCTGATTATCAATATTTAAGGACACAAATAATAACCTAAAAACTTTATAAATCCACTAACTATCCCAAACAATTGTCCCGGAAAATAATAGATTTCTGTAATATGTTTGTATTGTAAAACAACAAAGCACCCACCACACTACCAGAACACCTCAAACGAACACAAAAGAATATTTAGAGGCATTTGAAGGCCCGGCCGTAATCATGAATGCGGCCGGGTTACTTTTTTCTGGAGACCTACCTTTAGGCCGTCTATTTTTTCCTACCTTACCTGTCATTTCAAGCTTTAAAACAATTAGATATGACACTTAATAGACGCCAATGGTTAAAATCCGCAGGGCTAACTTCGGGACTCTTTTCTGTCATGGGAGCACAAGCGCTGTCGGCTCCTACCTTTCAAGAATTCCTCCACCAACAAGAAGTACTTCATTACCCGCCAAACACCTTAATTAAACTTAGCTCAAACGAAAACCCCTATGGCCCTTCTAAAAAGGTGAGAGAAGCCATCACCAAAGGTTTTGATTCAGTGTGTCGTTACCCCTGGCAAGAACGGGTATTGCTGAGGGAAAAACTGGCAGAAAAAGAAGGAGTAACACCTGGACATATTTTAATCACGGTAGGCTCCACTGAGGGCCTTAAGATTACCGCCCTCGCCTATGGTCTTCACGGAGGTGAAGTAATTGCCGGATCACCAACCTTTGAAACCATGCTCTATTACGCCGAAAATTTTGGCGCATACGTCAACCGGGTGCCCGTAAAAGAAAACACCCTGGTATTGGACCTGGAGGAAATGGAAAAACGGATTTCAGGAAACACCAGGCTGATATTTCTTTGCAATCCGAACAACCCGACAGGGACTATTCTACCCGCCGATCGATTAAAGGACTTTTGCAGCTCAGCTTGTAAAAAAACCATGGTTTTCAGTGATGAAGCTTATTACGATTATATAACGATCCCTAATTATCCATCTATGGTTGAATTGGTCAAAGAAAACCGAAACGTTATTGTATCTCGCACGTTTTCAAAGGTTTACGGATTAGCCGGTATAAGAATCGGTTATTTGGTTGCTCGCCCGGACATTATAAAAAGGCTAAAAAAATGTCAGGCTGACCGACCCAACATGTTGGCCCTTCACGCCGCACTCGCCGCCATGGACGAACGTGATTTCTACGATTACAGCCTCGATATGAACGCAAAGGCCCGACAAAAAATCTACAATGCCCTCGATCAACTCGGCCTTGAGTACGTGCAAAGTCACACCAATTTTGTTTTTTTTAAAACAGGCAGGAATATTTCTGATTTCAATCAATC
>JBCBRY010000089.1:0-36567 GCA_039819485.1 Bacteroidota bacterium | reverse complement strand
AACAACTTAGTTAACAATATGTAGTGGTACCTTTTTCATGATCATCGGTGGTACCTTTTTCGTGATCATTTACATCTGTTAAAAAAACGTAACCAATAAAACAATGGGAGCAAATGAGGTTATGATCTAATTTTATCTCTTATGGTTTATGAAACACATGAGGGTATAATGTGTAATAAAAAGCCTGTTCGATGATTTTAGGAACGAAACTTAACTCACAGATTATGGTAGAAACTCAAGAAGAAATTGTCTTTTAAGTGTCTTTCAGCAGAATGTTTATGGAAAACACAAAGAGTGTATAGAGAAAACATTTGTTTGACCATTGTTTGACCAACCCGCAAAATCAAAAAAGCCAAATCTCTCGATCTGGCTTAAAGTGCTGACAATCAGCGTGCCCGGAGCGGGACTCGAACCCGCACGGCCATAAAGGCCACAGGATTTTAAGTCCGGCGTGTCTACCAGTTCCACCACCCGGGCAGGTAATGGGTTTGCGCCGTTGTAGGAACAAAAAAGCCTTCATTGCTGAAGGCTTTGAGCGAAAGACGAGATTCGAACTCGCGACCCCAACCTTGGCAAGGTTGTGCTCTACCAGCTGAGCTACTTTCGCATTTTAATCGGCTTTTCTTTAAAAGCGGACGCAAATATAAAATAGTCCTCCCCAATATGTCAACTTTTTTAAGGCAACTTTTTCAAAAAATAGTTCTACACAATTTAGTACAGCGGCTAAGTGTTTTGTTCTCAGGTCACAAATTGCAGAATTACAGGAAGTCTCCAGTCAGAATGCAGAACTCGATCGCAGTTGAGCTGTTTTTGGGCCTATCTGCGTAAAATAACGCTACTCTTCCGCATTTCGTTCCCACTGATCAGTTGGATATAGTACAACCCTGAAGAAAGCCCTGTGGGTAATTCAAAATTGACTTTGTTTTCACCTGGCTGTAGGCTCGTTGGCAGCTGATGAACAATTTTGCCTGCCAGGTCAACCACTGACAACGCCGCCAACCGTTCTTTTTCCGAAAGGACGACCAACTGCACCAATCCCGCAGATGGGATGGGATAAGTATTTTTAATATCAAATCGATCAACAGGACGCGCAACTGAAACGATCTTGGAGAATTGAAAGGTACCGTCCTGGTCAATTAATCTAATACGGTAGTCGGCCCGCCAGGTAGGCATTTCATCTTTAAATTGGTACGTCTGAAGGGTTGCTGAATTGCCTGAAGCAGAGACAGAACCAATGGGCTGCCAGTTGCTTTGCTCGTCCATTCGTCGTTGGATTTCAAATCGGTCGGTGTTTTTTTCACTGGAAGTTGCCCAGGCGAGTAAATTGTGATCTTGTTTTGGAACAGCCGTGAAACGCTCCCATTCAACCGCAAGTAAGGATTGTGGTACCAGCTCTACATTAAGTGTTGTCACTGCACCAGGTGACAGGGTGACTGCAAGCGTTTTAGGAACATGGCTGTCCTCTGAAACAGTGACGTTAAAGGTTCCCGCAGTGGGCTGACCAGTACCATAATTGCCCACCAGGTCAGTAAAGGTTTCATTCAGTGGATCAGTATGATCAATCTTGACCGTTGCACCAAAAATACCTGTACCAGTGTTTGCATCCGTTATTTTTCCCTCCAAATAACAAGCATCTGGATAAGTTGGTGCCAGGATGTAAAGAACTCCTCCTGTGCCACCACTGGAAACACTTTCCACCATATTGGTCACGAGCAAATTCCCGGAAGGCAAATATGGGTAGACACCCCAGGCTCCGGCAAAGCCACTACCGCTTCCAGCTGTGTAGGTATCATAGGCGCCAACTTGAATTATGTTTTGAGGGCGGCTCACATCGGTTATGGTGACGCCGTCTTTGTACCACGAAGTGATCACATGATCATTCAATGTATAAGTGTTGTGAACGATGCTGCCAGATCCTGGTGTAGTCCTGATCCGGTCTGTTTCATAAATATCATTGACATCTTCAATGTTGTAAGCGGTGAGGTAAGAATGACTGGTTTCATCGGTGGTGAATAAATGTGTGCCATCAGTGGATATCCAGGTATTGTGGGTAAAGTTGGTTGGTGTCGATTGAGTCGCTAACACCTGTGGATTTGATTTATTGGTAAAATCAATAATGGAAAAATAACCTCCGTAAATATGGGAACCAAATACGATGTTATTATTGGAATAACCATCATGAACATAGCTGCCTGAATACTGGCCAGCGTAGGTTGGGTTGTATGGATCGGGCAATAAGTTCAAGCAAATAATTCCTTTTGGATTAATGGCATCCGGGCCATATAAGTAGACATGTCCGGTGGCTTCGTCGACATCCAGGGCATGTACCCTTCTCAGGCTGCCGTTGATGGGGCCATCGCCATGGTATTTATGGAAACCGACTGGGTTTGGCAAGTTGCTCAGGTCTGCAATGCCCAGTCCTCCCTGATTATTGATGTCAACACCTTCGGAAGTGATATAAGCATGGGTTCCGTAGGTTTTTATTTCCCTCCAGTTACTGGTGATGCCGTCAGTAAGCTGTTCCAGTTCAACTGGATTGGCAGGGTCAGTTACATCCACGATCGACATGCCGTCAGCTGCTCCTACCAGTGCATATTCTTTTCCGTTGGCTGCATAGCCCCAGATATTGGCCAGGCGCTGTCCCGGATATTCAAATTTAGAGATAAACGTGATATTATAGTTGGTCTGCTGACCGAAGGAGGCAGTTGCTAATAACATGGAAAATAATAGGTATAAATTTCTCATACGGATCGAAATTTTTATCAAATTTTTTATCGAACAAATAAGCAAAATTTTGATGGATAACAGGGGTGTTCAAAAATCAATAATTGTAATTCGTTTAATGCATATTTCCTCCCCCCGCCCCCTCCAAAGGGGAAGATGCACGTTCTTTTCTCCCCCTCTGGAGGGGCCGGGGGAGGAAACACATTAGGGTTCTTTATTTCTGAACACTTCTAATACCTTATGCCATTTTTAATTCACCGTTTCCGATTTTAACAAATTTTATTCTATTAGAGGAAGATGGCTCAGCGGGGGAGGGAGATGGCGTAGATAATGGTTCACGGGAAGGAACAGCGTATCACCAAAGATAAACGTGAATTGGTTATTAACGCAGCACAATTTATTTTTATAATAGAAATGTTGGTAGTGGACAGGTTGTTTGGAAAAATCGCAGATAATGGTTCTATGAATGCTAAATTTTACAGTGCCGACCTCAATCAATGCTTAATCTACCAGCCATCCAATGCCTTTTTTTGCTAAAAGCTTTTTCCCGGCAGCTACTTCTTCCTGGTCGATTCCCAGAATTGCATTTTGCAACAATTTTATGTTATAACCCTCATCAGCACCTTCGATGGCCGTTTGCAAAATACCCTCTTCAAACGGCAGGCCAGCTAAATAAATTTCGTCGATGTGGTGTGCGGTCAAATAGTCTTTCAGGCCGGTATCTCTTTGTTTCTTTTCATCATAAAATGCACTATTGGACAGCCATTTTTTTTCTGTACCCAGTAAAACGGTATGAGTGATTTTTTGATGATCAAAGCCAGAGGCGAGCTCCGCTCCGAAGCTGCCCTGTATACATTGGTAATTTTTCAACAGCACCTTATCGCCGAGCAAATCTATTTCCTGGCCTGGACGTCGCCAGGGGTAATTGGCAACGAACATCTTATGCTCCGGCGGATGGGAAAAACGGGCCGCAATAACATGTTCAAATTTTGGCAGCCATTTGTTGATGGTTGGCAGTATGTCTTCAGCGCCGGTGATTTCTGCTGCGCCAAATGAAAAGTAATCTACTTGTAAACCGATGAGAACCAGTGCTTTCAATGGAGATTGTTTTAATAGCCAATCCGGGTGCTTGGCTTGGTCAGGTCTTGTTTGATCGCCGCCATACGAATGGCAGTAACGGCAGCTTCTACCCCTTTGTTGCCGTGCTTTCCTCCTGCTCTCTCAACTGCTTGCTCGTGGGTGTTGGGCGTCAAAACCCCGAAGATACAAGGGATGCCACTCGCAATGCTCAAATTGGTCAAACCGGTGGCGACAGCATGGTTGATGTATTCGTCGTGCTTGGTTTCACCTTTGATCACTGCACCGAGGCAAATAACTGCGTTCATTTTTTTTGAGCCGGCCAGCAGCTTTGCGGCCACAGGCAATTCAAAGGAACCAGGTACCTGAACGGTCTTGATATTTTCTTCCTTCGCTCCATGTTTTATTAAAGTGTCATAACAGCCTTGATAGAGGGTATGGGTGATATCGGAGTTCCAGTCTGAGACAGCAATCCCGAATTGCATGTCGGCGGCGGAGGGCATGTTTTCTTCGTTGTACTCAGATAGATTTTTAAGTGCTGATGCCATTATTGGAAGATGGATTTTGGTAGAGGGCAGAAAGATTTTTGAGAGTTACCACCCCGAACGATTAAGATATTTTAAAGTAATGAGTTAAAGTAGTATTTGTTTTACAGGAAGCCCAAAAATAAAAAAGGCAGTGGGTTTTCCACTGCCTTGATCAATATGTAGATTGTTTTAAATAGAATTATTTCAAACTGATGAGGTATTTGGGAGCTTCACGCGCCTCATTTGAATTGGGATAGTCTGTTTTGATACGTTCCCAGGCCTGTACCGCAGCGTCATTTTTGCCCAACTTCTGACTGAGCATGGCCACTTTTTTCAAATAATAAGGCGTTAACAATTCGTTGTCACCTGCGCTCACAGCTTGGTTGTAAAGGCTGAGTCCCTTGTCCAAATCCCCATTTTCTGAATAGGCGTCACCGAGTGCCCCATGCTTCATGATAGGCAGCAGGTCACCATCGGCAGAAAACTCTTCGAGATAGGAGATGGCTGCATCGTACTGACCCATGTTCAACGTTGAAATACCGGAATAATACAGCGCTGCATTGGCTGCATCGGTTCCACCGTAGTTGTTGACGATGTCTGCAAAACCAGGGTAACCGCCGCCAGGATTGGCCAGGGCTAATGCAAATGAATCCCTTGCAAATTGGTATTCTGCTTCTGCCATCTGTGTAACGGCATCATCTTGCTTGGGTTTGAGGTAAAGATTTTGGTAGGCCAGGTAACCACCAACCACGAGCACAAACAAAATGGCGCTGATCATGATGGGTTTCTGGTTTTTCTCTAAGTAATCTTCTGCCTGCCCAGTCACCTCGGTAATGTCGAGGAGTATTTCTTCGTCTCTTTTATTCTTCTTTTTGTTTTTCTTACGTTTAGCCATTAGAAAAAAATTTTGATTGTTGGAATGAACAGGTTGTTGTTTGTAGCCCAATTTGCCTCATGATCAGTCAGTCAGGCTGCCAACATCCCTTGGAATTATGGTTATTGAAATGGAAAAAGAAGGAAGCTGAACCATTGGATTGAGAAGTCTCCTTTTGCCATTTTTTATTGTTTCACCTTCGCCTATACGATAGGTTTTCAAAAAAGTGGCGCAAAAGTAGGGAAAGTTGACTGATTTTGTTCTTCCGGAGAAAAGTTGTTTTGCTGGAGCGGAAATTAGAAAGGCAGGAAATTCTTAGTTTTTTGCTAAAAAACGCTCGCCTGGAATGAGAAAGCTCCCATTCCAAGCGATGGAGTTGTTTGCCGGTCGACTAACGAACTGGCTGTCTATCAAAGCGACTGGTACTCCCGATCATTAATTGCACTCTGAGAACTTGGTGTCACTTTAAAGACCATATCTCGGAAATCAGCATCATTCGACGGGGTAGGGTTGCCCTGGAAAGCGCCAATGATATCACCGCATTCATTATCATAAAACAGCAATCCTTGGCGGTTTTGGTTACTGTTAAATAGCTGATTGGAATAGTACAGTTGATGCCCGCCGTTCCAGCCATTGCGCATCAGGAAAAACCCGATATGAGTACCTGCCTTAAATTTGCCAGGGAGGGTTACCGTTTGGCCAGGGGTCATGTTGCCACCACTTCCTTGTGCGGAAAAATTTGGAAAGACCAGCATCCCGGTCAGTTCATCCACAGAGGAGGGCGGGCAATCAGGGTGATAAAAGTAGTAGCCAAGAGAGTTTTCCAAAGAAGTATTTTCCTCTACAAAGGTCAGTTTGAGAGTTGCGTCTTCTTTTAATTGAATTTCATTGATACCTGCCGAGAAATATTCGGGATGCAGAGCCTGTGCTTCTGCACCAAGTGGCAAAGCTGCATCGATTCGGGCACTTAATGAACTGCACAACGTGACATTGTTGGACAAGCAAGACGGTACACCGTTGTTGTCAAATCCGCAGACCGGCAGGCAATCGCCCGGAGTCGGTGTTTTCAAGATTTTGAACCCTCCTTCACCTTTTGCAATAAAAATCCAGCCATCGCTGCTGGCTACATAGTTGGCCGAGGCTTCCGGCTCATCCAAGTCCCAAACGAATGCGCTGGCATCATCCGGAATTCCATTCTGAGTCAGTGGAAAAATGGCCAGTCCATCGGCGCCACAGGCTACATATAAATATTGGTCATCTGTGGTTAAACCATTGGCATTGCCATAAGCGATCATTTTTTCCGGTGTCGCATACACTTGCTGCCCGGAATTGATATCGTAGCCCTTCACGCCATTCAGGCCGGTGGTCAACATGAGGTAGTCGCCACTAAAGACCGCTGTGGTTTTACCTCCTTTGTGATCTTCTACATTTTGGTGGGATATGGCATCAATTGGGAAAGTACTGCTAAATGATGTTGCACCAACTGTTTCCATGTGTACACTGGGGGTGCCCTGGGTCTGGATGGCAGCAACTGTCACTCCATCCGAGGCAACCCCTTTGGCATTGGGAAACTGTTTGAAACCGATCACCGACAAGTCTTCTTTGTTGATGCAAAAAACTCCTCCGTTTGAGCGGCCGGCCGTAACGTACAAGTACTCACCCACCTCCTTAATATCATTTGCATTAGAGGCAATGGTGCCTCCAGGTAGCTCGTAGGCGAGTTTGACTTTCTTAAAATAATTTTGAAATCTTTTGTTTTTGATTTTCAGTTCCCCCAAAACGGCACCGTCCTTTTTATCCGACATTGCTACCCAGATCTTGATTGTATTGTCGCTTGGATTGCTTTCCACTTCAATGGAGTTGATATCAGCCTGGCTGAAAAATGCCTGGCTTTTGATTTTGGGTTTGGTTGGATCTATTAGGTCAATGACTTCAACGGCTCCGTAGTGCGTAGCTCCGCGCAGATGGTAGGATACCAGTGCCAAATCACCTTGCATGGCCACATGAGTTGTGCTCAGTCGGTTGTTTCCTAACTGCAGTGTGGTCACTTCTGCAATCCTTGACCAGGCAGCATATTTTTCACAATCATCCCTGCCCAGGCTCGTATCTCCAAGCACTATGGCTTCATTCACCAGAACCATCCTGGCATCTGCCTCTACATTCTCTTCTAAAAAGGTAATGGTTTCGGGTGCTGGCGGATCAACTTCTTCTTCGGGTTCGAAGGCTACGTCTTTTTGGCAGGAGGTCGCAATGAAAATCACTGCAAGGAAAAGGTAAAACAGTGGTGAGTATGAGATGTTCTTCATGATTTTGTTATAGTTTTTGAAAAAGTCTTTGTTGTTTTAAATGCAACGAGGGGCGGAGGTTGATGAATTTATGGGATCAATTAAAATCAATCGATTGGGTGGGGCAGCTATAAAATGGGATTGTTCTTTTGCGGGCGTCCGATTGGAGAAAGGGAGGTAGGAGCATAGGGAAACGTGTCAAAAAATCCAAACTCTGTGCCATCTCACCTTGAATAAATGGTATCTGGGCTTTTTGATCAGCTAAAAAATGAAGTACGTGTTTGTAGACTTTGTGCTTGGTTGTTGACCGCCCAGTAGTTTTTTAAGAATTTATTGACTAAAAATACCGATGGCCTTTCTACATTTACTTCTTTGAAATAGAATACAAATTCCAACAGAATGATCCGTTTTTTAATTGCCTCTATTTGTTTCCTTTTGTATACGAGTATTTATGCCCAGCCCGCAAGAACCAACGTCTCCAGTTTATCCATCGAGCAGATAATGCAGGGAGAAAAATTTGTGGGCCATTTACCTGCCAATATTCGATGGTCGGCTGACAGTAAGACCCTTTACTTTTCCTGGAACCCTGATAATGATACACTTAGAAATGACTACAAATTAAATATAAGTGCAGATGGCGTTTCATCAAAACCTGAAAGAGTATCGATTGAAGAGCAAAAAAACAATGCAACTGGAGGGACTTATAACCGGGACCGTACGAAGATGGTCTATTCCAGGAACGGGGATTTGTTTATCCATAATATACCTGAGAATTCGGTCCGGCAAATTACAAGTACCAATGAAATCGAAAGGAGACCAAGGTTTTCCGGTGACGAGTCAAAAATATTTTTCCAAAAACAAAATAATTTGTTTGCCTGGGACATGGGGACTGGGATGTTGGTGCAGCTGACGGATTTCAAAAAAGGAACTAAAAAAAGTGACAGGCAAAAATCGGAGCAGGATGAGTGGTTGGAAGACGATCAGCTCGACATGTTTGAGGTGTTGGCGGAACGGAAAATGAAAGCAGATACCCGTAACAGAAGACGTGACCTTTTGAAGCCCAAACGCCCTAAAACCTATTACTACGGTAAAAAAAGCATCTCAAACCTCACCATTGCACCCGACGGAAAATTCATCACATTCCGGCTGACGAAAAGAGGAGAGGGGGCAGAAACGAAAGTCCCCAATTATGTGACAGCCTCCGGCAAAGTAGAAAACATCACGGCGAGGGTCAAGGTAGGTTCACCAGTCGATGAGACGGAACTGGGAATTTATGACCTAGAAAGCGATTCTATCTTTATGATCGACCCCACCCAAATCGAGGGCATTTTGGACAAACCGGATTTTTTGAAAGATTATTGGCCTGACTCCTTGCCTTACGAAGTAAAGTACAAAAAGCCCCGTCCCGTCGTTTTTCACGGACCAATATTTTCGGAAGACGGTAAAGCTCTGGTCAGTGCCAAGGCACAGGACAACAAAGACCGATGGCTTATGCTCGTGGACTTGCCTACTGGCAAGCTAACTATGTTGGATCGGCAACACGACGAGGCATGGATCGGAGGCCCGGGCATTTCCAATTGGAATTTTGCGCCTGGAAGTATGGGGTGGCTGGCCGATAACCGTCATATTTGGTACCAATCAGAAGAAACAGGCTATTCCCATCTTTATGTGATGGACGTGGAAACAGGGATGAAAAAAGCGCTGACCAGCGGCAATTTTGAAATACTCAATACGCAGCTTTCCAACGATAAAAAATCGTTTTTCATAACGTCAAATAAAGAATCACCATTCGAACATCATTTTTATAAAATGTCAGTTGAAGGCGGTGAAATGACGCAAATAACCTTTCAGCCGGGCAACCACGAAGTCACCATGTCCCCCGACGAAAAATGGCTGGCGATTCGGTATTCCTATTCCAATAAACCCTGGGAACTTTACCTGATGCCAAACACGCCAATGGCGACCATGCAACAGGAGACGGTCTCAACTACAGAAGAGTTTCGCAGCTATAAATGGCGAGATCCGGAAATTATTCAATTCACGGCTTCCGATGGCGTGAAAGTACCTGCTCGTTTGTACCGGCCATCAGCAGGCAACAAAAACGGGGCGGCCGTGATTTTTGTACATGGAGCCGGTTATTTACAGAATGTACACCGCTGGTGGAGCAATTACTACCGGGAATTTATGTTTCACAATATCCTGGCGGACAATGGTTATACCGTGCTGGACATCGATTACCGGGGAAGCCGGGGTTACGGACGTGACTGGCGGACTGCCATTTACCGCCACATGGGCGGCAAAGACCTGAGTGACCAGGTGGACGGAGCAAAATATCTGGTAGAGGAGCATGGAATCGATGCGCACCGTATCGGAATATACGGAGGAAGTTATGGAGGTTTTATCACGCTGATGGGGATGTTTACCTCACCGGGCACTTTTAAAAGTGGAGCTGCGCTGCGTTCGGTAACCGATTGGGCTCACTACAACCATCCTTATTCGGCCAATATCTTGAATACACCCGTAGAAGACAGTATTGCTTACCGCAGAAGCTCACCGATTTATCACGCAGAAGGGCTGGAAGGCCAGCTGCTTATCCTGCATGGGATGATCGATGATAATGTGCAATTTCAGGATGTCGTTCGCCTTGCCCAGCGCTTGATTGAACTGGGAAAAGACGACTGGGAATTTGCCGTTTTCCCTTTGGAAAGACACGGGTTTATGGAGCCCAGCAGTTGGGCCGACGAGTACAAACGGATTTATAAACTATTTTATGAAACGTTGCTGGAGTGAGTTTCCTGCATGTTCGCACATTGGGCAAATGAAAGATGACACTGTTTTATGCATAACGATCAGTATTCAGGGCAATCAATTTTGACTTGGGCCAAATCTAAAGTGTCATCACAGCCGAGCGACAACTTGTTCCTGAACATTATTACCTTCGGCCAGTTTTGTTTCAAAAAATAAATAATTGATGAAATACCTTCTCCCATTTTCCCTACTTGCAACACTTTGCTGTTTCAGCTGCGACTCTGTCAATTTTCCAAAAGAAAAACTGGCCAAAGAGGTAAAGTCTGATCCCACTAAAATGGACAGTGCGCTGGCTACCCTGAATTTACCTGCTGGTTTCAAAATAGCGGTTTATGCGGACAGTGTAAAAAATGCCCGCTCGATGGATTTGTCTCCTTCCGGTACTTTATATGTCGGCACCAGAGGAGAGGGGAGTGTTTATGCGCTCAGGGATGAAGACGGCGATAATCGGATAGATAAAAAATTTACGATTGCGACAAAGATGAATATGCCAAATGGAGTAGCCTTTCGAGAAGGTGATCTTTATGTAGCGGAAGTCGACCGGGTATTGCGCTACAAGGACATTGAAAACAACTTGTCTAATCCGCCAGAACCAGAAGTCATTTACGATCAATATCCGACGGAGAAACACCACGGCTGGAAGTTTATTGACTTTGGCCCGGATGGAAAATTGTACGTGCCGGTCGGCGCCCCCTGCAATATTTGCGAAAGCGAAGATGAAGTGTTTGCCAGTATCACCCGTTTGGACGTGTCCACTAAAGAAATGGAAGTGGTGCAGCATGGTGTCCGGAATACCGTCGGCTTTGCCTGGCATCCCGATACCAAGGACCTATGGTTTACGGACAATGGCCGGGATATGATGGGCGATGACCTGCCAGGATGTGAATTGAACCATGCGCCCAGGGATGGGATGCATTTTGGTTATCCCTACTGCCACCAGGGCGATACGCCCGATGACCGTTTTGGCGGGAAAAGGAAATGCGACGAATTCACCGCTCCGGCACAGACACTCATGGCTCACGTTGCCCCTTTGGGCATTGAATTTTATCAGGGCAACATGTTCCCTGCTTCCTATAAAAAGCAAATCCTGTTTGCAGAACATGGTTCCTGGAACCGCAGCAAAAAATCTGGTTACCGGGTGATGATGGTGACGCTGGAAGGCGACCAGGCGACGAGCTACGAGCCGTTTATCGATGGCTGGTTGGACAAAGATCTGGATGAGGCCTGGGGCCGTCCCGTCGATCTGGAACATTTGCCGGATGGCTCCTTGCTGGTCTCTGATGATTTTGCCGATGCCATTTACCGGGTATATTATGAAGGGTGATTTTTGTTATGAGTCATGAGTTATGGCCTTATCCTGTCCCACAGTTGTGTCAAGTTTGTAACTTGACACCCTAAAGCGGAAAGTTTGTAACTTCCAACGCAGTTGAAAACTGCATGCCTTGCAGTGTCAAGTTACAAACTTGACACAACCATGAGGAGGAATTGTTTCGCATCAAAAATCCTTTTTTCATAGCCCCCACAGTTGTGTCAAGTTTGTAACTTGACACCCTAAAGCGGAAAGTTTGTAACTTCCAGCGCAGTTGAAAACTACATGCCTTGCAGTGTCAAGTTACAAACTTGACACAACCATGTCTATTGACTTTTTTCCCAATTACAAAAGCCCCCGCATAACTCATAACTCATAACCCCCAACCTCACTTCATATGTTTCTCTTCGGCTTTTTTTAAATAAACCAGGCAATCGGCATCTTCCTGATCGGTACTTGCTGTGTTGGCAAACCATGCGTCCAGCATTTCTTTGGCCACCACTTCCGAAGTCGTTCTCAAACTCATGCAAAGGATGTTGGCATCGTTCCATTTACGGGCGCCTGCTGCGGTTTCAGCGTCTTGGCAAAGGGCTGCGCGAATACCTTTCACTTTATTGGCGGCCAATGAAATGCCGGTGCCGGTCCAGCAAAAAAGGACCGCTTGGTCGAAGGTGCCAGCTGCGACCTGTTCAGCTACCTCGACTGCTACCTTTGGCCAGGGCGCCTCGGTCGTGACGAGGGCTCCAAATGTTTTGACTTCGTGGCCCATTTTTTCCAGTTCGTCCACCACTTTTTCAGCAACGTGCATTTTCATGTCAGTTCCAACGGCTATTTTCATATTGTTTATATTTTAAAATGACTCGGATTGTTCGTCCGGGATAGACCTGCTCCGATTAACAATCCGAGTTGCTTTTACTTTTAGGCAAAGTAATTTGTTGATTGAATTTTTCTTAGTGAACTATTTTTTAAGATTTTTGCCGACTTTCCATCTTTTTGAAAGTAAGTCCTTCAAATTTGATTTTACGGGATTTCATTTATTGCAAAATAATAAAAAACAAAACAATATGAATAACGGCAAACCACTCATCTCAGGCATTCAACAAATTGGCATTGGCAATGCAAATGTGCATGATACTTTTCGCTGGTACCGCCAACATTTCGATTTTGACGTACCCATTTTTGAGGAAGCGGCAGAGGCAGGGCTGATGTTGCCTTACACGGGAGGTGAGCCAAGAAAACGCCATGCAATCTTAGCTTTAAACCTGCGCGGTGGAGGTGGCCTGGAAATCTGGCAGTACACAGAGCGCAAGCCAAAGGCACCGGCCTTCGAACCACGGTTAGGCGACCTCGGTATTTATATTTTGAAAATAAAATCATTTGATGCGCAGGCTGCATTCGATTTGCTGAAAAGCAAACAGGCCAATCTGTTGAGCGACGTAACTAAGAACCCTGCCGAACAGAAGAATTTTTTCCTGACCGACCCCTATGGCAATTTGATTGAAGTGGTGGAAGAACAGGACGGCTGGTTTTCGACAAAAGGCAAGCCAGTCGGAGGGGCATTGGGAGCAACGATCGGTGTGTCAGATATGGATAGATCATTGAAGTTTTACGCAGATGTACTGGGTTTTGATCAGGTAGTTTATGATAAAACAGACTCATTCGCTGATTTGACATCCTTGCCAGGTGGAGCGAAGCAATATCGCCGGGCATTATTGAAAAGAACAAAACCCAACCAGGGGGCTTTTTCAAAAATGCTCGGACCTATGCGGATTGAGCTGGTCCAGGCCACGGAAGGGCAACCTCGGAAACTTTTTGATGACCGTTTCTGGGGCGACCTGGGTTACATCCACCTGTGTTTCGATATTATCGGAATGGATGAAATGCGGGAGAACTGTAAGGCCCTGGGCCATCCGTTCACTGTTGATAGCGGCAATAGTTTTGATATGGGAGAAGCAGCCGGGCAGTTCAGCTACATCGAAGATCCGGACGGCACCTTGATTGAATTCGTGGAGACCCATAAAATTCCACTGATGAAAAAATTGGGCTGGTACCTGGATTTGCGGAAGCGACCTCCCGGCAAACCTCTGCCAAACTGGATGTTGAAAACGCTTGGATTTGGTAGAGTAAAAGATTAATTGAAAACTGAAAATGGAGAATTCAAAATTCTCCATTTTCAGTTTTCAGTTTTCTCTTCTTCCTTTTTGCCAGCTTCCGGAATGATCTCGTCTACTTTTTCAAATTTTGTGTCTTCTATTTGGGTAGCTGTTGGAATGGCCGCAGTGCGCTGTTTATTGATTTTTACCAAATCCTCAATGGAATTGGGGCGCCGGTGTACCTGCCAGCTAAAACCGGGCATTTCCAGACCTGCATGATCGGCTTCCCGCATAGGAAATAAATTGGCGGTTGGCTCAGCGTAAAAGACGATACCTTCTACTTCATTATTTCCAAAAAGAATTTTCATTTCACTGCAAACTGTCTTGTTCACTCCGATATAAGCATCATCGTCGTCCAGTGCATAGTAAACTGACTCGGCATTGCCGACTACTTTGACCACCCTAAGCTCACTGCTGTCAAAATATGCGATGGCATCCCTTCCTTTTATTTGATTAAAAAACATTTCATCGGGAGTGTTGACGATGAAAGTGTTTTGTTCCATGAAAATTTTATCAATGGCATCATTGGCCAACTGTATCCGAACATGATCGGCAGTAAACTGGGAAGTATCGGACCAGATGATCGGCTCTTTGTACAAGCGGAACATCGAGTCCAGAGAGTTATAGCTCATCGAGTCGCACAAGGCTTGCAAATCAGTTTTGAAAATGCGGACGTCGTTGTAGGCAAGGATGATTCGTTCTTCTTCTTCGGGCTCCTGTTTATCGGTTTCAGGTTCTTCATCCGTTGGTAAGTCATTCAATAAATCAAGCAGCGGGGTCTCTACTTCTTCTTCAGGTCGTAAATCGTTCAACAGATCGAGCAGGGGAGTTGCAATCCCATCATTTGAAACGTCGCCTGAATCAACCTGCGGTTCAAGGATTTCCTTAATTTCTATTGGTTCTTTTTCCAGCTCACTCAAAACCTCAGATGGGATGGTGTCCAGTGGTTTGGATTTTTTTTCGATGACAATGGAGTCAATGCCTGCCACAGTCAAGCTGTCCGATCCGTTTTCCCTTTCTATCGGAGTTGCCAAAGAGTCTGCACTTTGCAATGATACACTGTCGAGTACATTGATTTCATCCGCTTGACTGACCAAGGAATCAGCAACTTCCGCTACCATTTGCAGACTATCACCAGCCGTTAAAGTACTGTCGGCGGCCAGTTGCAAGCTATCAACAGGCAGCGTTTGATTGTTTGCCAACAGCACAGTATCCTCTTGCGGCACGTATGAAATCAAGGTGTCGGCACTGATGTATAAAGAATCACCGTCCACCTCCTTGATCATGAGCGGCCGACCGGGGTTGCCCAGTGAGTCCCGACCACCAAACGCTTTGAGATAATCCCTTTTCTTAGAGTGTTCGGCATACTCACAGATGACCGTCATTTTTTCAAGAGTATCCGTAAATATGACTCGACCGGTAGCGATGCCGACCTCTCTTTCTTTTATATAATCTACATTGTCGGCTTCCAGAATCTGGTCACCGTCTTCAATAGTCGCACGGCCCCGGGTGGAGTAAGTTTCTTCTTTGGAATTATAGACAATCGTATCTCCGACTATGGTCCTTTCTTCATCTTGATAGTACCCGTTTCCTTCCAAAATGGTAACGCCGGTCGACTCATTGTGCCGGATGATATCTGCTGTGGCCACGCTCGTGGAATCCTCGAAATGAGCCTCGCCCATTAGCACGACTTCTTTTTTATTGCCGTCATAAAGCATCCGGATGGACCAGGCCTTTTGGTCGTTTTTTACATACTGTGGGTTTTTGCGGAACTCCGCAAACTTTTTGTTGATGTCGTAAAATCCTGATTCAGTATAAATTTTCGCGGAGTCCTGCGAAATGAGTGTCGGGGCCAGAAAAGTAACGATCTTGGTACGAGCGTTAAATTTCAAAGTATCCGAACGGAGCGTAAAATCCGGGTTGACAACAACTACGCTGTCTTTAAAAAAAATGTCATCCGTTTTTGCATGAAAGTAGCCCCGTGTACTTTTCAGGAAGGTCGTGTCGTCGGTCAATGTAGCGCCAGTCAGATAGGTGGCGATTTTACTATTGGCGTCATAAGTAAGGTGTTCGGTAAACAATTTTTGTTGTCCCTTTACCATAGATACATCGCTGTAGAGATCGGCGATTTTGGTATTGCTTGAATACTCAGCAGAATCAGCAAATATGGTTGTAGAGTCGCCTTGTTGCAGGATAAAGTTGCCCTGCGCCACCATTTCGGTACCATTTAGAATGGTTGAACTGTCGCAAAAGATGAATATAGAATCCTGGTTCAATTCGACATTGCCGATGAGTTTTTGCAACGTGTCGGTTCCTGTGGCGAGATAGTTCAATTCATCGGCATAGCGGATGTTGATGAATTTATCAGAAGTGGAGTCGGCAGGTGGGACAGAGTCTTGCAAGGTGCTGTTTGGCGGTGCGGTGGTTTCCTGGGCGCCAGCGTTTTTTGAAAAAACAAAAACCAGACAAAGCAAGAGCAGCACTCGAAGTGACAAGGTCATCCGCTTTTGCATTTTGTTGATTTTTGAAAAGCTCATGTGAAATTTTGAACTAAAAACGAGGACTCAGATTTGATTGTTAAACTGTTTGCTCCACTTTAACAACTGTCCGCACAAATGTAGGAATATCTGATTGCGTGATGATCCCTTTAAAACATTGCAGGAAAAAGATGGTATTTTTCATTTTAAAAATGACTGATTTTCATGGGCTTACACCTGAATTCAGGTCAATGCAAAAGGCCATCGGTAACGGGCTGCGTCAAAACGGTTATTGAAGCTCTGGAGAAAATACCTTCAACATTTCGATGAGTACTTTATTCACGTTTTTGATGGCCAGCGGCAGATCCCATTGCTCGCGGTTGCGGGGTTCCACATAATTTGAAATAGACCGAACCTGCATAAAAGGCATATCAGAGTGGAGACAGGCAAAGAAGAAAGCGGCACCTTCCATCGTTTCCACATCTGCATCATATTTTTCTGAAATAGCTTTGATTGATGCTTTTGATCCATGCACTTTGTTGACTGTCAACCCTTTACAGGCTGGCAGGAAATTGAATTGATTGCTGCCTTCGTTCAGTAAGCGTCCATTCCTGAAGGGTAGCTGTTCATTCGCGATCAATCCCATTTCGTGCACATCCGTAAATCTCCCATCCTTTTCCTCTACCCCCAGGTCTCCAAATTGTTCGGAAACAACTTGCACGACATCCCCAATATTGAATGTCCGGTTAAACGCTCCTGCGATCCCTGCATTGATAATTAGGTTGTAATGGTTTTTGGCCAGAACGTGGCCTAAAGCAAATGCTGTGCTTACCATTCCAACCCCCGTGATCAACAACGATATATCCATTTCATCTCTTTTAAAATGGGAGTCTGACAACTGGGCAAAATGAACAGTCAGATAGTCCTTAAGGGGTTGGACTTCGAAAGGCGTAGCCGCGACAATCAATAAATGCATGGTGATTTTTTCAGTTAATCTATTTTCAAAAATTCCACTACGGCCGGGGAAATTCTCGGTGATTTAATCCAATCCGGAAATTTGCTCAAGGTGAGCGGTATAATTTTTTGCTCCTCCAAATTTTGGATACCTGTGAAATCCGCTACAACCGAAAAACTGTTATCAACCAATTGATTGTACCGACTGAGGCCCACCGAACAAGTGACCCTGGCCTTCGACGGATTGAGCTGGATTCCGACCGGAGCATTCTGTATTTCAATCGGTATTTCAAAAATCCGCTCGGTGAACTGTTCTGCTCTGATCTTGAGTTGAACCTGTTGCGGATTGAAGGTGACATTATTAATTCCGGAACCTTTCAGCGATACGGTAGTCGTTACATTTCCATCAATGTTCTCAATGGTTTTTTCCTCCGTTTCAGCATGGTTTATTTGATTCAGTTCTTGCAGCGGGCCAGCCAACAGGACACTGTCGTAGTTCAGGTCAAGGGGGCCGGTTTGATAGTAATCTGTTTTGAACTGAAGAGATACATTCAGTTTGACCGGTACTTTTTTGGTGGCTGTGCTGTCGATGGAAAAACTTAGATAATTGCGATTGATATTTTGTACGGTCAAACCTGTTTTTTCCTGGATTTTAGACATTAATTCGCTCCGCTGAACGGCTGGATCGGAAATATTGGCCAGGTCGATTTCTATGGTAGGGTTTCGCTGGAATACAAATTTCTTGGCCAAATCAATGCCCGACCCGGAAACCGTAGCAACCAGGCCGGAAGGAGGCGGATTGGTGAACTCCATCATTGGGGGAAGTTTGTATTCGATACTGACCCTTTTTTCGGTGGTGTAAACCTTTGACAGTTTTACAAAAAACCAGATCATCAATGATAGTCCTATACAGGCCAACAAGGCCGATCGTTCTGGGTCAATGTTGACTTCTGGTCTTTTTATCTGGATGGTCATTTACCATTAGTTGAGTAATGCTGCGCTCCGTAAGGTCACCGGACCTCCTCTTTCCGGGTTGAATTATGATTTCACTTCTATTGGTGTATTATCAGTTTTGTTCTTGGAAACGGCTTCTGTCAACTCGCCTGAAATCGCTCCTTTGGTGACCTTGATAATGGTTTTGGTGGCAATTTCCAGGTGGATGATTTCTCCGTCGATACGGTTGATCTTTCCAATGATGCCACTGGATGTGACAACCTCCTGCCCTTTGGTCAGCGCATCTAAAAACTTACCCTGTTGTTTTTGTTTCTTCATTTGTGGACGGAGTATGAAAAACCAGAACACGACGAAGATCAAAAGCAACGGAAACATGGAGGTAATGGTGTCTGCTTGTAGGAAAATGAAATTTTGCATGATAGAGTTTGTAGTAATTTGTAAACCAGCCTAAACGTAAGCCGGAAGGCAAAAGTAAAAAGTAAGTCTACTTATCCTTGTGTAGGAACAACAAAACCTTTTAAAAAGACTTTGGTGACCGAGGGATAAGTGTTGGCTGTGATGATTACCGGTTTTTCCTGGTTATTTGTTTTGCTTTTAGTGTTGAATTCAACATTGATCCGTCCACTGGCTCCCGGCGGAACGGGGTTTTCCGGCCATTCAGGAACGGTGCATCCACAGGTAGAATGAGCATCGCTGATGACCAGGGGGATTTTTCCGGTGTTGGTAAATTCGAAAGCATGTTTAACAATCTGGCCTTCCTTTACCTCGCCAAAATCATGTATCATCTTCGTGAATTCCATTTTTGCAACGTTGACCGTATCCGTAGGGCCATTTGCCGTTACCGGGCTTCTGATGATAGAACTGATGGCGCCGTCAGTTTTAATTTCTTCAATAGATTTGCCGTTGTCCTGATCACCTTTACAAGAAATGGTACCGATCAGCAGCAGGATGGAAAAGCTGCAAAGGATAAGTTTATTGATCATTTGATAAAATTGCATAGTCTTGTTCTCTTCTTTTTCTTTTTTTGGCAAAAGTAGTGTATCGTCGCTTATTTCTGTTAACAGGCAACCAACAGAAAAGGTCATGGTTCAATGCTGAATCTGTCTAACCTTGTTTCTTTATGAAAATATTTTTAACTGGATTTATGGGGAGTGGAAAATCGTTTATCGGGAAAAAATTGGCCGATTCACTCCAGTTCGACTTTGTGGACATTGATGTAGCCATTGAACTATCAGCGGGCTCCTCCATTGCTGAAATTTTTGCTCAACAAGGAGAAGCCACATTTCGCAAACTGGAAAGGGATGAACTCAGGAAAACCGAAAACCTGCACAACGCCGTCATCGCCACCGGTGGAGGGGCTCCCTGCTTCCACGATAATATGAACTGGATGAATGACCACGGACTGACGCTTTTTCTCTCGGTACCAGTGGTAGTGCTGGTCCAGCGCTTGAAGACCGAAACAAAGCAAAGACCTTTGCTGAATGGCAGATCGGACAATGACCTATTTGACTACATCGACAAAAAGCTGAACGAAAGGATGGGCTTTTATAACCAGGCTCATTTTGTCTGTCATGCCAACGATACCCCAGATAATCTGGTTGCTTCGATTGACAAATATTTCAGCCGATTTTTGAAAAACCACTGATCATGAGGTTCGTTAAACCAGATTTTATACATGCTGATCAGAGTGTATATGTATTATTATATATTTTTATTTTCTTAATAAATCTAATAAATAAAGGGCTTTTGAAATGTTTGCAAAAATTTATATAATATAAAATTAAATTTTAGCTTGGTTTTTGCACATAATAATCAGGAGTCCCAATAAATGAGCTAACGCGCATAAAAATGGAACTCCCGGCCTGTTTTAAGTAAAGGCCGCCATTTATTTCCATGAACATTTCTATAAGCTTCAAACAAGGTTTTCCGAGACAACTTCTTTCCTTTTGAAGCGACGACTTCTATAACGCACAGTAAAGGCATTTTCTCTAAAGGTTTTTTGCGAGAAAAAAATAAACCGGACAAATACAAAAATTTAAACTTTAGAGAAACGTGGCAGGCTGCATGGTGCGATTAGTTACTCTGATTCATTTTATTACAGGATACACAGTGAAGGTCGATAAGGTGCGAAGAAGTATCCTATATGGGTTTTAACGAAGACCCATACACTGCGATGCATAACCCGGAAGTTGTTCGTTGCAGGTTGTCGTCCAATTGCTAAGGGTCAATTCCCCCCAGTTGGTATCCCCCCACCGACTTAGGTATCCCCCAGTGGCATACCCCCCATTGATGCTGGCATGCGGCGTAACTTACAACAACAACTTTCTTTTTATATGTGCCCTTGATCAGGTACAAAAGTTCCAGTTTCGCTGGAAACATGCCCATTTTGAGATTTCTTCTCATTCTTAACCTATTCAATTATTTTCCCAAAATGAGGGCTATTGCCCAACCAACGAATTTACCTTAAGCCTTTTTTCATTTTTTAAGCAAGGTGCTCGCCGCCTTGCTTTTTTATTTGGTAAGCAGAAATTTCGGAACGGAGGTGGTTTATCTTCCTGCCGGAGGTCGCAGCCGTTTTATATCCAATTGCTGCACATTTCGGATAGCCGTTTGGGAAGATTGGTTCAATTCATCAATGAACTGCGAAGCTTCTTCCGGTGAGTTGTAAATTTCGCCCAGGTAAATCAGAAATCCAGTTTCGCCATAAAAAAAACACTTCTTGGCCAGCGCAGCAGAGGAAATTTCGCTGTTTCTGATGAGGGCCAGGCGGCGTTCGGCCGTTCTCCAGCTCGTATAATTCCCTTCCACGACCACATATTTATACGTATCAAAAGTATAATAGCGAGCGCAGTCATATGGCTGCGAGTCTTCTTTGTTCAAATTCACCATAATCTCTGTGGTGTCAACTGGCTGGGGAGGTGTGGCAGAGCGGCGGGTAACGGGAGGGACAGGTTTGGCCTCGGGTGGTTGGTTGTTTATTCTTTTTTTAGGTTCCCAGATGCTCCTGTCAAACTCCTCGATGTCCGGGTTCGTATGATCGTCGGCTAACAGGGAGTCGCCCAACACTTCCTCTTGTTCGGGTACCTGGTTGGACTGAGACCTGGCAATCTCATTCCTGAATTGGTCCGTATCGACCGATTGAAATCCTGCCAGGCTCATTTCCTTAGTGAACAAGAATCCGATCAGGAAAAAAGAACCGATTAAAATGGCGAGTTGCGTTTTGTAGTTCCTTTGAAAACGCAACATGCTGTTTTCGTTTTTTAGAAATGCAGGTATCCAGGACTGGGTAAGCGCCCATTTGGTATCGAATTTTTGACCGTCTTTTTGGAGCTTTGCCCGCTTCTGTGGCATCAAATCAATCCGCTTCCGTTTGCCCTGAAAGATGTCCTGACGGGAGGGAGTTACCAGGATTTTGGTATCCAGGTTCTGATTGACCTGTACAATGCCAATGCCATTGATCATGGCCTGGTATTTCAGCTCCCGGTAAAACCGGTCTGAGGGGCCGGAGAATACGTCATCTGCCAATGCAATCCACTGCTCGTCTGCGTGGTATTTTTTAAATTGTTCGACGGCATAGATGTATCGGTAGCGGCGGAAATTTTTAGCAATGAGAAAGAAAAACAGTAAGGAAACCCCCATAGAGCCGAGCAACATCAGAATTCTGAAGAGCAGGGTGCGCTCGTCCAGCAAATGCAGCTCAGTGAAATAATTAAAGACCACGAGGCTCAATGTCACCAAACTCGCAATCGCCATCCCGTCCCAAAACAACAGGCGCATTTGCGGTTTGAAAACCACCTCGTCCCTCGAATCCTGGCCGGTTGCTTCAAATGTGGCCGTGAACAACCGCCCATCCATTTTCTTAAAAGAATAGTAGCCATCGGCAATGATACCGCCAACACCCTCGAGATCGTAACTGGCAGTTACGGGCTGATCTTCGTATCGCAGGCGGAATTTATAATACTGCCGTAAAAAGCGAAGCGCTACCTTTTTGATAATGTTCTCGGTGAGTTGTTGCTGCTCCACAGTGTTTGCTTTCATAGGGCGAATTTCTGCAATATTTAGCAGCTTTTAAGCATTAATCGAAAAAATTATGTGTGTTTTTTTGATTTGGCGGTTCGTCCACCGTCAGCCGGCCATCATCAACTGTTCAAACAGTCGCACACATTGAACTGCTTCCTCCACATCATGAACCCTAAGGATCTTAGCACCTTGCTGCAGGGCAACCATGTGCAGGGCGGTGGTTCCGTTCAAGGCATTGGAGGGGTTGACTTTCAGGACTTTACAGATCATGGATTTGCGGGAAAGTCCGGCAAGGATCGGCGCTTCCAGCATTTTGAAGGTGTGGAGATGGGTAAGCAACTGGTAATTATGCGCTATAGTTTTGCCAAAACCAAAACCTGGGTCGATGATTAAATCCTTGACTCCGAGAGCCCGCAGTTTTCCAACCTCCGCAATGAAGAAATCAAGTACTTCCAGGGCTACGTTTTCATAGGTTGGGTTGACCTGCATTTGTTGGGGGCGGCCCTGCATGTGCATCAAAATGTATGGCACATCGAGCTTTGCAACGGTTGGGTACATTTCCGCATCTATACTGCTGGCGGAAATATCATTGACGATGCATGCCCCGGCAGCTACGGCTTTTTCGGCGACCATCGCATGAACGGTATCAATGGAGATCAGTGTTTCGGGAAACCGTTTCATTGTCCCTGTAATGAGCGGAATAACCCTTTTCAGTTCCTCTTCAACATCTATGATTTCGGCTCCTGGCCTGCTCGACATCCCACCGATATCGATAAAAGTGGCACCTTCTTTCAGCATCTTTTCGACCTGGAACATTTGCCCATCAAACCCCTGGTACTTGCCGCCATCAAAAAACGAATCGGGAGTGGCATTCAAAATACCCATGACTGCTGGCCGTTCGAGGCTGACAAGTTGGCCATTACAATTAAGAGTTGTTTGTTGAAATCGCATATATTGATAACTTCGGCCAAAAATCAGAAAAAGTTATTGTTATCGGTAGCTGGTGATTTGAATTTACGGTCACATAAAAGAATCATGAAAAAAATATACACCCAGTACTGCCGCTATAATTTTTGGGCCAATCAGAAGCTTTCGGCAATTTTTAAGGAGCTGCCCGAAGAAAAAGCGGATCAATTTGTCGAGAGTAGTTTTCCTTCTGCCAAAAAGACCATCCTGCACATTTGGGATGCTGAAATCATTTGGCTGAAACGGCTGCATGGTGAAATGCCGGGTTCTTTTCCCAGTAATGCTTTCGTAGGCAATACCATTGAGGCAATAGCCGGGTTGCTCAAAACCTCACGGGATTTTATTGACTTTGTGGAGCGTCAGGATGACATTTTCTTTGATGAAAAGTTTACCGTGCAAACCATCACCGCCGGTTCGTACACCCAAAAAGCCGGCGAAATGATCCACCATTGCATGAACCATTCGACCTATCATCGAGGCCAATTGTTGATGATGGCCCGGCAGCTGGGTTTGAAGAACCTGCCGTCGACGGATATGATCTTTTACCTGCGGGAAGAGGGATGAGGAGGGGAGTAGGCAAAGTAGGTGAGTGGTGGAGTATTGTTAAATTTGTATCGATTAAAATCCAAATTGAGCGGAGCGAAATCCTTTATCGAAGGTCGGGAAACCAAAAAAGCCACACCCGTCGGCATGGCCTTTTAAACTAACCTTCATTCTTGTTCAAAACAACTTAAGAATCAGCATTAAGAACAATGTGCATGAAAAACGGCGATAGACTGGAAGATGCTGCCACCTTCGTTACTATTTCATTTTGATTCGTCAAACAGCCAACAGTTTACCCTCTGAAATTTAAGATGCCATATGGACCAAAATTATCCACCACCACAACCAAAAGAAGGGTTTAGTCCCGTTCGGCTGGTCATATTTTTATTGGCAGTCGGACTGCTCGGACTGATGGTTTATAATTATTATTGGAAGGACGGTACCTCCGCAAAAGGCTACACCAATGTGCCTGAAGAAGTGCAGGTAAAATACGTGCCGTCCGACTTTAACGCAGGTATCAATGAAGAAGAGGCCCTGCCCATTTTGTCCAACCCTTATCGCTACAGCCGGGAGTTTGAAGCGCTGATTTATGATTTCAACCTGTCGATGATGAACCATGTGGCCAATCGGATGAATTTATCGGACAGTCTGAAAACCAGGGTAAAAGCAGAATACGACAAACACCATCCCTATGTCTTCAAATTGATGTTTGATGATTTTGCTTCCTTAAAAGACACCAGTTCGATATTGTACAATACCTGGTATGGCAGTGAGCTGACCACAGCTGTCGACCTGTTGAATGAAGTGGCCGGAAAGTATACCTGCTTTTTAGTGACCCAGATTTTCACTTCCCTCTTAAAAACCCAAGAGGGCAAAATTTATATCAAGGGCCAAAACGTCGATACGCCATGCGGCGTGGCCATGATGGAAGGGCTTAAGCCAATGATCGAACGGTTGCGGGCAAAGGCTGCAATTGATGATTTTAATAATGCCAAAGGGATCATCAATGAGCGTGTGGAACGCAATATTGCAGAGTTGGGTACCATTGAAATCCGCGACCGGAAAGGAATTGGTACTTCCAAGCAGACCAAGGTACTGGGATTTGACGTATCTTCCACAGAAATGGAAATGTCCGCTATTTCCATTTTAAAAGTGGGATTTAAGCTCGACAAGTTTTTTGATGTGCAATTGAGCAGTGCCGACGGTACGGTGACCGTCACTTTACCTGAACCGGAAATTATCAGCCACGAAGTTTTTCCTAAAATTGATAAACTGGACATCGGCTGGTTGCAGGAAATTGAGACCAGTGATTTTAATAGAAACATGGACCTGTTGCGCCGTGAATTCCGACAGGACGCCATCGAAAGCGACGCGATGAACAAGGCCAAACAAAGAGCCGTTGAACTAATGGAAACAATCATGCTGCCGGTGGTAAAAGGAATTAACAAAAATTACAAAATGCGTGTCCGGTTTCGAAATTCAGGTAAGCTGCCGATGGGAAGTGAACTGGAAATAGGCGAACGCCGGGCAAGCGTGATTGGTCAGGATTGAATTAAGTTATAAGTTATGAGCTATATGACTGTTCAGAAAAAATGGCACTTTTCCTTTGCCTAAAAAAAATAATTAAGCAACAGGAAATAAGCATTTACCAAAATAAAAGTGTCATTTTTAGCGCTCCTTATTTTTGATCACCCGCCTTAAGTCATCGGTTGATTTTGCAAAGAATAAAAAAAATGAAAAATGGCATTTCAAAATAAATCAATGAATGTTTTACCAATAAATTGGGGCGGCAACTTTAGATTAATATCTAAATACCTTTTTCTCTGTATTATTTTGTTTGCTTGCAAAAGCGAAAAAGCGGAGAAAAAATATGAGGAAAGAACACAAGAAGTATCTACTGAATTAATTGAGCAACCAGCCGATGTACTATTACTCTGTAAAGAAGTCGCCACCTCAGCGGAAGAAGCTGAAATGCCCTCCTATGAAGTGTTTTTCCAACTATCTGAAAGTAAAGTGAAAGTTGCGGATATCCTAAATTGCGAAACGATCACTCCTGATTTATACAAACAATACCAGATACCTAAAAATGCCATCAGTGCGGTCGGCGGCTGGTGGGCCGGTGCGGGCGATTATTTATATATTATCGAAGAAGATGGAAATTATGTCATCAAAAAAGGAGATATGGATGAAGCCCGGGAAACGGATGATTATCATTATAAAACCATCGTACAATATACCAAAGCAGGGGAGGAGGTTTATGAATGATAATTTTGGTTATGGGTTATGAATTTTCATAACCCATAACTCAAATTAATCTTTTTTCCAGATTTTCCATCCATCCCCGATGCGGATGCCGCCTCCGTTTTCCTTGCGTTGTTCTTTTCGTTTTTGCTTTTCTTTCTTTTTCTTTTTTTTCTGGATTTTTTTATACTCTTTATTATTCAATAAAACGTAGCGGAGCGAAACGCCCGACTGGGTATAAAATCTTTTTTCACCTCCGGTTAAATTAATGGCAGGTTTGAAATCATAAGAAATATTGATTCGGCCCAGTGTGAGTTCTGCCCCACCGATAAATGTGACCCCCATAGGGTCTTTATAATTATTGGTCGGTTCCAATTCGGTATTTTGTCTTTGTGTCACGAAACCTTTGTGCAATCCGGCGCCGGTATAAATATTCAGCCCGCGGTAGCCGAGCGCATAATGCCGTTCGGCGAGGGCTGTCAGCAGGACTTCTTCTCTTTGTAAGCTGGATTGGACAATCCCCTCGATCGTCATGTTTTTAGTGATTCGTTGCTGGACGGTCAAGCCCCAGTCCGTACCGGCTCGAAGGCCCCCTGCAGTCATGTAGAACTGGGCCTGGACAGTGATTTGCATAAAGATCAGGGCAACAAGAACTGAAATTGGTTTCTTCATTTGTGCGGCTTTGATGATGAATAGTTGCCCTAAGAACGAACCCCATTTCAAAAATAGTTTTTAGGAAAGCTTAAAAGGTGTTAAAAAAAAGTTTCAAACTCGTATTCAGAGGAGGCAAGCTCCGCTTGCTTCCTCGGTTCCGCATTTTAACGGGTGCCTTTGAAGAATCTGCTAAGTTGTATTTTTGTGATTTTTCACCAACTGTATGAATCCATGTTTTTATTTAAAATGCGGATCCTTTAGGCTTTATCATTGAAGAATGAAAAAAATTATCTATACCTTTTTATTTCTTGTTTTTGTCCTGTCAACAGCGTTTGCTCAAGAATCTAAAAACCCCGACTGGCTTGCAAAATTGATTGACATAAAGTTTAAACCATTTGCACAAATACAAATGTGGGCGGTGTACACCGATGGAATGGAGCTGTTTGATGCAGATAACAGTGTCTACGAAACTGTTGACAACCGTTTGAATTTCACCCTGCACCGCGCCCGATATGGTTTCAATGCACAACCTTATCCCAACCTGAAATTCAACTTTGCCTTCGCTTCTGACTTTGTGGGGCGCGATGCCCTTTCCGCGCTTGACCCAGGCCAGAACAATGGTGCCAATCCTTTTTTTCGATTATGGCAGACGTTTTTGCAGCTTCGCCTAAAGTCGGGTAAAGAAACGGCTTTCCTGACCACTGGCTATCTGGCCCCGAGGATCGGCCGGGAAAGCAATACCAATCCGCTGCGAAGTACTTCCATGGAAAAGGCCTGGTCACAAAATTATTTACGAAGGCACCTGGTCGGTACCGGGCCAGGCCGGGCGCTGGGGATCAACCTGGGAGGATTGTTTTATAAAAGAGGGAGGGCGCTTTCACTTAAATATGATGCGGGAATTTTTTCTCCCGTTACTCGTTCGTTCGGTGGTAATTCAACGGGAAAGGAGGCCGCGGTATTAGTGACCGGACGAACGGTAATTTCGTTCGGTGACCCTGAATCTGAAAAATATACGCTTGGGCACTTGCCAAACTATTTTGGCAACCGAACCGGCATTTCCATCGGGTTAGCTGTCGCGGCCCAGGGACGAACGGATTTATTTAAAAACAGTTATACCTACGGCGCAGATTTTCTGGTCAATTTTGGTCAATTGAATTTTGATGGCGATTGGCATTTTTTAACGAGGGAAACAACGGATGGAAGTCAGACTGCTGAAGCCAATACAGGCTACATTAGAGTTAGCTATAATTACCATTTAAAAAATGGATATGTCTTTGAGCCCACCGCAACCCTGGTACAGTACAACGGACATATGGACGAACAGGGGCAAGCCGCTGCAACCGATGCAGGCATGCCGGCCGGAGAAGACCAACATATCGACCTGGGCTTTAATTTTTATTTTAATCCAGACTTGAAAATTGCATTGCATTATACCTTGAGAGATGGTGATGCAGGCTTTGTCGGAGATGGGTCGACGATCAATAATTTTTTTGTGACCGGTGCCGGTCCGGTCCGGTATGGCGATTGGTTTGGACTGGGACTGAACGTGATTTTTTAGAAATTAAAAATTGGAAAAATCTAATTCCAGGGAGGTGTGAGCATTGATTGTGCTTGCACCTCTTTTTTTATAAAATAAAATATTTTATCAAAGGTGATTTTTATCATATTTAACGCTGATATTTCTCACCTGTCAATGTGACTAAGTTCACATCCTTTCACATGGAAGTAAACCGATATTTGTGCCGTTGCTTTATTAGTTTAATCAATTCGAACAAAAATATGACAATAAAAAAAACATGCAGTGCGAGATGTCCATAAAGTGATGTTCCATTTAAATGAGCAGGCATTTATTCATGCCTCATTGTTCAATAAAAAAATGTTCATCCACTATTCAACTCATCATTAATCAACTAATTTCTAACAATATGAAAGTAGAACAAATTTATACCGGATGCCTCGCAGAAGCCGCCTATTATATCGAAAGCAACGGCGAAGCCGCAATTATTGACCCACTCCGTGAAACAGAACCTTATATAGAACGGGCGAATACTGATGGAGCCAAAATTAAATATGTGCTGGAAACACATTTCCATGCAGATTTTGTTTCTGGCCACCTTGACCTGGCAAAAAAAACCGGTGCTACGATCGTCTATGGGCCAACTGCCCAGCCAAACTTTGAAGCCCACGTAGCAAAGGACAATGAAGAACTAAAAGTTGGGAACGTAGTCATAAAAGTGTTGCACACGCCCGGGCATACCATGGAAAGCAGTACCTTTTTATTGAAAGATGAAGAGGGAAAAGATTATGCGATTTTCACCGGAGATACTTTGTTCCTGGGAGATGTCGGCCGCCCTGATTTAGCAATTAAACAGGGCGAAATTACCCGGGAGGACCTTGCCGGATTTTTATACGACAGCCTTCGCAACCGCATCATGCCATTGGCCGACGATGTGATCGTTTACCCTGGCCACGGAGCCGGTTCTGCCTGTGGTAAAAAAATGAGCAAAGCGACCCAGGGTACTTTAGGGGATCAGAAAAACCTGAACTATGCCCTGCGCGACGATATGACCAAAGAAGAATTTGTAAAAGAAGTAACGACTGGCCTGGTTGAGCCGCCCCAATATTTTCCCAAAAATGCCATGATGAATAAAATGGGCTATGAGAGCCTGGACGTCATCAAAAAAAGAGGGGTGCAGCCACTCAGCCTCCGGGCCTTTAAAGCTGCCTGGGCAGAAGAAGAGGCACTCGTACTGGATACCCGTGAAAAAACAAATGTGGTGAAAGGGTTCATCCCCGGTTCCATTTTCATTGGCATTGACGGCAGCTTCGCACAATGGGTTGGCGCACTGATCCCAAACCTGAAACAGCCCATCCTGTTCGTTGCTGATAAGGGCCGCGAGGACGAAGTGGTTACCCGTTTGGCCAGGGTAGGCTATGACAATCCAATCGGATATCTCGAAGGTGGTTTTGATACCTGGTCGGCCGCCCGCGAAGAAGTGGACATGATCGAAGAACTGACTCCCGAGGAACTGGCCACCTATTTTGATTGCAAGCAACTGAACATGTTGGATGTGCGCAAAGCAAGCGAATTCAACGCTGAGCACCTGGTTTGTGCGGATAATTTCCCGCTGGATTTTATCAATAGGAAAATGAACGAACTGGACCGGGAGAAAAAGTACCATCTGTACTGTAACAGTGGATACCGATCGGTTGTCGCAGCCACGATCCTTAAGTCCCGGGGGTTTCTCGAGATCGTCAATATCCCTGGTGGCTGGCAGAAACTGGTGGAAACGGACCTTGAACGGACCGATTACATCGAGCAAATCACTGAGCTTTGATCGGCCAGAGTGGGGTGGGGAAGCTTTAAATAATGTTGGGCCTACCTGCTCCTTTTAACTTTAGAAATCTTTGAATTAAGTTGGTGAAAATAAAGGTTTTGACGCACCCGGCTCCTGCCGGGTGTTTTTGTTTAAAATAGTTCTGTATTTTTCCGCCCTATTACGGTGCGTCGTCTTTCAGGTGGTTCGCCATTCATCATTCAACATCACTACAGAGCCTTGCTAAAACACCTCATCCGTTTCCTCAAGTATTATTTCCGGGCAAAAACGATCTATGATGTCCATTCACCTTTTGTATATGAGTTTGCCGAGCAGGTAGTGGAAGACGACCGCTGGTACTATGCGTTTGATGAAATAGAAGTGGTGCGCAACTATATGTTGAAAGACAAACGGAAAATCAGCATCAAAGACCTCGGCGCCGGGTCGCAAGTAGAGAATAAACAGGAGCGAACCATTGCGAGCCTCGCCAAACACTCTGCCAACCAGCCTTTCGTATGTCAATTGTTGTTTAAAATAGTTAATTTATACAAGCCGTTGAACATGTTGGAACTGGGCACCTCATTGGGTATTTCAACTCAATATCAGGCGGCGGCTTCCTTGAATGGAAACATGATTACGATTGAAGGCTGTCCGAATACGGCTCACCTGGCGGCAGGGAATTTTCAATTATTGAAAGCAGAAAATATAAAAATATTAAAAGGGAATTTTGACGAAAAACTTTCGGGAGTATTAAATGAAATAAAAAAAGTCGATTACGTTTTTTTTGACGGGAACCATCGGGAAAAACCAACTGTCAGTTACTTTGAAAAATGCCTGGAATATACGCATGAGGAAAGTGTTTTTGTATTTGATGATATACACTGGTCGGACGGTATGGAAGCAGCCTGGGATACAATAAAAAAACATCCCAGGGTGAAATTAACCGTTGACCTGTTTTTTTTCGGTGTCGTGTTTTTTAGAAAAGAAAATAAAGTGAAAGAACATTACACTTTAATTCCCTGGAGCTGGAAACCCTGGCGGATCGGAATTGGGGATTTTTTTAAATAGGTTTTTCGTACGGAGTGGAATAGAAAATTAAATACTGGACTTTATTCCTGTACAACTATATATAAACAACTTCAAAATATTACTCTATTTAAAGGTAGTAGATTTTTATTGTTTTTTTCTTTTTACTCAGATTATTGAATATCTCCAATCCATGCTAAATGAAAACTGAAAAATCAGTGCTTGGACAAAAATAAAGAGCCCTAAAAATGACACTTTTATTTTGGTAAATGTTTGATTTCATGGCCTCAAAACTCTTTTTCAGACAAAGGAAAAGTGTCATTTTTTTTAACCGCCACTTAATTTTTTTCCAAAGTATTTAATTAATGCTCACAATATTTATTTTAAAGTGCTTTCGCAAATGCAGCAGTTGCGCTGGCTAATTGTTCGATGGCTTCTTCATGGGTAATGCCAGAACGTTTTAAAGTTTTGAATGAATGGTCGCCTCCTTCCATTTTGATCAATTTTGCCCCTTTCAATTTTTTACAGACTTTATCAATTAATTCAAATTTTGCCAGGGTGTCGCGTGTGCCTTGAAAAAAAAGTTGGGGTATTTGAATATCTGTTAAATGGGCTGCCCGCTCCACGCCAGGTTTACCAGGTGCGTGCAAAGGAAATCCGAAATAAACCAGTCCGTCAGCTTCTTCCAATTCACCAGATGCAGCAACTTGGGAAGTCATTCGCCCACCAAATGATTTTCCTCCGACAAGGAGCTTTTTACCAACTGCATATTTCATGGCTTTTTTGACGGCGGCTTTAATGGCCGGATGAGCTTTTTTGGGTCGGTCGGGAGCACCTTTTCCTTTTTCCATATAGGAAAAATTGAATCGCAAGGTTCCTACTTTATGGACGGACAATTGTTGCGCAAGGTTTTCCATGAATGGATGCTCCATTCCTGCTCCGGCTCCGTGGCTCAACACCAGCAAAGCATGGGCATCGTTTGGTAATAACAGCAAGGCAGAAACCGACCCGATCTCAGGTGAAATATTGATTTTCAATTTTCTTGGTTTGGTCATTTTATCAATTCATTTGTGTTAGAGATTGCATTATACGAAAATTAAAAATCTGTCAGGTTTTTTATGTCTGACAGATCAATAATGCGCGTAAATAAAATGACACTTATATGAGAGTGAAAGATTGTTCTCCAAACCTTATGACTCTTTTTAAAGCAAAAAAAGAATCAATCTTTTTATTTCCTTATATACCAAAGTTGTTCAGGAATTAATAATTCTAATTCGATCAATCCGTTTTTCCTCCCCCCCTCCATAGAGGGAGAAAAGAAAGTGCATTTCTCCCCCTTTGGAGAGGGCCGGGGGGAGGAAAATATTTGGATTATTTATTTCTGAACACCACTATCGCTCATTAAAATATTGAGGCAGGCCATTAGGCCCACCTCTTTATTTATGTTTAATCAACAACTTTTTATTGTTTCTCGCTGCCATTGACCAATGCGGCCTGAGCTGCTGCTAAACGCGCTATCGGAACCCGGGGAGCAGAGCAGGAAACATAATTCAATCCGATTTTATGACAGAACTGGATAGATTCTGGATGTCCGCCTTGCTCACCACAAATACCGATTTTCAAATCTTTTTTGGAACGGCGGCCCCAGGCCACGGTGATCTCCATCAATTTGCCGACGCCTTCTGTATCGAGTACATCGAAAGGATTGTAGTATATAATATTTTTCCGCTGGTATAAAGGCAGGAATTTGTTCTCTGCATCTTCCCGGCTGAACGAGTAAGTTGCCTGAGTCAGGTCATTGGTTCCGAAAGAGAAAAATTCAGCCTCTTTGGCCAGGCTTTCGGCTTTCATACATGCCCTGACCACTTCGATCATAGAACCAAATTTTAGTTGGACTTTGATACCTTTCTTTGCTTCTATTGCTGCCTTCAATTCTTCTACATAAGCCTTTACATGCTTCAACTCGATGACTGTACAAACTTGCGGAACCATCACTTCAGGTTGAACATCAATACCTTCTGCGATACATTCTGCGGCAGCTTCAATCACCGCCTGAATCTGCATCTTGTATATCTCCGGATAGGTCAGTCCAAGCCGAACACCCCGGTGACCCAACATTGGGTTTACCTCGTGCAACTCTTTGATTTTCTGTAACATCCGGCGTTTCTTAGTAATGGCCTGCCGGACCAAATCACCACCTTTTTGTGTAAATGGTGAAGCGTATTCCCGATTCACATCTTCGTCTGTTTCCAATAATCTCAGGCTTCCAAACAAGTTGTTTACACCATCGACGGTATCTTTTAAGTGTTCAAGGTTTTGCAGTTCGGCGATTACCGTTTCTTCGTTTGGAAGAAATTCATGTATCGGTGGATCCAAGAGCCGAATGGTCACTGGTTTGGGAGACATTACTTTGAACAAACCTTTGAAATCTGCTCGTTGAATCGGTAGCAGCTTGTTCAGTGAGACTTGTCTCTCTTCAGTCGTGTTGGCCAAGATCATTTCGATAACGATCGGCAGGCGTTCCACAGCATTGAACATGCGTTCTGTCCGGCAAAGCCCGATACCCATAGCTCCGTAATCAAGGGCCCTTTGAGCTGCGGCTGGGGTGTCTGCGTTGGCCAGTACTTTCAATTCAGCTATTTGATCCGCCCAACCAAGCAAGATTTTCAACTCTTCCGAAAAGGTGGGATCAACAGTAGGTATTTCACCTTCGTAAACATATCCGGTTCCACCGTCAATCGTGATGACATCTCCTTCTTGAATTACTTTTCCACCCACCTTGGCTTGTCTTAGTTTGACATTGACGGTTATGCCCTCGGCACCTGCCACACATGGCTTGCCCATACTTCTGGCGACGACGGCGGCGTGCGAGGTCTTTCCTCCACGGCTGGTCAGAATGCCCTGAGAGGCAAAGAATCCGTGGATGTCTTCTGGCTTCGTCTCTTCCCTGACGAGGATTACTTTTTGCCCTTCATTGCCTAATTTCTCTGCCCTGTCAGCGTCAAAGACACATTTGCCGTAGGCAGCACCTGGTGACGCTGGAAGTCCATGCGCCAGTGGTATGGCCTGGTGATTCGGATCAAGTCGACGGAAGAGCAACTGTTCCAACATGGAGGGCTCGATTCGCAATAAAGCTTGCTCTTTGGAAATCAAACCGCTGTTTGCCATTTCAACCGAGGATTTCACCAAAGCCGTGGCGTTCATTTTACCGTTCCTGGTTTGAAGACAAAAAAGGGTTTGTTTTTCAATGGTAAATTCAAAATCCTGAATTTCGCGATAATGGTTTTCCAGTCGTTGTCTTAATTGTTGAAGTTGCTGATACATCTCGGGCATTTCTGCCTCCATTTCGGCGACTGGTTTAGGTGTCCTGATTCCGGCCACCACATCTTCTCCCTGGGCATTGACGAGGTATTCACCAAAAAGCACATTTTCTCCTGTTCCGGGGTCTCTGGTAAACGCTACACCGGTTGCACAGTCTTCGCCCAGGTTGCCAAAAACCATCAATTGCACATTTACGGCCGTACCATTGGCCATGTCTTTGGTGATATTGAATTCATTTCGATAATCAATTGCCCGTCGGCCCATCCAGGAATTAAAAACGGCCTTGATGGCCATTTCCAATTGTTGGTAAACGTCCTGCGGGAAGGGCTGGCCCGTTTCCCTTTTGACCACGGTCAGAAACCCGTCGCAAATCTCTTTCAGCGCTTCCCAGTCCAGTTCGACATCCATTTTGGCACCCGTTTTAATTTTGATTTCTTCAAAAACTTCATCGAACACTTCGTCATCAATACCTAATGCGACTTTGCCGAAAAGCTGGATAAAACGCCGGTAGGCGTCATAGGCAAAGCGTCGGTCGTTGGTCTGCGCAATTAAACCAGGCAAGGTCAGGTCGTTTAGCCCGAGATTAAGAATGGTGTCCATCATGCCCGGCATGGAAATAGCCGATCCGGAACGCACCGAAACCAGCAATGGGTTTTCGGTGCTGCCAAACGACTTTTTACTGGCTTTTTCCAATGCCGCAATTTCGTTCTTTACTTGTTCCATTAACCCTTCTGGCAGGGAACGATCTTGATTGTTTAGGAAAGAAAGGCAAGCCTCGGTGGTTACGACAAAACCCGGTGGAACATTAAGGCCGATTTGGGTCATTTCACAAAGGTTGGCTCCTTTGCCTCCTAAAAGTTGTTTGTTTTTTCCGTCACCAGATAGGAATGAAAATACATACTTTGAAGATGTGGAGGGAGGTTTTATCAATGTTGGTTGGTCTGCTGTGAAAGTTTCCATGATCTGATTTTACGAGCTAAGACCAAATGACCGGAAGACCAACATCTTGTAGTTTACTTGTCAATATTCAAATATCAAAACGGAAATGCACACAGAATTGGCTTCCTGAACAACATTTCGTCAAAGCATCCATTTTGATCGCAAAGTTTGTAGGAATTCTGCTGAAAGGAAATGATGAATGTCAGCCGAACTGGTAAGGAAAGTCAATCAATTAGGGGTGCTTCAAAAGACATCTTTGCCATCCTAAATTGATTTTTGACAGGTGTATGAATATAAAGAATCCAATTTGTACATTTGGCCTTCTCCCGTTATTAAATAGATTTACAACTATGCGAAAATCACTCATACCCATTGCTTTCCCTAAGCTGAATTCCCTGAAAGATGGTGCAACTGTAATTGCCGCGGATGTGGGTGGGACAAAATCCGATTTGGCATTCTTCTGTCTGGAAAACGGTGTGCCGGTACTTAAAAAACAACACCGGTATGCATCGGCCAACTGGACTTCCTTTGCGGACATGGTTGTCCATTTTTATGGCTCGTACAGCAAACCAGACCGACTCGCAATTTCCTTTGCAGGGCCGATCAAAGATGGGAAAGCCACGGGGACCAATCTACATTTCGGTATCGATGCAGAAGCGATCAGTAAGGCACTTGGAATTGATAAAGTGCTGCTGATTAATGATTTAGAAGCTAACTGTTATGGACTGGCAGCCTTGGAAGAATCGGATTTTAAGATAATTTATAACGTTGAAAATAGGGAACCCGGCAATGCTGCCGTTATCTCTCCAGGTACAGGGCTAGGGGAAGGAGGCTTGTATTGGGACGGTACTGCATTTCGGCCTTTTGCCACAGAAGGTGGGCATTCCCATTTCGCCCCCCGATATGAACTGGACTGGGAACTTTTCAAATACCTCTCAGAAAGGTACGGTCATGTAAGCTGGGAAAGGGTGGTCTCTGGGATGGGCATTTGTAACATCTTTGAATTTCTCCGAGATACGGGCAGGGGGGAAATACCTGAATCGCTCAAGCACCATGTTTCTGCGCCAGAGATTAGTGCCGCCGCTGAAAAAGGCAGCAAAATCTGCCAGGAAACATTAAAACTTTTTTCTCGCTACTTGGCACAGGAAGCTGCCAACCTGGCGCTTAAATTTAAATCCACTGGTGGCCTTTTTATTGGTGGGGGAATCATGCCTAAAATTTGGGGAGATGAATACCATAATATTTTTCATGAATATTTTTTTGCCGTAGGCCGGTTGTACCCGCTGGTCGCAACGGTGCCTGTCACATTGATCCTCAATCAAAAAGCTGCATTGCTGGGGGCAGGGTATTATGGGGCTTATTCTTAAAGTTTGAAAAATTAATAGGATAGAAGAAGAA
>JBCBRY010000088.1:0-36606 GCA_039819485.1 Bacteroidota bacterium | reverse complement strand
AAGAGTTTTGAGACTTGGAAATCAAACGTTTGTCCAAATAAAAGTGTCATTTTTAGCGCTCCTTATTTTTGTCCAAGGACTTAAAATTTAAAATAAAAGTTGTTTAAAAACTCCTTCATAGCTCCCGCCAATTTGTGGTGCTTTTTTTCAAAACATTTTTATCGAAAAAATCAATCCTTGCCTGGTTTCATATCGAGCGTAGAAATACGGTTTTACTTTTTATTCCAGTCCACTGCCTTCCATCCGCCGAAAAAAGATTTAATCTTCATTTCCCTCCCCTCCCTCCTCCCAAACCTGTAACTTTGCGGCCTTTTCAAAAAATCGAACGAAGCGCACTTTTTATATGGATATTAAAACATTCCGAAAACGGTTCAAGGCTCTGTCGATCGTCGAACAGGATATGCTAAAAGTCTTGTCCATTGCTTTCGAAAATGTGGAGACGCATACCTTTTTGAATTTGTTGAAAAACTGTGGAGTGCAGCGGGAAAGTGGCCTTCCGCTCAGTATGGACCACCTCGACCGCTATCGGGAAATGTTGAATGCAGGGAGTTGGCTGCGGCGTACCCGCTCGGACGAGATCGGCATGGCGGAAGAGTTGGTAGAGCTGGTGATGCGCATGGCCGTCATCGATCCCAAGTTCAAAAAATATACGCGGGAAATCCAAAAACGGCTTCCTTACCGCGACGGGATGCGCCCCCGCTCATACGAGGTTGGCATCCGGGAATTGCGCCTGGCCCTTTACGATGGCAATGTGCCAAAAGTCAGCGAAGTGGTCAATGCCCTGATGTCCCATTATCCCAATGATTTTATGCGGGCCGATTTTTTTGAAAACTTCTTCGAACCCTTCGACCCCGACTGGCTCAAAACCTTCCCTGCCGATATCCAGAACATGGCCCTCAACCAAATGACCATGAAAGCCATCGGCAACATGGAACCCGTGCAGCTGTACGAGGATTTCATCACCGAAAACAAATGGTTGGACGACCCGAAGAAAAAAGAGTTCGGCTCCTTCCATTTCAATTTCATCAAAACCCGTCAGGGCAAATTTCAGGAAGCGCTCGACCTCGCCGACCAGGAAGACTTTTCAGGGATGCAGCTGATGCGCAAAGGCTCTGCTTCTTTCTTCCTCGGACGAAACAAATTTGCGCTGAGCGCCTTTGAAGGAGGGCTCAAAATGCTCTACAAACAAGGCGAAGTCAGGAAAAAAGGAACCCACGGCAGTTTCTATGGTGCGGCACACCTACTGGCCGTTCTAAAAGAAAAACAGCCCGGTTACCTGGACCAGGTCAACGAGCTTTGTTACGAAACTGGCGACAGCCCCTACAACAGTATTTTTGCTTACCTGCAAGGAGCCGTTCTTTTCCAAATGAACTTCATGCGGGACGCCCGCGAACAAATCAATCACCTGCCCCAAACTGCCCTCGAATGGATTTTCTTCGCTGCCTGCCACTATTGGTGCGACCTACCCCTGACCGATCGGCAAATCGTAGAACTGTACCGGTTGTTTCAAAAGGCCAACGACAATGGCTACCGGTGGATGGCCCTCGAATACGCCACACTGATCTCCAAATTTGAGCAGGACGCAAATGCTGCCACCCGCTATGGGATCATCGCTTCGCAAATTGGCGAAACCATCGGTGCGGAAAGCATCCTGGGTGTTTTACAAAAAACCGAAAAATGGCAGCGCAGCCTCGATGCCCTGCTACAAATGAAGCCCAAGAAAAACGGCAACGGTAAAAAATCGAGCAAACAGAGCCGCCTCGTCTGGCTGGTCAATTTTGAAGAACAAAACATCCAGCCCATCGAGCAGACACTTGGAAAAGGCGGATGGTCAAAAGGCCGGAATGTGTCGATCAAACGGCTCAAGGAGGGAACGATGAAATGCCTCACCGACCACGACCGGGCAGCCATCGCTACGATTGAAAGTTTCAACTACGGCTATTACAACAACTACTCGGACATCCGTTTCAACTACCCCAAGCTGGTCAATGCCCTCATCGGCCACCCACTATTGTTTTTAGAGGAAAACCGGTCCATTTCCGTGGAACTGATCGCACAAAAACCGCAATTGATCATTGAAGAGAACGGTGAAAGTTTTATTATGAAATTTGCCCATCCGATCACGGTGGGCAGCACCACCGTGATCCGGGAAACACCGACCCGCTACCTGGTCATCAATTATGATGAAAGCCACGCGGACATCCACCGGCTGTTGAATGGCGATGCGCTGAAGGTTCCAAAAGACGCCAAGGACAAACTGATTCAGGTCATCGGCAATCTGTCCTCTTTCATCACCGTGCAATCAGAGATCGGCGGACAGGCTGTGGAAATGGAGTCAGTGGAAGCAAATGCAACGCCGTTCCTGCACCTGTTGCCAGTGGGAGAAGGGTTCAAGTTGGAGTTTTTTGTTAAACCGTTCACTTCCGATGCGCCTTATTTCAAACCGGGCGTTGGCCGCGAAAACGTCGTTGCGGAGATCAACAGCATCCCGACCAAAACCAAACGCGACCTAAAACTTGAAAAAAGGAACGCCCGCCGGGTAGAAGATGCCTGCCCTACCCTTTTCCGCATGGAAGCCCACAATTTAGAATGGCATTTTACCGAAGTGGAAGACTGTCTGAACGTACTGGTGGAACTGGAGCCGCTGCGGGCCGCCGGCGAAGTTGTCCTCGAACATCCAAGGGGCGAAAAACTCCGTATTTCCGGCCATCTTGGTTTTGACCAATTATCGCTCGGCATCAAAAAAGAGCGCAACTGGTTTGAGCTGGATGGTAAAGTACAGGTGAGCGAAGACCTCGTACTGGACTTCCGCCAATTGCTCGATATGGCCGAAAAAAGCACCGGAGGGTTTGTGGAGATCAGCGATGGGCAATTCCTCTCCATCACCAACCAGCTCCGCCGCAAACTTGACGACCTCAACACCATTATTTCAAAAACCAAAAACGACCTGCGCTTCCACCCCCTGGCGGCCCCCATGATCGAGGATTTCACTGACCTGCTGCACGACCTCGAAGTCGATGCTGCCTGGCGCAATCAGCTCAACCGCCTCAAAGAAGCCAAAGAATTGAATCCCAGGACCCCCTCGACTTTCAAAGCTGAACTGAGAAACTATCAGGAAGATGGCTACCGCTGGCTATCCCAGCTGGCCTACTGGGGCGTCGGTGCCTGCCTCGCCGATGACATGGGTTTGGGAAAAACGATCCAGGCACTGGCGTGCATCCTAGACCGGGCAAAATCAGGTCCGGCGTTGGTGGTTGCACCGGCATCTGTCGTCCGTAACTGGTACCACGAAACCAACCGTTTTGCCCCCACCCTCCGTCCGCTGATTTTTGGAGAAGGGGACCGCAAGGAAATGCTCGACGACCTACAGCCTTTCGACCTGTTGCTGTGCAGCTATGGACTCATGCAACAACAGAGCAAACATTTTCTCGACCAGCATTTCACCACCGTCGTATTGGATGAAGCACAGGCCATCAAAAACCGGAGCACCAAGCGCTCGCAGGCTGCCATGCAGCTACAGGCAGATTTCAGGATTATCACCACGGGCACACCGATTGAAAACCACTTGGGCGAACTATGGAACCTCTTCAATTTTCTCAATCCGGGCCTGCTCGGCTCTTTACAGAAATTCAATGAAACGTACGCCGTGCCGATCGAGCGGTTCCAGGACCGGGAACGCCGCAACCAATTAAAACGGCTCATCCAACCATTCATCTTGCGCCGCCGCAAAAGCGAAGTACTCGATGAGCTGCCACCAAAAACAGAAGTCACCCTTACGGTCGAACTGTCGAAAGAAGAACGTGCTTTTTACGAAGCCCTGCGCCGCAAGGCCGTTGAGAATATCGAGGCCGGTGGTGAAGCAGGTGACCAACGCTTCAAAATACTGGCCGAACTGATGCGCCTGCGCCAGGCCTGTTGTCACCCGCGCATGCTCGAGCCGACGAGCCTACTGCCAAGCAGCAAGCTCAACCTGCTCGCAGAAACCGTCGAAGAACTCATCGAAGAAGGCCATAAAATCCTCATTTTCAGTCAGTTTGTCAAACACTTGAAACTGGTGGAAGAATGGGTGAACTCCCAAAATATTTCCTATCAATACCTCGACGGCAGCACCCCGATGGGCCATCGGGACAAGGCCATTAAAGCCTTCCAAAGCGGCGAAGGCGACCTTTTCCTCATCTCGCTGAAGGCGGGCGGTTTTGGCCTCAACCTCACTGCCGCTGATTATGTCATCCACCTCGATCCCTGGTGGAACCCTGCCGTGGAAGACCAGGCCAGCGACCGCGCCCACCGCATCGGACAGCAACGGCCGGTGACCATTTACCGCCTCGTGGCCGAAAATACCATTGAAGAAAAAATAGTAAAACTGCATGCTGAAAAACGTGACCTCGCCGATAGCCTCCTGGAAGGTACAGAGCGGAGCGCTAAGATGAGTGCGGAGGAATTGCTGGATTTGATGAAGGGGTGACGAAGGGTTTTCTTTCATCCTTTTGCGATACCCCCCAAATCCGCTACTTTTATTCCCTGATATTAAGAACAGCATGGAAAACCACATTATTCAAAAAGCAGAAACGTACGTCTCGAACCTTCTACAAGAAGGCCTCACCGAAGACCACCGCTACCACGACCTGGCCCATACCTTATCCGTCAGGGACGCCTGTGTCCGCATGGGCAAAAAATACCGATTGGAAAAAAAAGACCTGGAAGTGCTGGAGCTGGCAGCCCTTTTTCATGACACGGGCTTTACCAAACAATATGAACTGCACGAGGACTACAGCAAGGAGATCGCAGAAGCTTTTTTTAAGGATAACAATTATCCCGAAGAACAAGCCCAACAGGTCATTGACCTGATCGAAACCACGCGGGTCGGCATCCGTCCGGACACGTTGATGCAAAAGATTTTGAAAGATGCAGATTTCAATACCTACGGGCGATCGTATCTACAGAATGCCAACTTGCTGCGGCACGAATGGAAGGTCTTCAGAGGACAGGAAATGACCGAAGAAGAGTGGATCGCCAGCAATGTGGATTTTTGGTCGAGCCACGAATTCTTTACCGGGGAGGCATTGGCGATGTTTGGCGAAGAAAAACGGAGAATTCTAAAACAGTTCAAAAAGCAAATAAAATCAAGTGAAAAAGGCAGTGGTAAAAAAAAGGAGAAGGAACTTGATTTTTCCCTCAACAGCAGCAAGGCCGCCCAGATGATGTTCAAGACCACCCTGCGCAACCAGATCGACCTGACCAACATCGCCGATAACAAGGCCAATATCATGCTGACCATCAACTCCGGTATCGTCACCCTGGGCATGCCTTTATTGGCTTCGCAAATCAATGACTTTCCTTATTTGAAATTTCCGTTCATGGTTATGTTGTTGACCTGCATCCTCTCCATCGTGTTTGCAACCCTGGCCACAAGACCGGCTAAAATGGGGGGCAAAACCGACCTCAGCAATATTGACAAAGGCAGCACCAACCTCTTTTTTTTCGGCAATTTTTTCAAAATGTCGATGAACGACTACCGGCAAGGGCTGAAAAAGGTAGTGGAAAACGATTCCCTGCTGGACAAAACCATCGTCAATGACCTTTACTTCCTTGGCCTTTCCCTGGGGCGCAAATACAGTAGGCTGCACACTACCTACAGTATTTTTATGATCGGGATGGTACTGACCGTGATCGTTTATGGACTGGCCTATATGTTTGCCCGGTGATTGCCAAAGGCAAAACATAAAATGAAGTAACTGACTTGAAAAAGCTTCTCAAAGAGGTTTTTGCCGGTATCCAAAAAACATACTTTATACAGCCCCAGTCAATCGAATATCTTCTAATCAGTAGCCAACGAAGACCGGTTATAGAGCATAGTTTGAACATAAAAATTCAGTTATGATTAACAAAAAGATAATATTATTGCTTTTTGGATATACGGCTTTCTTTTCAGAGCTTCGTACCACTTATTTTAGTGCTGCTGTCCTTCCATTTAACACTGTGTTCGTAACACATGACATACATCTCAGCAAGTGTGCGATCACGTATCAGGAAAGTACAAACATCATTGATATTCAATGGCATATCTGGCTGGATGACCTTGAACTGGGCCTCGAAAAATCCGGTATCGGCAGTTTGCAATTATTGACTGGAAACGAAGATGAAAATGCCGACGAAAAGCTGCTGGAATATTTAAGGTCAAAAATGAAACTGTACATCAATGACCAGCCAGTACAATTTACCTGGAAGGAGAAGGAATCATCAGAAGACCTGCTGGCTGTATGGGTTCATCTGGAAGTAAAAAATGTAACATCCCTGAATTCCATCAAAGTTCAGAATAACATCTTGATGGAAATATATAATGACCAACAGAACATCGTCCATGTCAAAATGCAAGACGGGCGTCAAGGTTATTTAATTTTTGAAAAAGAAGGCCAGGAAGAAGAGGTCTTGTTTTAACCACTTTCCCAAAGCTGATCTGCTGCTCTTAAGCTCTGTATCTTAACTGAGATAAACTGCACATCTCATCGGGGTTACCGTCTTTACAATTAATTAAAAATACCATTTCCTGCACTGTACAGGAAACATGTTCTTTATGCAAATTTTCAAGAAAAAATCAATCACAATAAATCTTATAACTGAAGTTGTTTGAAAATTCCTGTTGAGTCGAAAATGTTAGGATTTTGAGGAGAGCTGGTTGATATTTTAGAAGGGATAGCAGCGCTATCGCTGAAAAAATATCAACCAGTTCTCCTCAAAAGGCTGGATTTGCGGCCAACAAGGAGTTTTCAAACAACTTCAATTAATTAATTCATTTTTATGGCCAAACAGAACATCATCAAACAAGATGGCATCGTATCCGAAGCATTGGGCAACACCATGTTTCGGGTTAAACTTGAAAACGAACACGAAGTACTGGCAACCATCGCTGGTAAAATGCGCATGAACTACATTCGCATCATGCCAGGCGATAAAGTAGCCCTCGAAATGTCACCCTACGATTTGACCAGGGGCAGGATTACTTACCGTTACAAGAGATAGGCACCGATCTAAAAGTTGGAAGTATTTCTCGTTGGTGCCCCTATCTTTCTCTAAGTGCAATTCCCGTCCAACGACATTTTCTACAAAACCTTTGTAAACCGACACTCCTTTTCGGTTCAGTAGTTTTAAAGGTCGAAAAACAGCCCCATTCTTTTGCAGTCTTTTTGCTCCTCACCAGTGGCTGCGAGACCCGCTCTGGAAGATTCTCCCGGATTGTAGACTGGCAAGTTGACTTTACTTTCCATCGTTTGGTCATTCGCGAAAAAAGTCTGGCCAAAAACACGCCTGAATTAAATACCTGTTAACCGAATTACCAAAAATTAGCTACCATTGTGATGTCCATTGGAGACCAGACTACTACCATTGAAAAACAATTAAAATGACCAGACAATCGTGGATTAAAAACTCTGCTCGACTCAGCGTCTTCTCCGTTTAAACTCTGCGTAACTTCTTAATAGTTACGCGAAGCTACACCAGGGAAGACGCAGAGTCGCGCAGAGGAAAAGTATATTTTAATGAAAAAACTGATACTTTCTGCCGCACTCACCGGAGCTGCCACTACGCGAAAACATTGCCCCTACATACCTTACACGCCTAAAGAAATAGCCGCTGAAGGAAAACGGGCCGTCGATGCCGGAGCCAGCATTTTACATATTCACGCAAGGGAAGACAACGGCCTGCCAAGCTGGCGGCTGGAAGTTTTTCAGGCCATTCAGGAGGAGGTGCGTGCATTATGTCCTGATGTCATTATTAATTATTCTACCGGGGCCATCGGCATTACCAAAGAAGAACGGTTAAACCACATCCTCCCCATCAAACCCGATGTAGCAGCTTTTAACATGGGAAGTATGAACTATGCGATCTACTCTAAAAAGGCCAAGAAATTTTATTTAAACGGAGTTTTTGAAAATTCATTTGACACCATGATCTACGCCGTGGAGCAAATGAAAAAAGCAGGGACGACACCAGAGATGGAATGCTTTGATACCGGCCATATCCGCCATGCGGACATCTTAAGGGAGATGGGCCTGTTGCCGGACAATGCATACTACAGTCTGGTAATGGGCGTACTTGGTGGAATTCCCGCCACCACCGAAAACTTAATCCACCAAATAAAACAAGTGCCGTCCGGCAAACACTGGCAGTGCATCGCCGTGAGCCGCAAGCAATGGCAAATGGCTGCAGTTGCATGTACCATGGGCGGTAATTTCCGGGTCGGATTGGAAGACAATTTTTATTTACCAAACAATGAAATGGCCAGGTCGAATGGCGAGTGCGCGGAATGGGGCGTCAAGTTAGCCAATATGATGGGACGTGAAGTTGCGACTATTGCAGAAACCAGGGAAATATTAAATATCCCATTTCGTCATTAATTTTTTATTTAACACATAGGCACATAGTTTTACTAGAGTATTTTTCTATGTGTCCTATGTGCCTATGTGTTTCAAAAAAAGGCCGTGTTTAAAAAAGATTTATTTAAAAATAAAACCGTGTTAGTTACCGGTGGCAGGAGCGGGATCGGTTTTGGCATCGCCAAACAATTTTTGGAATATGGCGCCAAAGTATTTATTTGCTCCCGCAAAGAAAAGCCTTTAAAAATTGCGGCGGAGGAATTAGCAGCTTTCGGCGAGTGTCATTATTTTCCTTGTGATATCAGGAAAACGGATGAAATAAAAACCCTTTCCGAAAAAATAAAAGCACAATTTTCCCAACTTGATATTTTAATTAACAATGCCGGCGGGCAATTTCCCGCACCTGCGGAATTAATTTCGGAAAATGGCTGGGCAGCCGTCATAAATAATAATTTAAACGGTACTTTTTATGTGTCCCAGGCAATGGCCAAAACATTTTTTATTCCACAAAAAAATGGAATCATCGTCAATATAATTGCGAATATGCATCGCGGCTTTCCGGGCATGGCCCACACCGGTGCCGCACGGGCAGGTGTGGAAAACCTGACAAAGACCCTCGCCCAGGAATGGGCCGAACACCATATTAGAATCAACGCCGTAGCCCCCGGAACCATTGAGTCTTCAGGTCTTGACCAATACCCACAGCCGATCAAGGACATGTTCGCAGAAGCGAAAAAAGACAATCTAATGGGTCGTTTTGGTACGGTGGAAGACGTTAGCAATGCCGTCCTGTTTTATGCCAGCCCGCTGTCGTCGTATATTAGTGGAACGACTTTGTACGTGGATGGCATGGAACACTTGGCCGGCAACCGAATGGGATTGATTAATACGTTAAAATCTTTTCTTTGAGAGGTTAGAGGTCAGATCGCTTCGCTGTCAGAGGTCAGACCATTTCATTGTCAGAGGTCAGACTATTTAGCTGTCTGACCTCTGACAGCAAAGCGATCTGACTCCTGACAGCGAAGCGATCCGACTCCTGACAGCGAAGCGGTCTGACTCCTGACAGCAAAGCGGTCTGACTCCTGACAGCAAAGCGGTCTGACCTCTGACAGCAAAGCGGTCTGACTCCTGACAGCGAAGCGATCTGACCTCTGACAGCGAAGCGATCTGACCTCTAACATCTGACTTCAAAAAAATATGAATAATTTATTTACCGAAGAGCATGAATTGTTCCGCCAGAGTTTGCGGGCATTTATTGAAAAAGAGATCCAGCCGAATATTGACCAATGGGAAGACGAACGTCGCATCCCTCGGGAAATCTGGAAAAAAATGGGGGACATGGGTTTTTTGGGGTTGGCCTATCCCGAAGAATATGGCGGAAAAAACCTGGACTTCTTTTTCGATGTGGTTTTTAATGAAGAAATGGGAAGGATCAATTCCGGTGGATTTATTATTACGCAGCAAGTCGTACAGTATATGTCGAGCCCTTATATTTTAAAATATGGCTCAGAAGAATTAAAGCAAAAATACTTACCGGGCATTATTTCCGGAGAACTAATTTCCTCTATCGGCATCACCGAACCGGGCGCTGGTTCGGATGCGCAAAACATCCAAACCAAAGCGATCAAAAATGGCGACCATTATATTGTCAATGGCAGCAAAACATTTATTACCAATGGTGTCTATGGCGATTTTATTGTGACCGTAGTAAAAACAAATCCTGACGCCGGGGCGGCCGGCATATCCCTTTTAGTAATCGACAGAAATGCGGAAGGTGTATCTGCCCGAAAATTAAAAAAACTTGGCTGGCATGCCTCCGACACTGCGGAACTGAGTTTTGACAACGTAAAGGTGCCGGTCGAAAATTTAGTGGGCCAGGAAGGATATGGTTTTTATTATTTAATGAATGGGCTGCAGTTGGAGCGGTTGTGCTTTATTCCATGCTCTGTTGTAGCGATGGAACTGGCCATTGCAAAATCGCTCCAATACATGTCCGAGCGGGAAGCTTTTGGCCGTCCGATCAGCCGCTTTCAGGTGTTGCGCCACCGCATTTCACAACTGGCTTCGGAAGTGGAAGCATTGAAGGCATTTAGTTACCACTGCTGCACCTTGTACAATGAAAGTGTGTACGATGTAAAATTATGCAGCATGGCAAAATTGGTCGCTACAGAATTAAGCGAAAAAGTGGCTACTCAATGTTTGCAGTTTTATGGAGGTTATGGATTCATGGAAGAATACCCCATGGCCCGCATGTACCGCGATGTAAGGGTGGGAACCATTGGCGGAGGCTCCTCAGAAATCATGCGGGAAATCATTGCCAAAATGGTCATCGACGCAGTTGACTATAAGAAAGCAGAAACGAGTTTTACCTACGCAAGTGATGGCAACTCGAAGATTTCTTATTTCAATGACGACCATCAAATGTTCCGTCAGACGGTCAGGGAATTTTTAAACAAAGAAGTAAAACCACATATTGATCAATGGGAAAAAGCAGGAGAGTGCCCCAGGAGCATTTATGAAAAATTTGGGCAAATGGGGTTGTTCGGTTTGGATATTGACGAAAAATACGGTGGCAATAAAAATGACATCTGGTACCAGGTGATTTTACAGGAAGAAATGGCCCGGGTCAATTCCGGCGGATTTGCTGCCGCCATGGGTGCCCATTTCGGATTGGCCATGATGCACATCAACTCGGAAGGCAATGAGGACCAAAAATTAACATATTTAATACCGGGCTGCAAAGGAGAACTGATTGGCTGCATGGCCGTGACCGAACCATTCGGCGGATCTGATGTGCAGGCCATCAGAACAACGGCCATTCGGGAAGGAGATCATTTCATCGTGAATGGCTCCAAAACATTCATCACCAATGGCGTGATCAGTGACTACATAGTGGCGGCGGTAAAAACCGACCCAGACAAAAAGTCGAAAGGCATCTCGATGATCATTATCGAACGGGACCGACCGGGCGTTGCCGCTACTAAATTAAACAAATTGGGCTGGCACGCATCCGACACTGGAGAAATTGCTTTTGACCAGGTAAAAGTGCCCGTCGAAAATTTACTGGGACAAGAAAATGCCGGCTTCTTTTACATCATGCAGCATTTTGTTTCCGAACGTCTGAGCATGGCCATTGGCGCCGTAGCGGCTTCCCAATTTGCTTTGGAAACAACGCTAAAATACATGGACGAACGGGAAGCATTTGGACGAAAAATAAATAGGTTTCAAGTACTCCGTCACCGCGTGGCCCAGATGGCCTCCGAAATTGAATTAAACAAGCAATTTGTTTATTCCCTGTATGACCGGTTTGCCAACGGCGATTATTTGGTCAAAGAGGCAAGCATGGCCAAATTAGTCTGCACGCAACTGGCAGACAAGGTGACCTTCGAGTGCCTGCAAATGTTCGGCGGCTATGGTTACATGGAAGATTATCCATTGGCCCGCATGTGGCGGGATGCCCGACTCGGACAGATCGGCGGCGGCACATCAGAAATTTTATGTGAAATTATTTCGAAAATATTAATTGACGGGAAAGGGTATGAAGAGCCGCTGGCAACGAAGAAAATGGCGGCGGTTTGATGAAACGCGGAAACACCAAAGGCCACAGCGAACTCGTTGTGGGTCTCCGTGTCTCCGTGTTTAAATGAAAAAAATATGGCAAATAAAATAACCACTGGAAAAGAATACATTGACTCTCTCCGCAACCGAAATCTCACCATTTATTTATTTGGTGAAAAAATAGAAGAACCAGTCGATCATCCCATGATCCGTCCGTCCATAAATGCGCTGGCGAAGACTTATGACTTGGCCGTGGCAGCTCCCGAACTGGCCTCCGTCATTTCCCCGTTTACGGGCGAGCGGGTCAGTCGTTTTTTACATGTATGCACGGATGTCAACGACCTCGTTTTACAGAATAAAATGCAGCGGAAAATGGGCCAGCTGACCGGCACCTGTTTCCAGCGTTGCGTCGGGATGGACGCATTTAATTCGCTTTACTCCGTGACTTATGAAATGGATGAAAAATATGGCACGGACTATCACGCCCGTTTGAAAAAGTTTTTGACCTACATGCACGAAAATAATTTTGTGGTCGGTGGAGCCATGACGGACGTGAAAGGCGACCGCAGCCTGGCACCCCATCAGCAAAAGGACAAAGATTTATTTGTACACATCGCCAAGAGAACCGAAAATGGCGTCTTTATCAGCGGGGCCAAAGCACACCAGACCGGCTGCATTAATTCACACTACATGATCGTGATGCCAACGATGCGATTAAAGGAAGAAGACCGGGAGTTTGCCATCGTCGGGGCAGTTCCGGTGGAGGCCGATGGCATCACTTATATCTATGGCCGGCAGTCATGTGATACCCGAAGCATGGAAGGTGGCAATATTGATGTCGGCAATGCTCAATACGGAGGCCAGGAAGCGATGGTAATTTTCGATAATGTATTTATTCCAAACGAGTATGTTTTCATGGACGGAGAGTTTGATTTTGCAGCCATGCTGGTGGAGCGTTTTACTACTTATCACCGCCGCAGTTATGTTTGTAAAAGTGGCGTAGGCGATGTGTTGATCGGAGCCGCCGCCAACATTGCCGACATGAACGGTGTCCCCAAAGCTTCGCACATCAAAGACAAATTGGTGCAGATGACGCATTTAAACGAAACGGTGTACGGAACGGGCATCGCTTCTTCCTATCAGGGTTATGCCACAAAATCAGGCGCGTTTATTTGTGATGAAATGCTGGCCAACGTCTGCAAACACCACGTCACCAAAATGCCTTACGAGATCGGCCGCCTGGCACAAGACCTTGCCGGTGGACTGGTGGCTACCCTGCCCTCCGAAAAAGACCTGAACCATCCAGAGATCGGGCATTTATTGAAGAAATATTTAAAAGGGAAATCCGATGTCGAGACAGAAGACCGCATGCGAATTTTACGATTAATTGAAAATATGACGCTCGGCAGAAACGCAGTTGGCTATTTGACGGAAAGCATGCACGGTGCGGGCTCACCACAGGCACAGCGGATTCAGATCGGGCGCATGATGCAATTGGAATATAAAAAGCGGTTGGCGAAAATTTTGTCCGGCATCGAAACGGAAGAAAACAAGGATTTGGTGGTGGAGGAATTGAGCGGGTATTTTGCGCGGGTATTCAAATAAAGCAAACGACTAATCACTGGTGTAAAAAAATGACATTTTTTCCTTTCTTTTAAATTCGCTTTATTGCGATGAAAATTATTTTTTATCAAAAATAAAAATATCATTTTTAGTACGTGGACGACCGTCCCTCTTATTTTCAAAACCTGTCTTATGATAAACGAATGGATCAATAACCCGAACACCGGGAAATATGCCGTACTCATCACCCTGGTCACGTTTGGCGCTATCGAAATTTTTGCGGGACATTATAAAGGGACGAAACGAAGCAAACATGACTGGATCATGGAATTCCTGAGTTTTATCTTATTATCCATTAATAGTTTTGTCGTTTTATTTGGGATCATTTTTATCGGCAAAACTGTTTTTCCGAATGCATTTAATTCCCTTGCCGATTTATCATTGTGGATTGCTTTGCCGTTGTACATGTTGGTCGACGATTTAGCGCAATATTGGTACCACCGCTCCGCACATGAATATAATTGGTTGTGGAAACACCACCGGCCACACCATACTGCGGAGGAAATGGGCGTGATGGTTTCGTTTAGGAATTCATGGGTGTATTATCTTTTTCTGCCCAATGTCTGGTGGGCAGCTACCTGTACTTTTTTGGGGATGATTCCCGCAACGGTCATCGGATTAATTATCAAACAATTTATCGTAACAAGTTCACACAGCACCTGGAGGTGGGATGAATATATTTATCGAATTAAATTTTTAAATCCTTTCATGTGGGTCATTGAACATATCTTTGTTACGCCCGCCTTTCATTATTCACATCACGGCAAATCCAAAGCAGATAACATCAGTGACCCGAACGGCAATTTTGGAAATGCCTTTTCCATATGGGACCAGCTTTTTGGCACGGCCAAATTCACCCGTAAATTTCCTACCGAACTGGGCTTACAAAATGATCCCAAAGACGATTGGTCTTCCCATCTTTTTTACCCATTTATTAAATCAAAAAAAGAAGGAAGCGAATTATCTAAAGGATTTAAAAAAGAGAAAACATCTACTCTAAATGCACTGACTGTAGAACTGGAAGCTGGCACCCATTTATGGTGCAAATGCGGTTTCAGCAACAACCAACCATTTTGTGATGGCTCCCACCACGGTACTAAGTTTAAACCGCAGGCCTTCGAAATGAAGAAAAAAAGAATGGTCAAACTCTGCAATTGCAAACAGACCAAGACAGGGCCTTTTTGTGATAATACGCATTTGACTTTGAAAGAAGAACAGGAATAATTTTTTCCAATTTCTCTGCGCAACTCTGCGTCTTCTCTGCGTAACTCTGCGTAACGTTTTTTGTTACGCAGAGAAGACGCAGAGTTCATACAGAGCAGGTTTAATTGATGCTTAGATTTATGCGATTTCTCCATCACCAGTCATTGGTCTTCGTTTTCATTATATTAATTTTTCTTTCTTGCCAAAATGAAACGACGACAGTTCAAACCCCAACTGGTCAGGAAGAAATATCGACAGATGAACTGTTAAAAATATTAGGCGAAAGTTACCTGTATGGGTACCCGTTGGTATTGATGGATTTAACAAAAAAAGTTTCCACCAATGTAGCCGTGCCTTGGGCGACCGCGATAACCTGAAATACAATGATGACGGCTCACTGGATTTTTACATACAATCAACTCCACCGGAAAATAAGCACCTTTAAAATTGGTTGCCCATTCCAGAAGGGGGGCCTTTTTATTTGACCATGAGATTATATTGGCCGAAAGAAAATGCACTGAACGGAGCCTGGGAAATTCCCCCCGTAGTACCCGTTAAAAAGAACGTGAAGTAAAAAAATGTCATTTTTACTCTTATATAAATTCGCTAAGTACAAGACAACATCGATACCACCACGCCGACCGGGAAACTGACCTTCCACCTTTTTGCGGCCCTTGCCGAGTTCGAGAGGGACATCATCAGTTCGAGGACAAAAGCAGGGCTTGCAGCTGCAAGGGCCAGGGGAAGGAACGGTGGACGCCCTCAAGGGCTGTCTAAAAAGGCACAGGACAAGGCCCGCCTGGCAGAGAGCCTGTACAGGGAAAGGGAACGCTCCATCTCCGAGATATGCGACCACCTTGGTATATCAAAACCGACACTATACAGGTATTTGAGGGAAAGGGGAGTAAATATAGGAAACGGTCGGTAGGGCAACCCTGATGTTAGGGCAATACCATATAGCGAGAATATTGAAGAGAAAACTATTAGGATATGCTACCTTATATTCTTCCATAAAAACCAGTTAAAATAGCTTTAAATATCTTCACAGACCCCGCACTTGGGATAGCGTGGCATAATTTAGCGTAAAGTTTTTTGTACTTGAGCTACTATTTCCCATCAAATTTGTGAATATGAAATTAACAATACCAATATTCCTTTTCGTTGCTTTTGCTTCTGCAATGTGCGCCCAAGAAAGACAACTATATATCTATCATGACAACAATAGCCATCTGGTATGGGGGGATTATTATTATAAGAAAAGTATCAAAGGACTGGGCTCTTTGATGACCGACCTGAAAACCCTTGACCCTGAGCTCAGCCTGACCCTTGCCCCACAATTTAAGGCACTGCGCAAAAAACACAGCGAAGCCAATATGATCTTAGGTGTTGGTGGAGGCCTCGGCGGGTTATTGTTGGTTGCAGGCTATCTGTCCAAAAAATCAGAAACCGAATATCAATATTTGGGTCAATCAGGTATATTAGAAAATACAAGTCCGAACTATGGGCTTATGATAGCAGGGACAACTATTTCAATCAGTTCTTTTATCATAGCAAGTATAAAATGGACCAAGTCCGAGGACATTCTCGGATTTGTAAACCAGTTCAACCAACATACAAAAGGAGAAAAACTTGAAATCAGCCTGTACCCGGACATTGGTTTTGACAATGGTCTTTCGGGTGGCATATCTTTATGTTTAGGTTTTTAAAAACCATCCTTTACTTTCTAGTGCAAGCAAATTTATGTAGTTTTATTTTTTTATACGGTAGTAATACTCTAAGTTCAGTTAATTGTAAATCCTAATAGTCTTTAAGTGGTATATTATTCTATAATAAACATTCTTCCAAAAGAATTTAGAAAACCCATACAGTACAGACCTCTCGAAATTTGATTATTGCGCAATAATCAAGTCGAACAGCTACTTAGGCGGGAAAACCTGAAACCGCCTTAAAAAGAAGTAAGGTGTAAAGCTGATTTGCAACTCAATTGGCATTCATTTAAACCTAAATTAAAGATGGATTTCTCTAATTATTATCAGAAGTTTTGGCCTGCGGCCTTCTTGCTGGCCATCATGACATGTGCTCTCGCATGTTCAAAAGACGACGCCAAACCTTTTCCCCCTTTGTCACAAGTATCGGGCGACTGTCCGATCAACATGAGTTATGAGGTCACTACTGCCGCATTCACACAGGCGGCAGACCAGGATGAACAGACTGAACTCACTCCCGCTGAGCAAGTGCTTGCCTATCCTACTTTCACCAGGTGCAGCGTGGATGTCTGTATTGAAGTAAACGGTACAATGTCCGCAAGTGTCCAAATGCTGGCACTTGAAAACGAACCGAATTACCCTAAAGGAACAATTGGCTTACCAGTTATTCCCGATAAGTATATGGTGGACAGGGTCGAAATAAACGGGGGCACTGCCACTCATTACAATAGTCAAGGAGAAGTAATAGAAACCCAGATATTAGGTGACGCATCTTCCATTGATTTTTACAGCAAAATAATCGAAGACATGGTAGATTTTGTCCCGCTGAACGCAGAACAAATGTCATGGGTCATCGAAGGCTTCAAAGAGGCTGGTTTTGACATGACCCCGATCAATGATGACCTTGAGATGCTCACCCAGCCTTTTGCAGATGGTTCTTATTCAAAGGTTGTTTTGGATAAAAAGCTGCGGGTGATCAGGGGGCAGGCAGACTATGATCCATCTGGAAAATTGCTGACCAAGTCAAGTATGACTTTTACCGGAGAGGCGGAAAACCCAATAGTGACCGGACACAAGTTCGTTGCTTATTTAACTTCCCCTTACAGCCAGAAAAGGATGGCCATGACCAGAAGGTCACGAATTGAAAACTTTTCACTCACAAAAAATCAATAAAGATGAAGAACAATAAAATCAATTTCCCATTTTTAAGATTTTCATTGATACCCCTAATGATATCAGGTTTTTTCATAACAAGTTATGCCCAGGAAAGGAACACTGTATGGATAAGAGGCGTCTCCATAAACTCCAACGGATGGGAAGAGGTGAAAAGCGAAATGATACTCAGGGGGTATGATTTCAATGACTTAATGAATACGTCCTTTGACCCTTCACTGGGTGTGGTCGCCGCCGCAGATCAAGTTGAAGGCATGATAGGCAATGAGGGAGATGTGTTGGGAATCGCCCACGATTATGGTGGGATAGTATTAAGGGACTTACAACTCCAAGATCCGAGTATCACGGCCATGATCCTTGACGGGGTTCCAAACCAAGGGTCCTCGGGCATACTTGGTGCCATACAGAACGATGGCCCGAACTCATTGTCCAGGGCCCAAAAACTGGTTCAGGCCGTAAACCTGATTAGGGAAGGGGATGATTGCAATAATTGTGGTTTTATTGAGGCTTTTGAGTCCTGGATTGATGAAATGGAAGGGGCAGAGGACTTTCTTAATGACGTGCAACAGGGAAGCCCCATTATTGAAAACCTTAACTCGCCAGCCAACTTGCCAAGTGTTCCATTTGCCATACTTTGGGGAAGCGTCGATGAACTGTCATTGACAAGCCTAATGTCTTCGAGGGCTTTTCCCTCCGACTCCGATTATTTCACGGAATGTTTTACAGAAACCCTTTACAGGGAACGTCAAGAGGCCAAGGATGCCACGGTCATCGCCACCATCAACAATACACAGGGGTTCTTTGGAAACCTTCTTTCGGCGGCTGCAAGCATTATTCCGGCAGCAGCAGCAGACCCAACTCAAGTAACGGGGATCATTGCTTCCATCGGCAGCCTGCTTTCTGATTCGAGGGACAGGATCACCAATCAAATACAGGCGATAAAACAGGAAAACGCTGAACTTGCCAGGATCCTCCGATGCGAACTTTCCAACCAGCTTTTGGCCGCAGAATGGCAGCTTCTTTTGATGAGTAACTCTGCGCTGGAAGAAGTAGAAGTGGAGGTACAAATTTTTGGTGATGATTATGACGAGTGTATTACCCAGTGTGGGGTGGACATGGCATGGGGAGACTGGGACATGGATCTGACCTGTGAAGAATTCTGTGCGGATGAAGTTGAAATTGGTACAGAAATCATAACCGTATTTGTGGCTGACCCAAATGACGGCTTATTGACCAGGAGTGAGCAACAACTGGACGGTGCTGCTGCCGAGCCCTTCCACCTGATCGAAACGAACCACTTCCAAGAGACTTCCCGGCTTAAAGATGTTGTAAATGATGCTTTCGTAGACCTTTTTGAAGGAGGGGCCGGAGCGGCGTTCATAGTTCCTAAATAAATGATAAGGGAAAAGCATTTATTTGGACAGAAAGTACAATGTAGCCAAGGCAAAAAGCTGTTCTTTTTGTCTTGGCTGTTTTTTGTCCTGTTTTCAATGTCAAGTTGTTCCAATATTGGTAAAAGAAACTATTCCCCTTGGCAGATGGAGGTTTCTGCCAACTTCAATCTATATCCCATCGTGCATGAAGATATGGCCATATTAGCCAGCAATTGTAATGATAGCAATTGTCTGAAAGCTATAAATAAGTATACTGGGAAAACTCTATGGAACTGGATAGATACCAATAAAACCCTGGGAAACGCTTACTATAACCTTTCCCCCTATATTTTTTCCAATGCCCTCATTTTGCCTATTTCCAGGGATTTGATAGCAATAGACCTGGCCACTGGCAAAACTTTATGGCACCACAAAAAGGAATATGCAGGGGAATCCTTTGTTGACGGATTGGGCGACAAAGTGGCAAGAACCTACTACGACGATACTGAAAAGGTTCACAAGGTCTTTCTGGTAGATATACCTACTGGCAGCATGAGAGAGGTAAAACGGTTCGGGACACCAGAAAAAGGAAAGAAATTTGTCCGTACCCCTTGCCTTTCTAAGAGTAAAAACTCAAACGACACTTTATGCATTGCCAGCGTTATAGAATATATGCCCGGCAAAATGACGAAAAGTTATCTGTCATTCTGGAAATTGCCAGATACTTCCTTGACACAGGACATGAAAATATACAGGGACAATAAAAGCGGGTATGGTGTAACAAAACAGTGCATTACAGACAAATTAAAGTCCTATTGGGTGGCGAATGATGAAATAGTATGTGTTGATCTTCAGGAAAGAGCCGAACTCTGGAGAACCAAAATGAAAAGAGGGATGCTCACTTCACGTATGGTTCAAGATGAAAAACATTTGTTCTATGCTTGCGAAGATGAGTATCTATATGCACTGGACAAAGGGAATGGAAACTTTGTGTGGAAATGCAGGATTGCAGGCACACCGAGCAGGGTATTTACGGACGATGATATATTATATTTGATCGGTGGCAGCGACGGAAAACTGTACATGGTCCACAAGGAGACAGGACAGCTTGTTTCGAGACAAAAAATTCCAGGGCACCATATCTCCGATGGTATTTTTTTAAGGAGGACACTCTTTGTTGATGAAGACATAATCATTTTAAACGATGGACAGAAATGGCACTGTTATGCACTTTATCCAGGCAAAACATTCAAGTTAGACAATGCCCTAACAGCGAAAGAACGATTAGGTGTTTATCTCCCCCAATTCATGGTGCCGTTTTATTGAAACCAGAAAACGGCCCTATTGGTCAACTCATTTTTTAAACGGGTCTGTCGACTACAATTAGTGCGTTTATTCCTCTGTAGGCTTCAGATATCGAGAGGCTGGAAGCTCATTTATCAGGTAAAAACAGGTCATTTACCATGTAAAGTGACACCCTCTGGAGGGGGTTAGGGGGAGGATGTACTCGTTTTGTTTTTAAAAATTAAATTTTGTCCTGTACTCAGATAAATTCGTTCAACCACCTATTTTTTATTTCAAGAAGATGTTTTTATAAAAACAACATAGCTGCGTTTTATTCTCCAATTGAGGAGGTACCCGGAAAAAGGAAATAGGGAAGAAATCTATTTCAGGATATCTTTTATGTGTTCTTTTGTGGATTCGCTGTTTAAATTAGTGCTTCAATAATTATTAATCCGTAAAAGATTTAAACTTTGCAACGCCAGACATATTTTAAAATAATCACACTTACCATTGCGATTGCTTTTGGCTGTCTACTTGCCGAAATCGGTTACCGAATTTTTCATTACCTGACTTTCCACAATTTAGAAGAAATATCTTCTGATAGCCGTCCTGCGGTCAACGAGCCTGAAACAGAAAAAAAAATGGGGCAGGTCATTCAGCTTTCCAGCAATCCAAAAATCATTTATGAATTCATCCCAAATTCAATTTATAAGTTCAAAAATGTAATGGTATCAATTAATGAAGATGGTTTTAGGGATAAAAATTACCCGTCGCCAAAAGGCACCAGAACAAAAAGAGTCATCGGGCTTGGGGACTCTGTCATGTTTGGCTGGGGAGTGGAAGAGGAAGATGCCTATTTAAGTCAATTGGAAAATAATCTAAACGATTCCGATACACTGAAATACGAAGTAATTAATACGGCCGTGCCCGGTTATAATACAGTAATGGAATTAGCTACTTTTAAAAATAAAATAAAGGTGGACGAGGTCGATCTGGTCATCATCAATTTTGTGGGAAATGATTATGACCTGCCCAATTTTATTCGTAAAAGACCAGACTATTTAGGTATCAAAAAATCAATGATCCTGCAATTGTTCGAAAAAACGGATGGCTTTGATAAAAGACTGCGTTATGCCCCGTTTGACGATGTGAATAGGAGAATGGAAAGAAATCCGGAAAAAGTCCCAGCAGAGTACCGGGATATGATCGGGGAAGCCGCCTGTATAAATGCATTAACGGAATTAAGTCAACTGGCCAGCCAGAACGACTTTCGGATTATTTTTTTAAATCACAGTGCCGTTTTGGATGTGCCGCCCAATATGGCCGATTTTATTAAAAATGATTCCAGTTATATTTTATTGGAATTAAAGCCCTATTGGAATGAATACCAAAAACAAAACCCGGAAGCCGAATGGAAACTGTCAGAAGATGACTGGCACCCTTCAGTGGAGTACCATCATTTAATCGGGAAAGTGCTGGAAAAAGTAATTACCGAAAAATTGGACTGAAATAAAACCTTATTCAAACGTAATGACCACATTGCCTTTTTTTAATCCCGTTTCAACATAGGCATGTGCAGAAGCCGTCTCATCCAACAAAAACCCCTTGTCCACAACTGGTTGCAAAACCTCCTTTTGCAGCAATTCATTTAAATAATTCAAATCATCCTGATGATAGGGAGCGATGCCATTGATTATTTTTTTATTGGAAAAAAAATTCACAAATAAACTGAATAAAACACCCCCCATCGTAAAGTTCCCCAAGAGCAAACGGCCACCTTTTTCCAGTGAGCCCAAACTACCGACAAATCCACTTTTATTAGGAATATCAAAGATTACGTCGTACCGTTCATTGGCCTGAGTAAAATCTTTATTTTGGAAATCAATGACCAAATCTGCACCAATGGAAGTTAACATCTCCAGTTTTTCAGCGCGGTCAACTGCGGTGACTTCAGCGCCGTAATGTTTGGCCAACTGAACAGCCAAAGTGCCAATACATCCACCTGCCCCGTTGATCAAAACTTTGTCACCTGCTTTGATATTTGCCTTTTTCAAAAAATATAGCGCATTAAATCCACCGGTAGGAATGGTCGCTGCCTGAGCAAAAGACAGGTTGTTTGGTTTGACGGCCATGGGGATATTTTCCGGCAAACAAACATATTCTACGTAGGCCCCTTTGTTCATTTTTGTCGGACAATAAACAGCGTCACCCACGTTGAACCGTTTGACATTTTTCCCTACTGCCTCGATTATACCGGACAGTTCTTGTCCCAGGATTTTAATTCGCGGCTTAAACAGTCCCATGTACAACCGCATTGGCAGCCAGAACAAAACGGGCATGTCAAAACGCCGGATTTCGCAGTCACCCGCGTTGACGGTCGCAGCTTTAACCTTGATCAACACCTCATTCTCTTTGGGAACAGGTTTCTCCAGGTCACCAACCTGAAGTACTTCCGGCGGGCCATAATTGGTTAAAAAAATAGCTTTCATCGTTCTTTTTTGGATGGTTGAGAAAAGCTTGGGCAAGTTCCGTTATTATCTTTTATTCCGGCATATTCTTAGACATTCATCCGATTTGAATAGACCTTTCCCTTTTCGCCTGATCCGAGTAAACCGTTTCACCGGCCTTTACATTCCCATCTGAAATCAATTAGCTCACCTCGGGAATTGCACAATTCTTTTTACATTTAACATTCAATCAAATCTGATCATTTTATGTACGATTATATCATCATTGGCGCCGGCTCGGCCGGTTGTGTGCTCGCCAACCGTTTATCAGCTGACCCCGCCAACCGGGTACTCATCCTGGAAGCAGGTGGCCCTGACAAGCACCCGTTAATCCATATTCCCGGAGCATACGGAGACCTGCACGCCACCAAAAATAACTGGGCTTTTTATACGGAGCCACAGGCGAACGTGTTGAACCGGAAAATCCATCTGCCAAGGGGAAAAACACTCGGTGGTTCCAGCTCCACCAATGCGATGGCCTATGTGCGGGGCAACCGCGCCGATTACGACGAATGGGCCCAGGCTGGCAATCAGGGCTGGTCTTACGAAGAAATTTTACCGTATTTTAAAAGGTCGGAACACAACGAGCAATTCAGTGAAATGGATGATGGCTACCACGGAAAGAACGGTGAACTGAACGTAGCTGACCCGCTTTTTACCACGCCGATCGGCCACGCCTTTGTCGAAGCAGGCCAAAAAATAGGTTTGCAAAAAAACAGGGATTACAATGGAAAAGAACAAAAAGGCATCGGCCATTTCCAATTTAACATCAAAAATGGAAAACGTCAAAGTGGAGCTGTTGCCTTTTTAAAACCAGCTTTAAAAAGAAAAAACCTGACCGGCATCACCCATGCCAGGGTACAAAAAATAATCATTGAAAATGATAAAGCTGTTGGCATCATTTATAAAAAAGGAAAATCGGACATTACCGTTAGAGCAAAAAAAGAAATTATTTTATCGGCGGGCGCCTTTCAATCACCACAACTATTATTGCTTTCCGGCATTGGCGAAAAGAAGGAATTAAAAAAACACGGAATTGATTGTAAAAAAGAAATTCCAGGTGTCGGGAAAAACCTACAGGACCATCTATTTTATCCGGTTTCTGGATTTTTGAAAAAACAGGAAGGCATCAACCATTTTCTGAAGCCGTGGGAAAAATTAAAAGGACTTGGCAGTTATTTATTTTCCAACAAAGGTCCGTTTACGTCCAGTCCACTCGAAGCATTTGCCTTTACCCACACTGAAAATGAGGAACGGGTCAACCTGCAGTTCCATTTTGCGCCACTGCACATCGGCCGTGAATATAATCTCAACATGTACAACCTGGATGACTATTTACGCGAAGATGGCTTTACCTTATTGCCGTCCTTATTATTGCCCAAAAGTCGCGGTTATGTCGGAATTAAATCAGCCGACCCAAACGCTGATCCTTTGATCCAACCAAATTTTTTATCAGAAGAGGACGATGTAAAGGTTTTATTAAAAGGTGGAAAAATGGCAATGGAATTAATCGCTCAAACCAATTTCAGCACCCACGTAAAAGAAGTTTATTTTCCCAAAAACAATTCAGAGGATGCTATTTTGGAGGTAATATTAAATCGCCTCGAAACAATCTACCACCCGGTCGGCACCTGTAAAATGGGCCACGATGAAATGGCCGTCGTCGACCATGAATTAAGAGTAAAAGGAATTGAAGGACTTAGAGTCATTGATGCTTCCATTATGCCGACGATCGTGGCCGGCAATACCAATGCACCGGTCTACATGATTGCGGAGAAAGGGGCAGATATGATTTTGGGCAAGACAAAAGCAATGGTCGCAAAAAAAGAAAAATCATTAACCGCTTAATTAAGTGACGCTTAAATAAAAATATTTTTTAAACAACTTCTTTGTCTACTTTTTTAAATTCTCTAATTATGGAAAAATTAATAAAATTATTCCCGTTGTTCCTGCTCTCCATTTTTTTAATGTTTTCCTGCAACAAAGATGACGAAAACTACAGCGATGATATGTACTTATATTTAGGCTATGATCTTGAAAATGATTTTTTTGATGTATGCGAAAATGTTCTCGAACTGAATCTGGATTTCAAATGCGAAACTTATGAGCAAACCAGGTTTGCTGGCTCCAAACTGATCAACTCTGACGACTCCTACCAATTTAACGTATATTTTGGGGACGAAGCTTCATGGAACAGCATCCCGAACTTTTCATTAACCTTATATAACATCGGGGAAATTCTCGGCACGCACCTACTTGAAGAAGGCTCGCTTATTCACAATTATGATGTGACCAGCAGTGGAGCCGTCGTTGGCATGGGGTCCGAAAGCGGCGATGTAACTTTCAGGTACCTCAACAATAAAACCTACCGGTACAATAATGCCGAATACAGGATTTTATCGGGCACCATAAATGCAACCATGAACCTTAATGGCGCCTCGAAAAACCTTTCTGGAGTCTTCCAACTTCCCTTGAGAATTTAAACGAGTCAATTTATTTTTTTTGTTTCGCAGAGCTGTGCAGAGAAATAAACAACGTTTAAACGGCGAAAAATTATGAAACGATAATTCTGATTTTTTACCAAGCCTTCATCATTAAAAATTCTTTTTTTCTAAATCACCTGACATGTCAATAACCACCCACAAATCTGCCTGCATCCTTTGTTCCATCAACTGCGGAATTGAAATCGAAGCCGATATTGAAAAAAGGGAATTTATTAAAATAAAAGGGGACAAAGACCACCCACTTTCTCAGGGATATATCTGTCAAAAAGCAACCCGCCTCAATTATTATCAAAATCAAGACAGGCTGACTGCCCCATTGCGAAAAAAAGCAGATGGCACGTTTGAAAAAATTTCCTGGGAAACAGCCATTCGGGAAATTGCCGATAAATTAGTCCAGGTCAGGGATATGCACGGTGGGACGAGCATTGCATACGCTGGTGGAGGCGGGCAGGGCAACCATTTGGGAGGCATCTACGCACAGGCCTTCCGAGCTGCTTGCCAGACTCCTTATTTGTACTCGTCCATTGCCCAGGAAAAAACAGGGAATTTTTGGGTGCATGGAAAACTGTTCGGCAAGCAAAATTCCAATTACGCCGAACCCATCGAAGATGCCGAATTTGCCATGATCATCGGTGCCAACCCCATGCAGGCACATGGAATGCAGCGCGCCCGCCGGGTGATCGGTGAAATTTCAAGGGACAAAAACCGGACGCTCGTCGTCATTGATCCCAGGGAAACGGAAACGGCAAAAAAGGCCGATTATTTCATGCAGGTAAAACCCGGTAAGGATGCATGGCTAATGTCGGCCATGCTGGGCATCATCGTGCAGGAAGGATTGGAGGACAAAGCATTTATTGCCGAACGAACGACTGGATTTGATGAAATCAAACCATATTTCATGGCCATACCGGTCGAAAAATACTCGAACATAGCAGGTGTTCCGTATGAATTGGTCAAAGAGATAACGCATAAAATGGCCGCGGCAAAAACAGTGGCCATCCGGTCCGACCTTGGCATCGAGATGTCGTTTAACAGCACATTGAATGCCTACCTCAAACGCCTGCTTTTTTTGGTGACCGGCAACTTCGGCAAACATGGCACCAATCACCTGACCACCTGGTTTTTCCCGTTGCTGGGGCATTCAAAGGAAGGAGGTGTGCCCACTCAGGTGACCGGCATGCAGGCCATCGCGAAACTGTACCCGCCCAATATTTTGCCATTGGAGATTGACAGCGACCATCCAAAAAGAGTCCGGGCACTTATTGTGGACAGCGCCAATCCGATGGTCAATTGGGCGGATATTCCTGCCCAGAAAAAAGCTTACCCTAAATTGGACCTGATGGTCGTCATTGATGTGGCCATGACGGAAACGGCCAGGGAAGCGCATTATATTTTACCAGCCGCTAATCAGTTCGAAAAATACGAGGCTGCTGCTTTCACCGAAAATTTCTTTTTCGTCCGCAAACCCGTACTTCCCCCGCTCGAAGGCACGCTGAGCGAGCCCGAAATTTACACCCGGCTCATCAAAGCAATGGATGAATTACAGGAAGACCTCACCGAATTAAAAGAAGCAGCAAAAAAGGATCAGGAAAATCCGGGAAAAGGCATTTTTCAAATGGCTTTCATGATGGCCAACATGCAAAATCATAATTTAAAAAAATACGGCTCGATCGTATTAAGGGAAACCATTGGCAAATGCCTTCCGGACAATGCAGACGCAGCAGCAGTCATCTGGTTCGCTGCTCAACTGTACGCTACCAAATACCCAAATGCCATTTTACAAGCAGGTTTTGAGGGCAATCAAAAAACGTTGGGCGACCAGCTTTTCCATAAAATATTAAACAGTCCGTCAGGTGTGGTCGTCAGTCGGCACGATTTAAACAATCATTGGAATTTATTAAAAACACCTGATAAAAAAGTACACTTGTTTATTCCTGAATTAATGGATTGGCTGAAAAATCTACCGAACCAATTAATGGAACAAAATAAACTCGAAAAAGAATTTCCATTTAATTTAATCGCAGGTGAACGACGTTCCTATAATGCAAACACCGTAATCCGACATCCTGAATGGAGAAAAGTGGACAAGGCTGGATATTTAAAAATAAATCCAGTTGATGCTGAAAAATATAATATTAAAAATGAAGACACCGTTCAGCTGACCAGCCCGACCGGCAGCCTCAAAATATTGGCTACCTTGACTGACGAAGTCCCGGCCGGCATTATTTCCATGCCACACGGGCACGGATTGAATTATGGAAAAAAAGAAAATTATAAAAAAGTAGGCGCACTTGCCAACTTGTTGACTTCTACTGATTATTGCGATCCTTTGGCAAAGACACCATATCATAAACAAGTGAAAGTGAAATTGGAAAAAGTATAGCAAAGAGTTTTTTGCGAATTAATTTTATATTTATTGAAATAGGTCGTTGTACCAAAATGCGACCCATAGATCAACTCTGTTTAAACTTTGCACCTTCTTTGCGAAACGCAGATTTGCAATTTGCCAACTTCTTAGATGCTAATTTGAAAAATGCCTATTTGGAAAACACTCAGTTACGTAATACGATCGGCCTTACTTTCGATCAACTCAAGCAAGCAAAAAACCTATACGGGTGCACAGGCATTCCTCCGGCAATAAAAGAAAAACTCCAAGCCGAATGCCCTCATCTTTTCAAAAAGCCAGACTTATAATCCGTGCCGTCGAAGTCCCCTTCGACGAGCGGCTCCGCTGGACATCAAAATAAAATTTCCTTCATAATTTTACCTTCCCGGTGAACAAAGCTGCGAGCTATTCCTTATTTCAAAGTGCGGGTCAATCGACGGTTCGGTGGCAGTGTGAAAGTTTTAAAAATTTATTGTTTAGCGGTCGAAGGGGACTTCGGCGGTACATTCAAAAAAACAAATATGAATAACTTTGATTTTCAAAATCCTACCAAAATTATTTTCGGAAAAGACACCATCTCCAAGTTGAGCAAGGAAATTCCCAAAGACGGAAAAATACTGATGCTTTATGGCGGTGGCAGCATCAAAAAGAACGGTATCTACGAACAGGTGCAAGCAGCACTGAAAGAGGTAGAGGTCATTGAATTTGGCGGCATTCCACCCAATCCCGAATACAGCATTTTGATGAAAGCACTCGACGTGATCAAAAAAGAAGACATCACTTTTTTGTTGGCGGTAGGTGGCGGCTCCGTCATCGACGGGACGAAGTTTCTTTCTGCGGCAGCTTTGTACGAAGGGGACGAACCGTGGGACATTCTGGCCAAAAGAAAACGCACCTACGAAGGCATGCCCTTCGGTACGGTACTGACGCTCCCGGCCACTGGTTCCGAGATGAACTCCGGCGCGGTGATCACCAATGCAGCGACCAAAGAGAAGTTTTCGATGGGTGGTCCAGGGCTGTTCCCCAAGTTTTCCATCATGGACCCGCAGGTGGTCAGGTCTATTCCTAAGCGGCAGATTGCCAATGGGTTGGCCGATTCCTATACACACGTTTTGGAGCAGTACATGACCTACCCGGTCGGGGCCTTGTTGCAAGACCGCATTTCGGAAAGCATCATGCAGACGATCATTGAAATCGCCCCGAAAATGATGGAGGATGGATTTGATTACGAAGCCTCCGCTAATTTCATGTGGTGCTGTACCATGGCCCTCAATGGCCTGATCCAAAAAGGAGTGCCGACCGACTGGGCGGTACATGCGATGGGACACGAGTTGACGGCTCTTTATGGGATTGACCATGCCCGTACTTTGGCCATTATTGCCAAAAGCCACTATGATTTCAATTTTGATTCAAAAAAAGAAAAACTGGCCCAGTACGCTGAGCGGGTCTGGCAGGTCACGGAAGGTACTTTGGAAGAAAAAGCCAAAGCAGGTATTGAAAAAACCGAGGCCTTTTTCCATTCCATCGGGATCAAAACAAAATTGTCGGAATATACGGACCAATACAAAGGCACTGCGGAAACAATTGCCCAACGTTTTACCGAACGGAAGTGGATGGGGATTGGCGAGCACCGCAATCTGTCGCCAGAAGATGTAGGGAAGATTGTTGAAATGGCGTATTAAAAATCAGCTTTTTCAAAGTTGGGCCATTCCGAATTTTTGATTTGATAAAAGAGCATTAAGGGGGCAGTTGGTTGTGATTTTTTTCAAAAACCACAACTGACAGCCCTCTTAAAAACCATGCATGATTTGGAAATTTTCATGTTTTACTTCAAGGCCAATTGCGCCCCTATCGTTATTCTTTTACTTCTGAAATAAGTTTGGTCCATTTCTTCCATACCTCCGGCCAAAGCTATGCCATCGCGCTGGTAACGGGGTTCGGGATCGATGCCCGTAAATTTGGAAAAAGTAAGTAGGTTCTCCCCCATCAGGTAGAAACGCAAATGGGCTTTTTTTATACGTGGACTGAATCCCAGCACCAACAGGTCTAATTTCAAAAAAGAAGCGTTTTCGACAAAAATATCGTAAAATTCACTTTCAACCCGCAGCCTGTCTTTATTAAAATCAGTTGCGTTAACGATGTTGTCATCTGTGGCATTTACCATTTCACCACTATAACGGTACGTATTAATCAAGTCATGCCCGATTATGCTTCTCAATCGGAAAGAACCATCCCAAGGTCCATATTTTAACTGACTGGTCCAGGCAATCCCAAATGAAGGATGGACCTGTCCAATGGTAACTCGATCAAAAAAGAAATCTCCGTCAAGATCGAGGGGAAGATACCTGCCAGAGTTGGCAATTGTTCCATCCGTGCGGTAACCACGGATTTGACCGACCGGCCCCAAGTGTTCTAAATAGATCTCACCGTAATCGAATTCATTCAGTGCAATGCCCAAAACAGCGGGATCTGGTTCATCGCCATAAGAATAGATGGAAGTTTTATAAGAGGAAAAGCTGAAAGTCGAACGCCAATTTAATTGCTTGCCCTGCAACAATTGGTAGTTCAGTAATACCTCCCAGCCACGGATGCCGATTTCGGCGTCTTCATAAAAACCCAACAGCTGATCGCTCAGGGATTGATTATACACATTGATAGTGGCAGACAAACGGTCCTCCAAAAAGGACAAATCCAGTTGCAGGTCGATTTCTGTTTTCTCCTCGTTGAGGTAATCGTCAGATAAAAATCGTCTTGGAATGTATTCACCTCCCCAGACATTAACATTATTTTGCCTGGTTACCCCATCAGCGGAAGGGGCCAATCCTGTCTTTCCAAAGCCCAGGGACAATTGGGATCGGTTGATCCATGCAGGGGTTAAAAGAGGTTTAAGATCGGCAGTCGCCCGGCCATGATAAAACCAACGGCCATTATTTCCACCACCAATGAACAGACGATCATACCGCAACCCTCCGGACAATTGAAAGTAGTCGAACTCCAGGCTGCCTCCGATGTTTCCTGAAGCCATTTTCTTATCATGGTCTACGATATCTCCCTCATTGAATTCATTCTCCTCATTTAAAATGGACAGAGGATCGGTCACAAAATCAAAATCAACATTGACCGAATCCAAATTACCAGCGTACAGGAAACCAATTCTTTCCGTCAGCAATGAAGTCTCAATAGCGGTCCAATGCCGCAATGTTGCATTTTTTAATTGGTATTTTTTGCGCAAGCCAATTTTGGCAAACGTATGCTTTCGTTGCGAAGCGACGTGACTCATTCTTCTATTGAAACCAACCGAAAGATCACCTGTAAAAAACTTTCTCCTCCTCATCGACACAAGGTAATCCCAGTCCCAGTTTTTAGAAGTTCGATGTTCAAGGTGCATGCCCGCAGTCCATTCTTGGGTCCTGGCCAAGGTTTTATGATCAGTTATGTAACCGACCGGGTTCGGAACAATCCTATTTCCGGAGGGTGTGGTGGTTAATTCTCCATTGGCGTCGTATACTGCCCGGGTAGGATTATAAAAAACAGCTCTGCTAAATACCCTGGTATTCGGCATATCAGCGTCCCGCTGAGTAATCGAACCGGTCATTGACAGGGTGGTTCTTCCAGACCGGCTGGTGGTGTGCATGTTCAATCGCCCCTGGTTCTGTTGAAACCCGGAGCTTCTTAGAATTCCATTCTCGTTCTGGTGACTCAAGGAAGCATAAATCCCTTTTCGTTCCGTGCCGGTCGCCAATGACAAATGGTGCCGGTGGGAGTAGGCATTCCGCATGATGGCCCGCTGCCAGTCGGTGTCATGGCCCTCATCATAAGCGGCTTTATAGTTAAGATATTCATCTGCATCCATCACCGGCACTCCAACTTCTCCAAATCCACCACTCAAACTGGTATGGTAACGCAAAGTCGGCATGGCAGTATCATAACGCATCGTCTGCAACTGGATAACGCCAGCACCACCCATCATACCATACGCTGCTCCGGTGGTAGCAGTTTTGCCTACCGACATCATCTGGATATCTTCCGGATTGAGCCGTTCCAAACTCATTTCAGGCATTCCATCCACAATCACCAGCGGATAATTTCGCTGCATGACGGAGGACAGGCCGCGGTTGATGATTTGGTAATAACCGTTCGGATCACTGCCTGGCTGCGTAACTGTCATCCCTGGCACGGTATGCTGGAACAACAGAGCTGCGTGAGGCGGAGTGGAAATATAGCTTTGGTCCGGTGTGATATGAATAAGCGCTGGATCATGATACGTATCATCCGGAACAACTGGCTGTAAGGCAGGCTTCCATCGTTCCTTCCGTTTGGCGATCCTGATCGTGCTAAATACATAGGGGTAAGCAGTAAATTGACTCTTTTCGAAACGACTATCAACGACCTCAACGACCACCGAGTCAGTATAATCCCCATAATCATAAATCATGAACTTACCGTTGATATCGGTGAAGGTGATGTCTTCGGAACCGACTACCCGAAGCTCGACGCCGATGGCCGCCTTTTCGTTCTTTTGTTTGATGAGTTTACCCGTGTATTTGCTTTGAGCATGAAGGTTGCTGATTGTCAGCAAAAGAAAAGCCATGAGTGGCAGGAAAACGAGCGTAATATCTTGGTTGCGTGAAAAAGAGCGGTCAAAAGGTGTCATGATTGTGAGCAATAAAATAACAAAAAGTGTATTTCAAACCATTGCAAGATGGCAACTCCCAAGGCAATTTCAAAATATTTACCTGCATTTTAATTATTGCCAAAACCTTTTGGATATTCTATTACCTTATTTCAGCGCCATTCGCGCACTGTTTAAGATAGCATTTGGGAAACTCAAACTCCGGCAAGCAAACTCTTGATCTTTGCCGCAACATGCAGCGCACTCCTCACGGCTCCTTCCATATAACCTGGATGTTGCGGGGCAGTTTCTGCACCAGCGATAAATAACTGGCCATTTAAATAGGGTTGCTGGAAAACCATGTGACCATTATTCTGATGTGGTAAAACATGAGAACTGTAGGAAGAAAAAGTTAAAGGTTCATTCCTCCAGACCGCCTCTTCGTAAGCGATGAAACCATCAATTTTATTTCCATAATATTTACGTAGCTGCCTCAGAATCATTTGCAGCCGTTCCTCCTTTGAAAGAGAGAAATAAGAACCATTGAGAAACCCAACCAATGCAAATTGATCGTCTTCAAAATTGGTATGATCATACATTTCCGGAATTGGGCCAACGCTGCTGAAAATCGTTCCGCTCAATTTTTCCGAACGCCAGAAAGGGCTTTCAAAAACCAAAGCGACTTTTATTGATTCTCCCATCCACGTATGTGTTTGGGACATTAGTCCATTTAACTCGTTCGGTAGTGCAGGATCCGTTTTAATGGATGTAAAAAATAAATTTGGAGGTAAGGTGGAAACAACTAAATCGGCATTAAATCGAACCTCATTAGTTTTCAGAATTAATTTTTTATTTGATTTAATAATGGATTCGACTTTCTGTTGTGAGTACAAAGCAGCTTTGTCGATCCTTTCGAGCAGGGCATCAATTAAAGTACCCGTTCCGCCTTTGATTCTAAAACTCGGATCGTCGTTGGGAGGCAACTGAACCAATTGCGGTGGGCTGGTAGAGATAGGTTCATAGATCGCTCGTTCACCAAATATCTGCTCGAAAATTTCAACCTCCAATTCGTGTAAAAGTGACAGCAGGGCTTCATGCTTTTTACCCAGCCAGGTCGCCCCCATTTCCTGTGGAGGCAGACCTTTTTTTCTTAATGTGTGGATGCGCCCGCCAAACCGTTCCCTTGCCTCGATTACCACGACCTTTAAGCCGGTATCGCGGAGCAAGTAAGCCAAGGTCAGGCCGGTGAGTCCTCCCCCGATGATTGCAATATTCGATTTAATCGCTTCCATAGCATTAAATACGAACTACGATTTTTCCGAACTGTGGGCTGTTCGCCATTTTTTCCACCGCTGCGTTTCCATTTTCCAATTCGTAAATTGAATCTACTACCGGAACGATTTTATGCTCGTTTACGAAGTGCAGCATCTTTTCAAATTCCAGATCGGACCCCATCGTACTGCCGTGGATGGATAGTTGTTTGTAAAAAATATTGGGTACACTTACCTTCTGCCAGCTTCCTGCCGTACCTCCATAGACCGCAACATTGGCGCCCTTGCGGCACATTCGCAACAACATGTCGAACCCTGCACCCCCGGCGCTGTCAATCACTACATCAAAGCCGCCGACTGATTTACCAAGCGCTTTCATGGCATCCCGGTCTTTGTAATTGGCGCCACCTTTTGCTCCCAATTCAACAGCCTTATCTATTTTTTCTTCCGTACCAGAGGTAACGTAAACATTTGCACCGGCAGCTATCGCAAACTGACAAGCCGTCAGGGCGGTCCCCCCGCCGACACCTGAAATCAATACATTGTCGCCGGCCTTTGCCCCGCAGCGGGTAAATAAGGCCCGAAAAGCAGTTATTCCGGAGAGCGGCAATGCCGCTGCCTGTTCTACGGTCAGGTGTTCCGGCTTTTTGTAAATACTCTTTTTTCTTACCGCAATTTTTTCGGCAAGAGTACCGTCCTCGTCCATGCCCAGGATTTTAAACTGGTTGGTCGGAAACCGTTCATCATCTCCCCAGTACAGGCTTGGACAAATGACGACCTCGTTGCCTTCATACATACCACACCCATCTGAGCCCAAAATAGAATTCAACCGGATATTGGCATACATGCCCTGGGTAATCCACCAGTCGCGCCGATTTAATGCGGCGGCTTTTAAATTGACGATGACGTAGTCTTCCCTCATTTCCGGATCGGGAAAATCCTGGTATTCGAGGGGTTGCTTTAGTTCAGTTAATACGAGTGCTTTCATGATATTTATTTTGTGACTCGGGTTGTTACTCCGAGCAATGTAGTTATCACGGATTGACAATCCGAGTTACGTTATTTTTTCGACGGGCAATGCTGTTATCACGGATTAGCAATCCGAGTTACGTTATTTTTTCGACGGGCAATGCTGTTATTACGGATTAACAATCCGAGTTACGATATTTTTTTAACGGGCAATGTTGTTATCACGGATCAGCAATCCGAGTTACGTTATTTTTTCAACGTATACCCCTACCCCGTTCAACGCAGCGTTCCCCGTCAATTCATCCACTCTGAATTCATCGGTCAAATCATTGATGCTGACGGTGTTTTGCGCGGCAGCTATTTTCATCCTGGCATTTTTACTGGAGCCAAAACCTTGTGGCAGGCACACAACACCGGGCATGATCTCATCGGTTGTCTCTGCTTCAACTTTTATTTTCCCGACGCGGGATTTTACCGAAATCAATTCTCCGCTTTTGATACCGATTTTTTCGGCATCTACCCTGTTGATTAATAAGGTGCATTCATTGCGTCCCTTGGACAACCGATGTGAATTCTGCGTCCAGGTATTGTGCTGCCGCAATAACCGGCGACCAATCATTTTGAACGGATATGCTTCTTGACGACTATACCCAAAGAAATATTGATCCAACCTTTTTAAATCATCCAAAAATAATTTTGGTGCCAACCTTATTTTTTCATCGTTTGTCTGCAACCGTTTTTTTAGACAGGTTTTTAACGCTCCTAAATCAATTCCGTGGGGGTGTTCTTTTAATTTTTCCAATGACAGTCCTTCCTTTCCATAAGTCCCCATCTGCAAAGCAAAATCGAGCATCATTTCCGGAGTTTGACTATTTCGTTGCTGGCCTTTTAATCGGGCGGTGAGTTCGGCTAAAATTTCCCAGTCATCTTTTACTTCTCCTTTTTTTGGAAATAATGGAGGTGAATACTTCACCGTATTTCTGATGGCCAAATTATTAAATGCCACATCGAACTGCGCAATCTCCAGGCCGCTGGAAGCCGGAAAAATAATATCCGCATGCCGACTGGTCTCGGTGATGTAAATGTCCGAACATACCATGAAATCAAGTGATTGGATGGCTTTTTCCAATCGCTTCCCATTTGGTGTCGAAAGAACGGGATTGCCCGCAATGCAAACCAATCCTTTTACTTGGCCTTCTCCTTCTGTTTCAATTTCATCCGCTAAGGTGGCAACCGGAAATTCACCATAATGCTTAGGTAATTTTCGTACGCGGGTAACTGGAATTTCCTTCCACTCCGGTTTACCTTTTTTCGGATTAATCAAAACCGGATCAAATGCAGGCATGGAAAACATCATTCCTCCTTCCCGGTCAAAATTGCCGTTTAAAATATTAAACACATTGGTAAGCCAAAGGCACAACCCACCGAAAGTCTGCGTAGAGGCCCCCATGCGGCTGTACAAAACGGCCTTGTCCGCAGCAGCCATTTCCTGCGTGAGGGAACGAATTTTCGCTGCTTGAATCCCCGTAATTTTTTCTGCTTTTTCGGGTGTATATTTTCCGATGATATTTTTTATTTCTTCTAAACCGGAAATACTGTTTTCAAAATGATTTAATTGTATTTTATTTTCCGTTATTAAAATATGCACCATCGATAAAAGCAGAACGGCATCTGTTTCCGGATTTATGAATAAATGCTCGTCTGCTTTTTTTGCAGTCTCGGTTTTACGTGGGTCAATGACCACTATTTTGCCGCCCCTTTGCTGAATTCCCCTCAATCTTTTACCTATGTCCGGCGACGTCATCATACTGCCGTTCGATACCAGTGGGTTGCCACCGATAATCAATAAATATTCCGTGCGGTCTAAATCAGGTACCGGATTTAACAAAGTGTGACCCAGCATAAATTGCGCAGCCACATGGTGGGGCAATTGATCTACCGAAGAAGCACTGTACCTGTTTTTTGTTTTCAATGCTCGTGCAAATGGCCGCAAAAACAATTGGTTGCCAAAATTGTGGGCGTTCGGGTTTCCCAAAAACATGGCGACCGCATTATCCCCATGTGC
>JBCBRY010000087.1:0-36926 GCA_039819485.1 Bacteroidota bacterium | reverse complement strand
GCCATTATTACTTGGATCAAGGAAAATGTCCTGGCTAAAGAGTTGGTTCCACGCTATGATCTGCATCACCAAAAACAAAAGAGTCAGGCCGATGGTGTAGATCAATTCCTGCTGATATCCCTTTGTGTCATCGGCTAAATAGGCGTTTTTCGCACGTATCATTGTCCAGCTACTGGCCAGCAGGATCAGCGTATTAAAACCGAAAAGCCAGGGGATCTGAATAGGTTCGACACCCTGCTCGATCCTGTTGTAGATGAAGGCGACAGCGATGGCCAGAAAAAGACCTCCAATGGCGAGGAGCGACAACATCAACATGACATTCCAGGGGTGGAAAGCAAAATTATGATCGTACTCACTATGTATATTAGGTTGTTGCTTCGTTTGCATAAAAAGAAATGTAGGTATCGGGTAATGTGGAATTTGAGGATTAGCATTTCACGATTTAGAACATAGTTTGGGTACGAGGGTTCACGATAAATACATTTCTATGTTTACGTTTTTATTTATTTGTGTTAAAAACTATTTTCACCCTTAAATTGTAATACCTCAACACCCCAATACTTAATTATTGACTCCATGTCCACCTGTCGAAAATGCCATTCCGAATTAGCTATCTCCGACCGTTTTTGTCCCAATTGCGGTACTCCCGTCATCGAAGAAACTTTTATTTGCCCTAACTGCCAGACTGAAAACGACATGAATGCGCTGGCCTGTGTAGGATGCGGCACTTCATTTTCGATAAAAACGGAAAAAGAACCTGCGGCCACAAACAATGTTTTTGATCAAACCTTTCAGGAAGGGCTTGAACAGGAAGTCGCGGACCGGTTCAGTTTGTTCTTTGAAAAACGGCTGAAAGAAGAACACCATCCTAAGTTCCACGGTGCCTATATCGACCGGTTTTTTAAAAGTGATTTCCGGACCAGTGCCGACTACCGAATCCAGCAATTGGCAGAGTACATCCGTGAGTTCTCCGGGGACAAAAAACAGGTGGAAAAGGAAAAGAAAGAATTGTTGAACCAGTCTTTCGAGGAATTAATTGACTACTTTATCATTCGTTATTGTGAGGATCTAAATGAAACTATTTATCCGGAGGCTATTTTAAAGCACCAGGGGGTGAAAAAAGACAAAATGAATAGGGGGGAATTGATCTTTGATTATCTCGATTTTGAAAATGTTGATGAATCTGTTTTCACTAATTTTGTTTCCATGCCTCCAAAAAAATTAAAAAACGCTGCCGATTCCTTTCTCCTTCCTAAAAAAGGTGACAAGCTCTTTTTTATCTGTGACCTGTCCATTCTTGGCAATTGTAAAGAAGGCTTTGCCATGACCCAGGAAGGACTGTTCTGGAAAATGTCACTGGAAGAAAAACAACGGGTTTATTATAAAAAATTAAAAGAAATAAAACGGGAAGAAGATTGGATTTCGATCAACGGCATTTTTTTTAATGCCGGTAAATCCTTGAATTTGAAATTAATTCGATTGCTAAAGAAATTGATGAGTTTACAACAATGAAGCTTTTTTTGAAATTGGAAATTAAAAAACATCCGGAAGCTCTCATCAAATATTTCCTAATTTCCAATTTCAAAAAATATCAATTTTGCAATTCTCCAGCCCTTCGTTCGGTTAATTCCAGTTTAATTTTTTCTACCGTTTGATCATCCAGTTTATACCAGAAAAGTAAGACGGCAGTCAGCAAGTACAAAGTGCCGGGAATAACTGAAAAAGACAATTTAATAGCTAAGATGGATTCATCCGTTTGTTGGATGGCAGCACCGTCATAATTGGCCATGGTCAAGAGCCATCCTGCAAGCCCGACAGCAACGCCACCCCCTATTTTTTGAGCAAAAGTCGTGGCCGAGAAAAATAAGCCAGTTGCCCGGCGGTGGTTTTTCCATTCGGAAAAATCAGCAGTATCAGCGATCATTGCCCACAATAAGGGGATGGTCGGAGCAATGGCCAATTTGGAAAGAATATTTATAATATGCAGCATGTAAAAATCATCCTTACCGGGCAGATATAATGCGATGGTCAATAAACCGGAAACGGCAGAGCAAGCCAGGTAAACAGTTCGTTTTTCAAACTTTTTGGTCAGCGGGATCGCAAACAGCACACCGACGATGAGTGAAACAGTTGTCGCTGTATATAAGATCGTGGCGTCGTTTTCGTTGCCGACATAATATTTGAAATATTGATTGATAACAGCCCCCTGGATGTTGATCAGAACAAAAGTGATGATCCCTAAAATAAACAGGATCAACCATGCCTGAACACCGACGACATTTTTGAGGTCTTCCACCAAATTGGACTCTTGTTCTGCTGGTGGCTGAATGCGTTCTTTGGTCAATGAAAAAGAAATGAAAAGCAAGATGGTTCCGATGACAGCCAGAACGATTGCGATAAATTGAAAAGCCCTGCGCTCATTCTGTACGATGATGTCTGCAAGTCCGCCGGAAGTATCAAGCAAACGGGCCTCGCCCCAATTATGCTCCTGAATGAACACCAGTGCTTCTTGCGGAAGGTTTACGCTTTGCGCATATTGCAATACATCATCCATGATCAGGTTGTTTTTGAAAACCATGGTGAAGCTGACAATGAACATCCCGATAAATCCAAGAAAAAAACGGTATTGGTTCAGTTCGGTCCGTTCGGCGGAATCTGCGGTCATCACACCCGACAGCGCAGAGTAAGGAAGATTGACCGCCGTGAAGGTCGTGCTGAGCAACAAATACATTGCGATCGCATAAATTATTTTTCCGGTTTCTTCAAAATCTGGAGTAGTAAATAACAACACCAGCGAAATGCCCATCGGAATGGCAAACCAGATCATATAAGGCCTGAATTTTCCGTATTTGGTTTGTGTGCGGTCGGAGATGATCCCGATCAGTGGGTCGGAAATAGCATCCCATACGCGCGCTACCAACATAATGGTTCCGGCCATTGCAGCTGAAATGCCGTATACATCCGTGAAATAAAAAAAGAGAAACATCCCGGCCATGTCCCAGGCAAAATGGCAAGCCGTATCCCCAAGTCCATATCCTATTTTTTCGCGGAATGTTAATTTAGGCGTTTTCGCATTCATTGATCTTTCGATTTTAATTGATGTGATTGGTCAATTCGGTAAAAGTGGCAGTAGGGTATATGGAATTAAAACAACTTCGGATTCATTGTTTTTTTCCATATAAGCGGTATTTGCCAAAGGTAATAATGATTTCTAATTAGGCAAGAAAACAGGCGGTCGTCTGTTAAGGGCCCGTTGGCTGGTCCGTTTTTCCGATGCAACTAATTTTATTTACAGCCGGCTAAAATTTCTCCTTTGTTATTACATCCCTGGGCATTGTTTTGTACTTTAATACTGTTAGAGGGCAGTTTAAAAAAACTGCAAACATTTTCTATTTCACAATCCGAAAGGTTGGGGTTGTCAAATATTTCAATATCCTTTACCCACTTATTATATGATTTAAAATTATCGGGTGAGATGTTTTTAATCCCTTCAATACTGGACAAGATTTTATTGTCATAAATTTTAATATAATCTCCGATCGAGGTAATATTTTCCATGCCGGACAAGCTTACCAAACCTTCGTTGCTATTGACCGAAATACTTTCTCCGATGGTCGTAATGCCACTAATTCCTGATAAATCTTTTATGGAATGATTTTGATAAAAAACCAATTTACCTCCAATGGAAGAGAGGTTCTTCAACCCCGAAATATCCGTTAAGTTTTCATTTTTAAATATTTCCAGATTGCCTCCGACGTGGGTCAGGTTCGTCAATCCAGGTATGTTTGTCAAAATATGCTTCCCAAAAAATTTGAGGTGGCCTCCAACAAATTCAAGGCTGTCGAAACCTGATATGATTTTTAACGAGGAGTTGTTCCAGAATTGGAGGCCTCCCTTGATCGTGTCGACGCGGTTCAATTCAGCGACACTGTTCAATGAATCATTAATTCCAATATGCACGAGGTCACCAATATAATTAACACTATTTAAACCCATTAGATTGGTTAAATAATTATTGTTGTGGATGACGAGCTTTCCACCGATGGTTTTGAGTTTGCTCAAGGCTGAAAGGCTTTCCAGAATGTTATTATTGCCAATCGATAAATTTCCCTTGACAGAAGTTATATTGTGTAATCCTGTTAAATCTTTCAATTGGGGATTTTCGGAAACCGACATATTATTATGGACCGTTGTGATTTTTTCCAGGGCCGATAAATCCACCAATGACGAACATCGCTTAATTCCTAAATTTCCACCAATATGGGTAAGGTTCTCTAATCCGGATAAATTTTTTAAGGAATCAATCGCAAAAATCGTCAGGTCTCCTTCAATGGAAGTCAAGGCGGACAAACCAGCGAGATTTGATATGTTTCCCTTCCTGTCCCGGATATATATGTTGCCTTCAATTGCGGTACATCCTTGATATTTTATGGAAAAACTATCAATTTCTTCTTGCGAGTAAATAGTTAATCCATTTTGTGGGCAAGCATCGATGGAGTTTGTTGAAAAAAAGACAAAAAGAGTTAGTAAGAGTGAATAGCGCATTTTTATTTTTTTTTTTGGTTAAATAAATGCTTGGACAAAAATAAGGGGCACTAAAAATGACACTTTTATTTGGACAAATGTTTGATTTCCATGTCTCAAAACTCTTTTTCAGGCAAAGAAAAAGTGTCATTTTTTTTGACCACCTGCTTACAGTGCAAAATTATATTCCTCCTTGTCCATCTATGGACGGGGGCAGGGGAGGATGCATATGTAATGTTTGTCAAGATAAATTTTTTGTCCGTACTCAGATTATTTAATTGAAACGGCAAACGCACAAAGCACCTGCATGCGGCCGAAACACAAATTTTGCTAAAGTTTTTAATTGACGTACAATAAATTTGATCATAAGCATTTACAAAACTAATCCTTTTCTTGTTTTAAAGACTTTCTTTGCCCAGCCTTTTCTTAGGGAGATGTAGCCGGTAAGTTAAACATTGAATAACTTTTGCTTCCTGATTGGAAGGCGCGGGAAAAATTCTCCTTTTCTCTTACATTTACCATCCGATGAAGATCTTCAATGTCCAACAAATTCGATCGCTCGACCAATACACCATTGAGCATGAACCCATCGCATCCATAGACCTTATGGAACGGGCATCGGTCACCTTCGTCAAGTGGTTTGTCAAACAATTTCCGGATCGAAAAAGGGCGGTGCAGGTTTACTGTGGTCCCGGCAACAACGGAGGAGATGGATTGGCGATTGCCAGGTTGCTTAGTCAGGATCACTATTCCGTAAAAGCATTTACCCTGGGCATTGGCCGGAGTCGAAGCACCGACTGCCAGCACAATTTAGACCGGTTGCTGAAAAAAAGATGCTGCCCACTGGTTCGAATAGAGCCAGGGGATTCATTTTATGCGATTGATTCCGGCACCATCGTCATCGACGCAATTTTTGGTTCAGGGCTTAGTCGACCTGTCGAGGGATATTGGGCCGAGTTTATCCGGCATTTAAATTCGCAGCAAGCGACCAGGGTTGCCGTAGATGTACCTTCGGGAATGTTTGCTGATCGACCTACAAAAGGTATTTCCATCAAAGCAGATTATTCTTTTTCTTTTGAAATGCCCAAACTTGGTTTTTTATTTCCTGAAAATGTAGACCGGGTAGGAGAGTGGTCATGCGAAAGCATCGGCCTGCATAAGACGTTTATTGGAAGAGAAGACACAAATTACCATTTCAGTGATTCAGAAGCTGTAACTCCTTTCATCAAGTCACGCACAAAGTATAGCCATAAAGGCACCTATGGTCATGCGTTATTGTTGGCTGGAAGTCACGGCAAAGTTGGGGCGGCAACTCTTGCAGCGAAAGCCATTATGAAAAGCGGGGCCGGCCTGCTTACCGTCCATGCACCGGCTTGCGCTTATCCGATTCTTCAGGTCAGCACTCCCGAGGCCATGGTCTTATCGGATAAAAATGAACTTTTGATTTCAGAGATTCCCAAGGATCTTAGTAACTACAATGCAGTTGGCATTGGTCCGGGAATTTCGACCAATGAATTGACTGCCAAGGCTTTATGGGAGTTGTTGGTAGCTTATGATCGTCCGGTAGTTTTGGATGCAGATGCGTTGAATATCCTTGCAGCAAATAAATCATGGCTGAAAAAGATTCCCAGGCATTCTATTTTGACTCCACACCCAAAAGAATTTACAAGGCTTTTTGGTAATTCCGAAAACGATTTTGAACGCAACGAACTTCAAAGGAATAAAGCCCAATCGTTGGGGATCTATATCATTCTGAAAGGAGCCCACTCTGCGATTGCCTGTCCGGATGGCAATTGTTTCTTTAACAGTACCGGCAACCCAGGTATGGCAACCGGTGGCAGTGGTGATGTTCTGACGGGGATCATCACCGGGCTGCTGGCACAAGGATATTCTTCTTTTGAAGCTGCTAAAATTGGCGTTTATTTGCACGGGCTGGCCGGAGATTTGGCAGCCACGCAGTGTGGACAGGAGGCAATGCTGGCGAGCGATATTATCGAACACATCGGATCTGCCTTCAAATCCTTACATACTTTAGCAAAATAAATCTCAAAGGGAAATAGAATTCATAGGTGGTCTGTTTTCCTTTCATACGAGTACTAAATGAAAGTTCAACTTTGGTTTATAGGCAAGACGTCTTTCCCTTACCTGGAACAAGGGATGCAGCTGTATCAAAAAAGATTAGAGCGATACCTTTCATTTGATTCCATTTTGATTCCTGATGTAAAAAAAGGTAATAAATTACCAGCAGATCAATTAAAAATAAAAGAAGGGGAAGCAGTTTTAAAAAAAGTTATCTCTTCAGATTATTTAGTTTTACTGGATGAACAGGGCAAAGAATATTCGTCTGTACAGTTTTCTAAATTCATGGAAAATAAATTACAACTGGGCAACAGGAGATTAATTTTTCTGATTGGCGGGGCGTACGGTTTTTCTGAAAACATCTACCAGCGCGCCGACCATAAAATAACTTTATCAAAAATGACTTTTTCCCATCAGATGATCCGGCTGTTTTTTTTAGAACAATTGTTTCGGGCCATGAGCATTTTAAGGGGAGAACCTTATCATAATGAATGATTGATTTACGATTTATGAAACCTATTAATAACTCAATAACTCAATAACTCAATAACTCAAAACTAATATGTCCATCACCATCGTCCTTTGCATCGTCATTGGTTTTGTATCTTACCAGGCGTTTGAAAAACCAGCTTTGTTTCACAAATTAAAACACTATCCATACGCCGAAGTAAGGGAAAATGAATATTTCCGCTGGGTTACTTCCATGTTTGTCCACGGGGATTATACGCACCTGTTCATTAATCTATTTGTTTTTTGGCAGTTGGGAACAGTGGTAGAAAATAGATTTATGGCATTGTTTGGTGAGTCAGGTAGTATTTATTTCATACTACTGTTTTTTCTTTCCGGTGTTTTTGCCGACCTGCCTACTTTTTTTCAGCATAAAGACAACGAAGTATTTGCCAGTGTAGGTGCTTCCGGAGCGGTTGCAGGTGTCTTGATGGCCTATGTCCTTTTTTATCCGTGGCAATGGTTTCTTTTTCCTCCGCTGCCGGGTTTCTTGATCGGGATTGGCTATATTTTGTATTCTACATGGGCGGATAAAAACCGACAGGGCAGGGTCAACCATTCGGCTCACTTATACGGGGCTTTGTTCGGTTTGTGGTTTACAATTGCTGTAGGCGATGGCATTTTTTCTGATTTTATTGAGATGATGATGCATCCGGAACCTCCACCGTTTTTTTAAATCTGGATTTTATAAATTTTGCCTTTTAGCACTTCATTTTTTATGTTTTTTATTTTATCAAAAATACTCTCTTTCCTGATCCAACCATTTTTATGGGTAGTGGGATTGTTATTGTTTGCACTTTTTTCAAAAAGCAGATCTCGAAAAAAGAAAGCATTGCTGGCCGCTATTATTATGATTTATTTTTTTGGCAATCATATTATATTTAATCAGGTAGTTAAATTGTGGGAAAGCAAAACCATCACCGCTGATCAGATTGTGCGTCCTTATAAAGTGGGTATTTTACTGGGCGGGTATTCGAATAACAGCATTTTACCGAGGCATGACCGACAGAATTTTAACAAAAGTGGCAACCGCTTTTTTAATGCTTATGAATTGTATCAAACAGGAAAAGTTGAAAAACTTTTATTGACAGGTGGGTCAGGCAAATTATTGGATAGAACTTATCTCGAAGCGGAAAGTATGAAAGAATACTTAATGAAAATGGGCGTGCCCGAAGAGGATATTTTAGTAGACACAAAATCACGGAATACTTATGAAAACGCAATTTATTCTAAAGAGATACTTGAAGCTGCGAATATCAGGGGCAATTATTTGCTGATAACTTCTGCATGGCACATGCGAAGGGCCAAAGCTTGTTTTGATAAAGCTGGTGTTTCGTACACTCCTTACAGCGTTGATTTTTTAACGGTAGAAGACAATTGGCAAATCGGTAGTTTTCTCTTGCCGAATCCATACAGATTTTCTCATTGGCAATTATTAATCAAGGAATGGGCAGGGATGCTGGCCTATAAAATGAAGGGGTATATTTGATGGACAATATTAATAATTGATGTGTCAGATTTATTTTCCATCAAAACAGATTTAATTCCCGATAAACATCTTCCATGGGCAGGCCCATGATATTTGAATAGGTTCCCTCAATTTTGGATATTTTACACAGACCGATCCATTCCTGAATGGCATAAGCTCCTGCTTTGTCATATGGCTTGTAGTTTTCTATGTAATAATTTATTTCATCATCACTAATTGGCTGAAAGAATACATTTGAAATGCCACGAAATACTTTCTTTTTAGTTTTTGACAACAAGCACACACCAGTAATTACCTGATGCATGTTTCCGGATAGTTCTGCGATGATGTTAAAAGCATCTTGGTAGTCTTTCGGTTTACCATATATTTTGTCGCTGAGAATAACCACACTGTCTGCTGCCAATAAGATGTCATTTTCAGTTGCAAGAAAATCAGCACAGGCCATTGCTTTTTTTTCTGCCAAATATTCAGCTACCTTGTCGATAGGTAAACCAGGTGGATAATTTTCCTCTACTTCTTTGGTTTTTATTTCAATATTAAATCCGGCCTGTTCAAGCAGCTGTTTGCGACGAGGTGATTTAGATGCTAAGATTATTTTTTTGTTCAGGATTTCCATATGACGATCAATAAAATTAAACCTGCCAGCATGATCAGTTTCATCCACTTGCTGAGGGTTGTAAAATGTTGTTTGTGCTTTGATTCTATAATTAAATAAGAAACGTAAAGCATCGGAGATATTAAAAAAGCAAAAGAAAATATAACCCCCAGCCATTCATGTTGTTTGGATAACCAAACGTTACTGACAAAAACTCCAATAAGTAAAACAAAGGAAATAGATAAAGAAAAATGCCTGGCGGTCTTCATACCAAATGTAATTGGCAGTGTTTTTAAACCCGTAAGTTCATCCCCAGCTACATCTTCCATGTCTTTTATTACTTCTCGCAACAGAGTGGTAATGAAAGCAAAAATAATATAACCATAAAATAATGTTTTTATGGTCTGGCCCAATTCAGGTTGTGTGTCCAAAATAGTGGCAAAAGCTTTTCTTTCAGAAAATAATACAACCCCGGCGACTCCTGCACAAAAAAAGCTGACGACGACGTTGCCAATAATTGGCATTTTCTTAAAAAAAACAGAATAAAAGAAAAGTAATATGACCATGGCCGGGTAAATAAAAAACAGCCAATAATTATTTACATGGTCTGCTAAATAGAGTGCAATTGCCGTTCCCAACGTGGTCAGTAATCCGTAAATAAGAGTGGCAGAAAAAGGCGAAATAACATTGCCAATAAATACTTTCTCTGGCTTATTGATTAAATCCGTTTTATAATCAATGATATCATTAATTACATATCCCCCTGCCGCAATCAAGACCGTTGTAAAAACCAACAAAGAAAAATGGAAGAGATTCAAGGAAGGAGATAGACCGGCACTATTTAATGCGGGCATCAATACCAAATAATGCAGTAAGTATTGGGTAGCAGCAACAATGATTAAATTAGGAAGCCGGAAAATACCGAGCATTGGTCAATTTCTAATGTCTGTGAAACCAGGACTTTTTCAATTTTAAGACTTTTTCGATAACATCTCGTACGCACCCTTCACCACCTTTGAGTGGAGATATATATTTACTGATGGACATAATTTCGGGAACGGCATCAAATGGGCAACAGGCGAGACCAACCCGGCGCATGACTTCGTAATCAGGAATATCATCGCCCATGTACAAAATTCCTTCTTCTTCTAAGTTGTACATGTCAACGAGTTGTTCGTAAAATTTTAATTTGTTTTGAGCACCCGAGATAACGTCTTTTATTCCCAATGCTTCCAGCCTGTCGATGGTCCCTTTTGAACTTCCTCCGGTGATGATAATAATGCGGAAATTTTTTTGTAATGCCCGTTTCATGGCATAGCCGTCCCGGACATTCATTTTGCGCAATAATTCACCTTTCTCCGTGATTAACAATTCCCCATTGGTCAAAACGCCATCCACATCAAAAATAAATGTATGAATGTTGCGAAAATCCCGCAGAACATTGCCGGAATGGGAAAATTCCCGCTCTTCCTGTCTGGTTAAATTATGTTCCAACTAAAATTAGGATGAAAACAAAAATCTAAATGAACAGGCGGCTTGCCTGCTATTTCATTTTAATTTTTATTTTAATTGAATCACTTGTTGTTGTCTCTCCATTCATATACCCACTTCGCCTGAATTTGCTCCAGGTGCCCTTCGTTGCAATCTTCTCTTTTCCCTTCAAAATTAGGAATTTCCAACACCCATTCGATTAATTCCGTGAAACGAATGCGGTAGATTTTACTTTCATTAAAATCCTCGCCAAAACGTTCGTAGAGTTTCATGGCTATGTCCTCATGGTCAGGCCAGTTGATGGGTAGGTTGTCAAAGTCTTCGAATGCCATAGTTGATTTGGTAGAGAGTAGGGGAAGGTGGAAGAAGGAAAGTCCATTTTCCCTGTGCCAACTTTCCGCTACCAAAATTAATGTTCGTGTCCGATAATTTTTGATTGATCTGGAATCTGTACTTCGATGACTGCGTCGTCTTCGAGGATGATGCATTGGCAGCCAAGCCTTGATTCTAACCTGGGGTTGATCGCCCGGTCGATGAAGTCTTCTTCCTTGTCCGAAATTTCTTCAAGGTAGTCATCCCCTTTTTCAATGTAGACGTGACATGTGCTACAGGCACATACCCCGCCACAGTTGTGGTTGAGGTGGACGTCATTGTCTTCGGCAATGTCCAGGATGGACTGGTCGGATTCTACGTTTTCCACCGTTTTCGGTTCGATGGAAGTATCTTCAAAAGTAAATTTTACGGTTGCCATAGGTCAGGGCTGTAAGCCGTTAGAGAATCGCTAAAGGCGTTCAGCTTTTAGGTCATTTTTTTAAAATGGTTGCAAATGTAGATTTTGTCTAAATAAACAGTATCAAAAACAGAAGGTTTTTTTTGTTACTCATTATTAAATGAAATACCTGCTTTATTGGCTTTTCCAATTAAATAGTTGATGAACGCACTGCAGCTTACCAGCATGAACTTTGCATCTTCAAAATCTGGTTCGCCTACTTGATCGATTATTGCATGGCGGATTCCATCCGTTTTATTGTTGGTGTACGAATATAGTTTTTCCAGACCCTTTTCTAACTCTTTATTTATAGAGACACCTTTGGACTCCAATTTCTTAATGGCTTTTCCTAAAGTGCTTTCATTTGTGAGAATACGGCAGGTAGATTCTACCGCAGTGATTGATTCTTTTATCGAGTTTCTGTAGTCAGGGTCTGCTTTTCGGGACATCAACAACAGTGATTGGGAAAGGTGAAAATTGGCTCCCTTTAGTCCAGAATATTTTCCCGTGACCTCAATAGTGTTTTCGATTTCGTTTATTTCAACTTCATTCGAGATTGGCACCAAAAGATCATTGATGATCCGATAACCAGCGTTTTCTTCTTCTAATACTTTGTTAACTTTTGATTTGAATAGCTCGCCATCAATAATTTGAAAATTTTTAATTTGATCTAATATAAATTCCAATATATCGTATGCAACCCACCATTGTTTGTCAAAGAGACTGTTTTTGATCAGATCAGTTAATTGTGTTTCTGATAAATGTTTGGCCTCAATTTTTAAAATGGTATCTTGAAAATCATAAGAAAACTGCTTGTACCGTTTATATGATGCCAATCCACGCAGCCGGGTTAGAAATTGGTCATTCATTATATTCCAGATTCTGTTTTTCAACTCTCGATCTATTCCTTCGATTTGAATAAATTTAGGCTTTTTTGCACCAATTCTTTCCGAAAATTTCATAGTTGTATTTTTTATCCTACATGCGGTTTAGTCCTCCAAATAAAAGCAGTTTCAATTCATCGGCCGTCATGTTCATAGCATTTGAATAACCGGTACGGAGGTCAGTCACTGTGTCGTTGCCGTCATAAACCCGGATTACTTTCATTGATTTTTTCTCGGTGTCTACACTCTCCGTTTTCATGCTGACCATGATGGGAATGGGGAGGTTATGTGCTACGTAGAATAAATGGATGCCGATTTCATTGTGCAGTAAATTGCGGAGGTTGTAGCCTTCAACGGTGATAAAATGATCGTCTCGTTTAGTTTGGATGGAAAGATCCATGTTTTCAAAGAGCGCCAGGTATTTCTCTTTCAAAAATTTGATTTCTTCATCTCCGGAATGGGTCACCCCTGATTTGAAATAAAGGGTCACTTTTTCCGTATGTCCGAATGTAAATCCGCGCAACATGATTTCCAGAAATACGACATCTACGTGGCTTATCAGGTAATCAGTCTGGGCGCTGCTGAACAAAGGGCTTCCGTGGCGGTATTCTTCCCTTAGTTCGTGGAGTGCTTCGATTTGGAAGAATTTATCGCGCAGTGCTTCTTTCCTCGCTTTGCTGGACTCCCAATCATGGAAGATTCTTTTGAGTCGGAAAGGAATCACCGGTGACATGGTTCGTTTGCGCTGGCGGGACTCAAGTTGTTTAAGGTTGATGTCTTCTTTCAGCTGCACGACCCGTTCTTTGAAGCTGAAGTGTTGCCATTGGGATTGATCCACCACGGTGTCGAAATCTGATTGCCGGCTTTGGCTGGTCCGATCTTCTACTTTTTTCACCCGCTTCAGGAGCTGGAAGAAAAACAACCCGATGTTGTCTTCTTCCGGCAGTTCCGGAAGCCAACTGCCACTGATGGGCTCGCAAAATTCAAGCGGGTTAATGAGCGGGGTCAACTGGTCATTTTCAAAAACTATATCCAGTATGACGGGCATTTCCGAAGTCGTTTTGATCAACTGTTTCGCCGAAAGCAAGGTCAGGTCTTTTTCAATCTGTCGTTTGAGAGCCCGCCCCCCCATGCGAATGTCAAACCCGCGTTTGGCTACCCACTTCAAAGCTTCCGGAGAAACATTTACGATGGTGGTGCGCCTTACAAAACCGTCTCGTTTTAGCAGTTCTTTAATCTGTAGTTGAGCAATGCGCTGGATTTGGGCAAAATCTAAAGGATTGAAAACGACGATCTGTTCGATCCGGTTGACCATTTCAGGACGGAAAAAGTTTTCAACTGCCTTTCGGTAAACGGCTCCATCGTCTCTTTTCCCCGTGTCAAATCCGAGCTGGTTGGCTGCTTCCCTCGCGCCCAGATTGGAAGTCATGATGATCACGGTATTTGAAAAATCTACCGTTCGGCCCAGGCTGTCGGTCAACCGGGCATCGTCGAGCATTTGCAGCAGCAGGTCGTGAATTTTGGAATGTGCTTTTTCAATTTCATCCAACAGAACTACACCAAATGGCTGGTAACGAACCTTGCCCGTCAGTTGTCCTTCAGGGTTGTTGATATCTCCAATCAGACGGTGGACTGCACCGGCATCAATGTATTCGTTCATGTCAAAACGAATCAGTTGGCGTTCGTTTCCTAAAAGGCTCTTGCTCAGTAATTTAGCAGCATGTGTTTTTCCAACACCGGTTGGTCCGATGAACAGGAAGGAGGCAAGCGGCTTGGTTCTGTTGGTGAGTTTGGCCTTGATGAGATGAATGGCATCGGCCAAAACTTCAACCGCTTTTGGCTGTCCTACTAATTCACGTGCGAGCATGTCCCGGATCTCATTTTGTTCCAGTTTGATCTGCTCATCAAAAATGCGTTCTTGCAATCCGCTAAATGCCTTGAATTCTTCCCTGACCTCCGGTGCATCTATTTTTTTGCGGGCATACTTGGTGGCCAGCTGGGTCATCAGCTTCATCACGCTGCCCGGCAGCGCTTTGTTTTTCAAAAAATTGCGCTGGATAGTAAACAACTGACTGATGGCCGGCACGGTGATGTTGCATTCGTGCTCAACTTCCAGGCGTCGACGGTTTTCCAATACGATTTTAATAGCGGTTGAAACAACCGGCTCCTGCATGCGGATAACCTGAAACAGATCACTAAAACCACGGTCGGATTCCTGAATGATCTTCCATTCTTCCTGGGTCGCTATGAGTACCAACTGTAGTTGGCGTTTTTCCAAATAAGGTTTCAGGACATTGCTGAGGGCCAGGGAACCGGAAGCTGATTTGCCAATCCTCAAGAGTGCGACCGGGTTGTCAATAATGATAATATCCGGAAAATTTTCCCTCGCACCTGGTCTGATGACGTATTCGAGTATTGCTTCGAATCGTTTTTCCCAATGCCCGACTATGCTCATGCCGGCAATGATCCGGTTGGGGTTGATGTGCCATACATAATGGCGTTTCCATTGGTCTTCCAAATCCTTCCTGCTCTCCATGTATTGAAAGACTACTTCGTCCAAAACAGTGTGACGGCCGGTGCCTTCCCTCCCTACCAGTGTGATCGGAACATTGTCATTTTTAAATAAAACGGTGGACAATTGATCAACCAGACCTTCCTGGTAAAAGGCACGTGTGAGACTATCCGGGTATTTGTTGGTCAGCTCGTTGCTTACCTTTTCCACTTCTTCTCCTCCATCAAAATAAACATCCTGCTGTACCATCGCAAAAAGGTTCTGCTCTCCTGTGCGCTCGAATTCAAATTTGGATTCCTTTACCGGAACTTCCATCTGGATCACCGTAATGAATTCTTTTTTATTTGAGTAAATACCTTCTGTGTGGAATTGGTCACCAAGGTTCTTTTTGTACTGTTTCGTTAGTTTTTGAACGATCTTGAGCGTCGTCTCTTTTAGTTCATAGTGCCCATCTTCATTTTTAGGCACCATGAAAAGGAAGTTTCCAAAATTGGGCAACAATCCAAAAAAATGATCTTGGTGGAAAAAAGTGGCCACATGAAAACGGCCTCTGAGAAAGTTTGTCCCGATACTGAACTCAAAATGAAAATCTTCTAATTTGACTTCCGGTGAAAATTTATACCAGAACAAATTGTCCATGCTCGACCGACTCAAAACATAACCGTTGAAGCGTCTTTTTACTTCTTCTTTAAAAAGGGATGCCGCCTTAGCATAGCGACGATTGATCGTGACGGGATGTTCAAGAAAAAGAGGCCGGATATAATATTCACTCTTGCCTTCCTGTTCGACAGGTCTGACCAAAACTGTGATATTAAGAGTGGCATTTGGCATGAAAGAATTCGGGATGATGGATTGAGTGGGCAAATGTAATAGAATCGTGGAAAAGTCTTTGTGACCGCTTGCTGCTGAATTTTACCAATAGCGCTATATTTGCCCGCATGACTGAGAAAATATTGATCCTTGACTTTGGCTCACAGTACACACAGCTCATAGCCCGCCGGGTAAGAGAGCTAAATACCTATTGTGAAATTGTTCCTTACAATAAAGTACCTGATCTGGATGACACCATAAAAGGTATAATACTTTCCGGAAGCCCTTTTTCAGTAAAAGAAGAAAATGCTCTCCAACTTGATTTGCAGCAAGTGGTTGGTCAGCGGCCTGTTCTGGGCATCTGTTACGGGGCACAACTGATCGCCGATCATTTTGGAGGAACCGTCCAGCGCTCAGAAAAGCGAGAATACGGGAAAGCCAATTTGAGTAAAATTTATGAAAATGGGCATTTTATGGACGATGTGCCCGTTGGGTCGCAGGTATGGATGTCGCATGGCGATACGATTGTCAAACTCCCCGAACGCTTTGAATTGCTGGCAAGTACCGACAGCGTGGAAGTAGCGGCCTACCGGGCAAAAGCAGGTACCTTCGACCATCCTGTTTATTGTATTCAGTTTCATCCAGAAGTTTACCACTCATTGGATGGGATGACGATTCTCAGAAATTTCGTCAATAATATCTGTGGCTGTACCGGCGACTGGACGCCCGCACATTTTATAGAAGAAACGGTTGAAAATTTAAAATCACAAATTGGTGGTGAGCGAGTATTGATGGGCCTGTCGGGCGGGGTAGACTCTACGGTTGCGGCAGAACTGCTGCACAGAGCCATTGGTGATCGCCTCATCTGTTTTTTTGTGGATAATGGCTTGCTTCGCAAAAATGAATTTGCGGAGGTACTCGAATCTTACAAAACCATGGGCTTGAACGTGGTCGGTATTGATGCCAAATCACAATTTTATAAAGAATTGGCTGGGGAATCCGACCCCGAAACAAAGCGCAAAATAATCGGCCGGGTTTTCATTGAGGTTTTTGAAACAGAGGCACAAAAGTTGGACGGCATAAAATTTTTGGGGCAGGGCACTATCTACCCGGACGTGATCGAGTCAATATCGGTTCATGGCCCTTCCGTAACGATCAAATCCCACCACAACGTTGGGGGATTGCCGGATGTCTTGAAAATGAAGATCGTAGAACCACTGCGAATGTTGTTCAAAGACGAAGTGCGAAGGGTCGGCAGGGAATTGCAGATCCCGGAAAATATAGTTGGACGTCACCCTTTTCCAGGGCCTGGGATGGCCATCCGGATTTTGGGGGATATTACACCCGAGAAAGTTCAACTTTTGCAAGAAGCTGACGCGATATTTATAGAAGGTCTGAAAAAATTCGATCTTTATGACAAAGTTTGGCAGGCCGGAGCCATCCTCCTTCCGATCCAATCAGTCGGGGTAATGGGAGATGAAAGAACCTACGAACAACCAGTTGTCTTGAGAGCCGTCAATTCCACGGATGGAATGACCGCAGAATGGAGCCGTTTGCCTTACGACTTTTTAGCACAGGTTTCCAATGAAATAGTCAATAATGTAAAAGGTATCAACCGGGTAGCCTACGACATAAGCACCAAACCTCCCGCAACGATTGAATGGGAATGAAATGATTGATTGTCGGTGGTTAATTGCAGGTAGAGAGAATTACTTTATACCTTTTGTCAATTGATCATCACAAGTACTGTTTCAGTAGCGTTTTTTATTGAAGCTGCCAATGCAATCAACAATCAAGAAGCAACAATTTTAAATACCATGAAAAATTACTGGTCACAGCCTTCGTTTTTCTTCCTCTTGCTGGCAGCTATGCTGTTGGTTTCCTCTTGTGGTTGGTTCAAGCCGGCGAGGGATTCTGAGAAAGAAAAAGTTTATACAGAAGATGACCTTGGCGATCTGCAAGGCACGAAAGTTTTTGATCCCGAAACTGGGGAATGGCGGACGGTAAGAGAAGTGTCTCAAAAAGTGGATACGGTAAGATGGACAGAACTTTCTGAAAAGGATTATCCGCCCATCATGACCGATGGAACCTGGAGCACAACCGGAAGTAATTCCGGATCCCCTGGTGGACCTGCGGGGGGTGGTGGTCAGTATGACGTATCGATTATTCTTCCGTTTTTGGCCAATCAATCATCCATCGGGGAAATTGATCCTAATTCTTATTGGGCCATGCATTATTATGCCGGAGCCAGGCTGGCTTACGAAAGCCTTGCGGCTACCGGAGCAAGCCTGAATGTGACCGTTTCGGATTCTGATGGCTCTTCAATAAAGATAAACCGCCTGCTGAGCGAAAACAAAGCAAAAGATGCAGAGCTGATCATCGGGCCGTACAAAAGGGATAACGTCCGTTTGATGGAGCCGTTTTCAAAACAAAACAATATTCCTTTGGCAGTACCTTATACCGCCCAACTGGGCCTGGCCAACGGCAATCCCAATTATATTCAACTTAACCCTTCCCTGGCAAGCCACTGCGAAGCCATCACGAAACATGCCAGAGCCGTCTATGACACAGAAAATATAACCTTGGTCGCACAAGACCTCCCACAAGAAAAAAACCGATTCGTTTTCTTTCAAAAGACTAATTCAAACATCGAAGGCACCAGTATCGGTGCTTATTTTCGGGAATATGCAGTGACGACCGATGAGGACAACCAATTCGAAATTGATATGGTGCCATATATTTCACAAGGTGAAACCTCCGTATTTATAATTCCTTCCTGGTCGAGTGAATCTTTCGTGTATTCGGTTTTACGTGCTTTGATGATCGAACAGGCCAAAGGGGAAAACATTGTGGTTTACGGCATGCCCATGTGGATTGATTTTGATCAGATCGATTATGAATTTTATCAAAAACTAAATGTGCACGTCAGCAGTGCTTCTTACATAGATCCTACCGATGAAAGAGTGCGCCAGTTCAAGCGGAAATTTTTTGATACTTACGGAACCATTCCCCGTGAGGAAGCCTATTTAGGGTATGATGCCATGAATTATTTCGGTAGAATGCTCCACCAATACGGAAAAGAATTTCCGAAAAGCATCGACCGTGAACCTTATGATGTACTACATGGCCGCTTTGAATTTGAAAGGGTTGTGCTCCAACCAGAAGACCACAGAGAAGACCTCGATTACTTCGATCAATTGGAAAACAAATTTGTCCACATCCTGCAATTCCGTGATTTCCAATTTCAACCAGCGCGATAGCAATAAGTGAGTAGGTAAGTAGCGGAAGTAGGCGAGTACACCAGTCTGACTAATCTACTTGGCTGCTTACCTACTTCCGCTACTTGCCTACTCAAATAATGACTCCTCGCCGTTTAGAAAAATTCAAACAAGTCGTGGCATGCCGCCAGCCCAACATGACCGTGGTGTTGGAAAATGTCTGGGATTCCCATAATGTGGGGGCGGTTCTGCGCTCTTGTGATTCAGTGGGAATCAAGGAGGTATATGTTCTTAATACGGAAGACAAATTGGTTGACAAACAAAAATTGGTGGTGGGAAAAAGGACTTCAGGAGGTACCTCCAAATGGGTAGATTGCCATTTTTATACAGATGCCGGGGTTTGCTTCTCTCACCTTCGTCAGCATTATCAGACCATCTTGGGCACACACTTGAATGAAGAAGCGAAAGCTATTTATGATCTGGATTTCACCCAGTCCATCGCTTTGGTTTTTGGCAATGAAATGCTTGGCATTTCCAAAGAGGTGATTGATTTGTGCGATGGCAATTTTCATATACCTCAGGTGGGAATGGCGGAGAGTTTGAATATTTCAGTGGCATGTGCCGTTACGCTGTACGAGGCTTACCGGCAGAGAGCAGCTAAAGGATTTTACGATAAAAATTTATTGATGTCGGAGGAAAACCAGCAAGTTCTTTTGGAAGAATACGTCGAAAGGCATGAAAATAAACTGAATCCGAAAAGGAAATATTTAAAGAAAAACGCTTGATTGTTTTGTTACGCTTCAACCGTCTCCAACATCGCTTCGTGCTGCAAACTCCGAAAGTCGACCTGTGTCATGGCTGAAACACCTTGCTCTTCCATGAAAACGCCATAGATCGTGTCGACAGCTGCCATGGTCTGTTTGTTGTGGGTGACAATTACGAACTGGCTTTCTTTGGAAAACTTACGGATGATGTTGTTGAATTTTTCAATGTTGGCGTCGTCCAATGGGGCATCCACCTCATCGAAAATACAGAAAGGGGCGGGTTTGAGAAGGTACAGGGCAAAGAGCAGGGCAGTGGCTGTCAGTGTTTTTTCACCACCGGATAATTGACTGATGGACTGAGGGCGTTTGCCTTTTGGTTTGGCTACGATTTCAATCTTGCTCTCGAGTGGGTCATCCGGATTTAACAAAATCAAGTCCGCTTTATCATCGACTGTGAAGAGGGTTCGGAATACGTCGATGAAGTACAGTCTCGCTTTTTCAAATGCTTCCAAAAACTGAGTTGTGGCCGTTTCTTCTATTTCTTTGATGGTCTCAAGGAGGTCATCTTTTGCTTTCAGGATATCGTCTTTCTGGTTAGAAATATTGTCATGGCGTTCTTTCATTTCGTCATATGCTTCCACCGCCATCGGGTTGATTTCGCCATAATTATCGAGCCTTGCTTTTAAACGGTCTACTTTGATCTGCAGTTCTGTCGGATTTTCTTTTTGAGCTTCTTCCGGGTCGATGTGCAGCCCTTCACCTTCGTCGATAGAAATGCCAAATTCGATGTGCAGTCGTTCCGCGACTGCTGTGATCTGGTATTTTGTATCGTTAAATTTATTTTTGAGGTTATTGATCAGGATCTGGATGTCCTGGACTTTTTTGCCGAGTCCCCGCAACTGGTCTTCTACTTCGTGGATATTGCCACGCGCTTTAAAGAATAGTTGCTCCGCCTCACTTAGCTTGCTTTCTTTTTCTTTTCTCAGTTCATACGATCCGATCAACTCGTTTTGCAACTGTTCTATTTTATCGTTCAATTCTCCAATTTCACTGCCCGATTCATTGAGTGCCCGCCGGTTGGATACCAACGAGTTTTGGGCTTCTTCCAATTGTTTTTCCCGAAATGACAGCTCCCGTTGAAACGCACTCACTTTATTTTGTTGCCGGATGAATTCAATGTTTTTGTTATTGAAATCCGTGCTTGCCTGACTCAATTCTTCTGCTACTTTTCGATAGGAAACATCGGTATTGGAAATGTTCTCTCTGGCCTTTCTGGCATTGTCGGCCTTTTCTGTCAACTCTTCCTCAATTTTTACATTGGTTTCCTGCAACTGCTGGATGCGCAGTTGGGTTTGTTGGTTCTTTTGATCGGTGTCCTTCAGGTAATTTTCGAAGCTCTCCAATTTTGCTGCCAGCCCAAATCGTTCTTGTGATACCCTGTTCAGTCTGGATTGAACCTCTTGTAGCTCCTTCCGGTTGGATTTGCTCCTTAATTCCTCCAGGTTTGCTTTCAGGTTATATAACTCAGTAGACAATTTATTTTCTTCGACTTCAGCCCGTTTAATGGCTTTTTCAAGTACTTCGAGGTTTTTCTTACGGCCGATTTTCTTTCCTTCGAACAGGCCGACACTGCCACCACTCAAACTAAATTTCTTTTGAATAAAACGACCGCTTTTGGCCAACAAGGTCAGATTATCGTTTGGCAATTCACGGGCAGATTCATCGCTTTCCGTCACTGCGACATTTTCCAGCAGATAGCTGACCAATTTCCGATGCTCTGCTTCACATTGTACAAGGTCGAAAGCCATGGTAAAACCACTTGGGATCATGGTAATCGGCGCCTCATAGTTTAGAAATGCATCGAGCAAAAAGAAATTGGCTTTTCCTTTCTGGGCGTTGTTCAACAAATGAATGGCCTCATAAGCTTCCTCGACATTTTTGACCACATAATAATTCAGGTAGCGTTCCAGGTAATTTTCTATCGCCACCCGGTAATCAGCCTCCACGTAGATCAGGTCGGAAAACAGTGGTGCTTTCCTTTTCCAGTTTTTTGGATTGCTCAAAAAACGGATGCTTTCCGGAAATCCTTCCAGGTTTTCGACCATGCTCTTGGTGAGCTTATATTCATTTCTTTTTGAATCGAGGTCGCGATGGGTTTTTTGAACTCGAGCGGTAAGTGCCTGGACTTTTTCTTCTCCTTCTTCCAGTGATTTTTGGCGTTTTTCTTCCGCCAGTTCCAATGCTTCAAGCTGATTGGTCAGTCCCTTTTCCTCTTTTTCCTGCTCGACTATTTTGTGTTTCAAGGTAGCATTTTCATTGCCTCGAAGTTTCACTTCGTCCCGACTGTGTTCGATGTCGCGGCTCAGGTTTTCAATCTGGTTGCTATTGATGGCCCGTTGTTTTTCCAGCTCAAACAATTCTCTTTCCACTGCTTGCTGGTTGGACATGATTTCATCGAGTTCTGCTTTCAGGGCCCCGTGGCTCTCTTTGATTTTGTTTAGCTTTTCTTCGGCTTCGTCCAGCTGGTCCTCCAATTGTGCCTCGAGCCTTTTGTCTTCGTTGACTGTTTGCCGGTAATCAGCAATTTCCGTGTCGAGGCTTTCGATCCGGCTTTTGGCAATCAGGATCTGGGCGTTGGCTTTAGACTTGTTTTGTTCGATGAAGTTGATCCGTTCTTCAAAAACCCGTTTTTCGTTCTCCATGTCCCGGATTCGCCCGACGAGTTCATTAACTTCTTTTTGTTTGGCCGAAAGGTCCTGTTCTTTATCGATATTGGCTTTTCTTCCCTGCTCCAATTTAGCCTCAAGCTGTACTTGTTCTACTTCGATTTGGCGGTAATTATCTTCTTCCTGGGTGAGCTTTGATTGAAGCTGTTCGTATTCAACTTTCAGGGTTTGGGTTTTAATGGCCGCCAATTTTATACTGAGCTCTTTGTACTGGGTTTTCAGTTCAAAATAGCGCTTGGTACGCTTGGCTTGTTTTTCAAGAGTTACGAGATTGTTGTTGATTTCATACAATAAATCTTCCACCCGGTCCAGGTCTTCGGTCGTGCTTTTGAGCTTGTTGAGCGTTTCCTTTTTCCGTTTTTTATATTTGGAAATACCAGCTGCCTGCTCGAACATCCGCCGCCTTGCATTGTCTTTGTCGGCCAAAATCTCATCGACCATCCCCAGGGCGATGATGGCGTACGAGTTGGAGCCGATCCCTGTGTCCATGAAAAGATTAGTAATATCTTTCAGACGGCAGGTAACGCCGTTCAACAGGTATTCGCTTTCACCGCTGCGGTATAACCGGCGTGCGATAGAAACATTGTTGTACTCCGTGGGCAGGAGATTTTTCGTGTTTTCAAATGTCAATGTCACCTGTGCCAGGCCCCCTTGCTTGCGCTTTTTGGTTCCATTGAATATGACACTGGACATTTGGTCAAGGCGGAGTTCCTTGCTTTTTTGCTCGCCCAACACCCAACGAATCGAATCAACGATATTGCTTTTGCCCGAGCCATTCGGCCCAACAATACCAATGACATCCTCATCAAAATTGATGACGGTCTGATCCGCAAAGGATTTAAAGCCTTTTATTTCGAGTGTTTTGAGTCGCATAAAAAATTCGGGGTGCGAAGATAGGCAATGTAGTGGTTATTGTTTTTTGATTTTTTCAACATTTTGAACAGCCATTCGCTGTTGGCTGTTGGCTATTAGCTATTTAACTTCGCCCATCATTTCACTTTATTAAAATCAAAAAGTGTATTGGCCAGATTTACAAAAAGTAAAGGGTTTGGCTGAACCATTTACTTTGCATGAACAGGAATGTCATTTTTCGAAAAAATGACATTTCGCCGGTTAATCAGAAGTCAGGAATCAAATGCGTAAAATAATCCACATCGACATGGACGCATTTTATGCCTCCATCGAACAACGCGACGATCCGTCGTTAAGAGGGAAACCGGTTGCGGTTGGTGGATCGGCGAAAAGGGGAGTGGTGGCTTCTGCCAGTTACGAAGCTCGGCAATTTGGTGTTCGTTCAGCCATGCCCTCGATCACCGCTAAGCGACTTTGCCCCGACTTGATTTTTGTAAAACACCGCTTTTCGGTGTACCGGGATGTTTCAAAACAGATCAGGGAAATTTTTCATGAGTATACTGACTTGGTGGAGCCGTTGTCGTTGGATGAGGCATACCTGGACGTTACCGAAAACAAGAAGGATATGGCCTCTGCAACGTTGATTGCCGAAGAAATCCGTAAAAAGATTTTTGACAGAACCAATCTGACGGCGTCTGCCGGAGTTTCGTTCAACAAGTTTTTGGCAAAAGTGGCTTCAGATGAAAATAAACCCAATGGCATCAAAGTCATTACTCCGGATGAGGCGATTGGGTTTATTGAAAAACTGCCGGTTAAAAAGTTCTTCGGTATTGGTAAGGTGACTGCCCAAAAGATGGAAAAGATGGGGATTCGGACGGGAGCAGACCTAAAGAGATTTTCAGAGATAGAACTTGCACAGCGCTTTGGCAAAGCAGGCCGGCATTTCTACAAAATCGTAAGGGCGAAAGACAACCGAACGGTCAATCCGAACCGGGTCAGAAAATCGATCGGAGCCGAACGGACTTTTAGTGATGATTTGACCCAATCGGCAGACATGCGTGACAAACTGGAACACATTTCCAGGATTGTTTTTAGCTACATGCAGCAGCATAATAATTTTGGCCGTACCGTCACACTGAAAGCAAAAACGCCGGAATTCAGGTTGATGACCAGAAGTAAATCATTTGGTAGCGAGGTCAGGTCGTTGGAGGGACTGCGGCAAATCGTTTTCGACTTGTTGGAGGAAAGCCGTTCGGAATTGCCGGCTGTCAGGTTGCTGGGAGTGACGGTTTCGAACCTGGAAAAAGAAAATCAAGTGGACGGAATCCAGTTGGAATTTGATTTTGACAATCAATAATTGAGCAAAATCCAGTTCCCGCCTACATCCAGGTAGCGAGCTTTCGGAAACACAGATTTAAACCGGGTTTTAAAAAAGTCTTCTGTGTGTTTTCTGTCGATATCCTGCAAAGCCAGTCGATTGTACATCAATCTCCCACCTTCTTTTAGCATGCTGTCCAGGTTTTCCAAAAATGCGATTGATTCAAACTGGGCGGGGATTTCATTGTCGATGAATATATCCATCGCAATCAGGTCAAACTTTTGCTGGGAAATTTCTGTGAATATTGCGGCGTCCGAAATGATGAGCTGAACCGGTGATTCCAATTCATCCAAAATATAATCAGTGGCCCACCGAACGATTGTTTCATCCAGTTCAACACCCGTATAAGTGCATTTTTTTTGAAATGACTTTTCGAGCATATAAGGAACACTGCCCAGCCCAAAACCCAATACCAGGACTTCATCCAACGCTAAACTTTTGATGTTTATCTGTTGAAAAGCCTTGTAAAAATTATCATAAAGATCGCCATAAGAGTAGATAGCGTTCGGAGTGGACAGGCAGTAACGGCCTTTATTAAAACCCAATTGAAGGTCTGGGTTGAGGTCAGTCGCATCTCTTTCCAAAACCAGTTCCGTGAAATAACTTAGCCAGACTTTCCAGCGTGGCTGTTTCATGATGGCTTCGACTTGAGGAGTTTTTTGGCCGTTTCTTCTTCACTTTCCCAGTGCCGGTACTGAGCTGATTCTTCAAAAACCTTCAAGAGCAGCAAACGGTCCTGAACCGACAGGGTCGTGCCGTTGATTTTCATCATGCGCTCTATCGATTCAAACGCTCTGGCAGGATCGTATGTGGAGTAACCATGGGCGCCTCCCCAGCTGAATGATGGGATGAAATTGCGCGGGAAGCCGCTTCCAAAAATATTGCAGCAATTTCCGACTACAGTTCCTGTATTGAACATGGTATTGATGCCCGCCATCGAATAATCTCCCATAAAAAGACCAGCCTTCAACTGATTGCTTTTTGAGAACCCATTTTTTGCAAAATCCCAAATTTTAATTTCACTCCAATTATTTTTCAAATTAGAACAGTTGGTGTCAGCGCCAAGGTTGCACCACTCACCGATGACGGAGTTACCGAGGTATCCTTCATGTCCTTTGTTGGAATGTCCAAAAATGACGACGTTCTTTATTTCGCCACCGACCGTGCATTTGGGGCCGAGGGAAGTCGGCCCATAGATTTTAGCACCCATTTTGACTACACTTCCTCTGCCCATTGCAAAAGGCCCGCGGATGATAGAGCCTTCCATGATTTCGGCATTGGCTCCTATGTAGATTGGACCTTTCTGTGCATTCAGGATGGCACATTCAACTTTGGCACCTGGTTCTATAAAAATATTTTCCCTGCCCAAAACCTGATTCGTACTGCTGATTGGGGCAGAGGATTTTCCCGTTGTGAGTATTTGAAAATCAGAGCGAATAGCCTTGTCGTTGACCAGGAAGATATCCCAGAGGTTATTCACCTTAATAATAGGAGTGTTAGTCAGCTCAAAACTCGTCAGCTCCTCGATGTCGTCATACATCAACCGATTGAACTGGCCCCGATCGAGTACGGCGGCAATCAGTTCGCCGTTTAGCAACATGGCTTCCCCATCTTCCATCTGCCGGATCAAAGAGCAAATCTCCTGTCCGGGCAGCACCGATCCATTGATCAGGAAATTTCGTTCGGAAATGGTGATGTCGTATTTTTCAGAAAGGTAGTCCTGTGTGATATAGGAAACTTTTCCATTCAACCACTTTTCCCATTTTTCACGTATGGTCAATATGCCCGTACGGATTTCACAAACTGGCCGACTGTAGGTAAAGGGCAGCAGACGGTCCCGGATTTCATTGTCAAAAAGTATAATGTTTCTCATTTCTGCAAGCTATCGATAAAAGGATTTGAGGCACAAAAGGATAAGGTTTCTGGACATTGAATGGTTCAATCAAGGAATCAAAAAGCGAAATAACAAAAAAAAGCCTCAATCCAATTGATTGAGGCTTTTCTTTCTAAAAAAAACGTCACAGCCTAAGAGGTTTTCTCTTTGTTGGCAAATTTTGATTTAGAAAAACGCTTGTTGAATTTATCGATCCGGCCAGCGGTGTCGACAAACTTCATTTTGCCAGTGAAAAATGGGTGTGAAAAGGAAGAGATTTCCAGTTTAATCAATGGATATTCATTTCCATCTTCCCATTTGATCGTCTCATTCGAAGGTGCACAAGACCGGGTCAAGAATGCTTCGTCACAAGAGAAATCCTTAAACACGACTGTTCTATAATTCTTTGGATGGATATCTTTTTTCATATCTTTTTTATTTTCAAATTTCAAAAACGAGCGCAAAGATATGTGTTTTTAAGATTTTACAAAACATGTGCTTGTTTTCTTTGTAAAATTCAGTCACATAAACACCTACAAAACTAAAAAAAGGCTTGTAGTATAACATTGGTACCTCGAATGGCCAAGTTGTTACAGCGAAGACAGATCGGCAGATTTCCTTCATGCAAAAGGACTGATTGAACGTCGGGCGCAACCAAATGAAGGGGTTAAATGTACATTACTATATCAGAGGAAAACTTTTTGTGATTCCTTCATTAAGAAATTGCAAATCCTATTATTGAAAATTCCTTAACTGAAAAACCTTGAGAATCAATTAGATGTAGGTACATCTAATTAAGGGCAACGATTTTATTCAATAAAATTATTTCAAAAAAGCTTGATTTTAACAAAAACCTTTATCTTAGCGTTATAAAAAATTAGAGAGAGCGTGTTTTCGCCGGGCTTACATCTCCTTTCTCGTAAGCCCGGTTTTTTTATTTTTTACCCTTTCTGTTTTCTATTTTCCAAAAACTTCTAAATTTGGCGATTCGTAAGAAGGTTAAGGTAAATAAAAGGTGTTCCATCTTCCATTTCCCTGCCTGCCATTTGTTCACCATATCAAACCAATTATTGTTAAATGAATGTACCTGCAAACCTTAAATATTCGAAAGACCACGAATGGATCAGAATAGAAGAAAACAACGTAGCTGTCATAGGTATTACCGACTACGCTCAGGGCGAGTTAGGAGAAATTGTATACGTGGAGGTTGATACAGTCGGAGAGGAGTTGGGAGCTCATGAAGTCTTTGGAACTGTAGAGGCGGTCAAAACGACTTCAGACCTCTTTATGCCGGTGAGTGGAAAAGTTATAGAATTCAATCCAGAACTGGATGAAAATGAAGGAGATAAACCAACTTTGGTCAACGATTCACCCTATGAAGAAGGATGGATTGTGAAAATCGAAATGTCCAATCCGGAAGAATTGAATGAATTGATGGATTCAGCTGGTTATGAAAAAGAGATTGGTTGAAATTTTTTTTAAAAAAATTTATGGTGTATCGCCATAAATTTTGTTAGTTGCATCTTTCATTTGTTCTCAGTTAAATTTCCGTTCATTGAAACCATACTGGCCAGCTGTTTTATGTGCTGTTTTTATCTTTTACTTATCCGTTACTCCAGGTATTCAATTACCCGAAGTTGGTATTTCAATTGATAAAATCGGCCATTTGGTTGCTTATGGTCTGTTGAGTTGGCTATTCTTTTGGGGTCTAAAGAAAGATAGCCGATACAATTTTAAGAATGCGATTTGGACAGTCTTGGTTTGTTCCCTTTACGGTATCTTCCTTGAATTTGTCCAATGGGGCTTCTTCCCCGATCGCTTTTTTGAGGTTTGGGATATGGTTGCCAATGTTTCGGGTAGTTGCATGAGCTATTTCATATTTAGATTATTCATCAATAAAACTTAAGCCACATGGATTTTGAAGTAAAAGGTGCCGTGGTTTTAGCTGCTTTTATCGCTTTGGTCTTACTTACCATTGGGATTATATTCCTGGTAAGGAGTACGTACCGGAAAAGGTCAGAAAGTGATTTAACAGAAAAGCACAGAGACACCACATTCAGTTCTCCGCTAGAAGGACGTACCAAGTATCCTGAAGTTGATACTTTCAGCCTCAGTGGAACTTTCCTGAATTATGGTCTTTTGGCCGCTATCGTATTAATGATCTTGGCATTTAGCTGGACTCAGTACGAAAGGGTCATTGACGTTTCTGGGCTGCTTGGCACATTGGACGAGGAAATTGAAATGGAAACCCCTCGTACCGCTGAACCACCACCACCGCCGCCACCGCCACCACCACCAGTCATCCAGGAAATCCCAGATGATGTTTCTGTTGAAGAGACAGTAACATTTGAAGATACTTCCATTGATGAAGAAGTGGAAATTGAAGCACCAGAACCTGCTGCTCCACCACCGCCACCACCGCCACCACCGCCACCACCGAAAAACGACGACAATGAAATTTTCAAGGTGGTTGAAGATCAGCCTGCTTTCCCCGGGTGTGAAGATATATCTGATAAAGCGGCCAAGAAGAAATGTGCAGATGAAAAAATGCTTCAGTTCATTTATGGCAACATCAAATACCCTGCGATTGCCCGTGAAAACGGTGTAGAAGGGATGGTTGTCATCAAGTTCGTAGTTGAAAAAGATGGATCGATCACCAATTCAGAAGTGGTCCGTGATATCGGTGCCGGCTGCGGTCAGGAAGCAATGCGGGTCGTCAATAAAATGCCAAAGTGGGAAGCTGGAAGACAACGTGGACGCCCGGTAAGGGTTCAGTTCAACTTGCCAGTGAAATTCAAACTCGAATAAGATTATTTCGATTTGTATACAAAAAAAGGATCGCTGTTTTCGGCGATCCTTTTTTTATTTAAAAGACAATCCTTCGGCCATGATATTCGTTTGCGCGGATTTGTTGGTGCAGTGCTGGCAGGTTCTCTTTTGTAACCTTTCCTGCGACAATTATATTGAGCTGTTGGCCTCCTGCTTCTTTCATTCTCCTTAAAGTATCTACCCCCTCCGATGCGGTACTTTTTCCTCCTGAAGTGAGAATTCTGTTAACTCCCTTTATCCGGCTTAGTTCTTTCACTGCTTTAACGGGGTCAGGGGTAGAATCAATTGCTTTATGAAAGGTAACTTCAAGTGGGGAAGCATGTGCTACCATTGCCTTGGTGAGGGAAATGTCTATCTTGTTCTTTTTGGTTAAAAACCCAAAAACGACTCCCTTGATTTTTAGCTTTTTAAAAAGATTAATTGCTTCTTTGATTTTTTCTTGTTCTTCAGACGAGTAACAAAAGTTCCCGCCTCTGGGTCGGGCCATGGCCATGATGGGGATAGTAAGGTGCTTTTGAATTTGTTCTAACAATTCTTGATTTGGTGTTAAACCACCAACGGATAAGTCGGCGCAAAGCTCAATACGGTCGGCACCGGACCTTTCAGCTAATAGAGCCTGTTCTAAAGTCTCGACGCATGCTTCTAAAATAGGTTTTACTTTCATTTTTTCATGCGGTTCTTGATACCATATTTACTACAAATTGGGCAAGCCTGAAAATCATGTCCGCGCGCCGGACAATATTCCCTTCCAAAAAATATGATCTGAAGATGTAGTTTATTCCACGACTCTTCTGGAAAAACAGCTTTTAGGTCTCGTTCCGTGTGATCTACGTTTTTACCACTACTCAGTCCCCAACGATAAGCCAGTCGGTGGATATGTGTATCGACAGGAAATGCTGGCACTCCAAACGCCTGGGACATCACAACCGAAGCGGTTTTATGTCCGACGCCTGGCATTGCCTCCAATGCGCCCCAATCCTGTGGAACTTTTCCTTCGTGCTTTTCAATAATTATTTTTGATAAATCAGAGATGGCTTTGGATTTTCTGGGGGCCAGGCCGCAAGGCCGGATGATTGATTTGATTTCTTCAACTGGCAGCTTTGCCATGTCGTATGGGTTGTTGGCTTTTTCAAAAAGAAATGGAGTCACCTGGTTCACCCGGACATCGGTACACTGCGCTGATAATAAAACTGCCACTAATAATGTGTAAGGATCTTCGTGGTCTAATGGGATAGGTGTTACTGGGTATAGGTCTTCCAGAATAGCTGCAATAGCGGTAGCTTTCTTTTTTTTTGCAGGGGTAGGTCGCTTTGTTTTTGCCATAAATGTTGATTTGAAATGTGGGCAAACATAATAATTTGATAAAAAATAAAAGGTTTGCAGCATTCCTGCTGCAAACCTCAAAAATGTGTAATTATTTTTTCAACTGATCGGATCAGTTCAGCTTCTTTTTACCAGCGTTAGGATGTCCAGCTCGCATCTCCTCTCCAAATTCCTGGGCGGCGATGAAAGAAGAAGTCATTTGTGCTAACATGTCAGCTCCTGAAGATGGACTGTTTGGTAACAAGATCAGTGTATTCTTCGACTGTTCACCCACTGCCTGGAGTGTATCATAGTGTTGGGTTACGACGATCAAGGCCGATGCTTCCTGAGAATTGATGCCTACCTTGTTCAGGGCTTCTACACTGTCTTCAATTCCTTTGGCAATTTCACGGCGCTGATCTGCAATACCCTGACCTTGTAGGCGTTTGCTTTCAGCCTCAGCTTTAGCCTTGGCCACGATACGAATCTTCTCAGCTTCTCCTTCATATTCAGCGGCTGTTTTTCTGCGTTCAGCGGCATTAATGTGATTCATGGCTTGTTTTACTTCGGCCGCAGGATCAATATCAGTTACCAGTGCTTTTACGATTCCGTATCCATATTCATTCATGGCTTCATCCAGTTCCCTGAGTATCGCCACGGCAATATCGTCTTTTCTGACAAAGACATCATCCAGTTTCATTTTAGGTACTTCTGCTCGAACTACATCAAATACGTACGATGTAATTTGTTCGGTCGGATTTTGCAGCTCATAAAATGCCTCGTATATCGCATCTTTCAAAATACGGTATTGAACTGATACCTGGATTCTGACAAATACATCATCTTTCGTTTTTGTCTCGACCGGCACATCTAATTGTTGGATTTTTAGGCTGATCCTTCCTGCGGTCTGATCAATGACCGGTACTTTAAATTGAAGGCCTGAGTGTCGTATACTATGAAATTTACCGAAACGCTGAATAATGACCGCTGTCTGTTGTTTCACTACAAAAAGTGCAGTAGTAAGAACGAAAAAAGCAAGTACGAGAAAAACTATGGTTGGTATACCCATGATATTATGTTTGATGTTTTAGAAAATGAAATAGGGCCAGTGAAAAAGTGAAAGTACAATATTCCTTTTTGGATACGCGTATGATTATCAACTGGTTACATGTTGACTTTTCGTACTTCCTGCTTCTTCAATGAACTTAAAAATGGAAACTAAAGGTAAGCGCTTTCACTGAAAAAGTCATTTTTTATCCACTAAAAACGTTAAAAATACGATTAAGTAATTTTGAAAAAGAAAAGGGTAGGAGAGAAGAAGGATGAAAGCCAATATCAGTGCAACGATCTCACTTTTGTATAAAGATAGAAATCCTTGAATTTGGATAAAGTCGGATTCAATAAAAGCGTTTCAGTCGCAAAAAATAAAAAAACCACACTGGTACAAGAGGCGTTTTTGACCCCTATACGACATGGTTAGGGTAGCTGGAAAGTGTTCTGTAATCCTCCTGTCTTTTTTTGGAAAACCAAAGAAAGAGCCGGACAAGTCAACGGCTGAGGCCCGCCATACTGGCAATCCAAATCACTCCCTATTATGATAACTGTTGAGTCAAAACATTGGGTTTGTACCCGTGCGGTTATTCTTTTGGTTGATAGCTTTCTATCAATTTGGGATGGCAAATTTATGGGGTTCAACAAAAAAAGTAAAGGGCAGAACGGGTTGAAAAAAAAGTATTTTTTTATTATGAAAACAGAAAAAAGTGCTGTTTTTGCCCTCTGAAAATTTCATGTGACGGACAATTTTCATCTAAACATAATGACCCAGATTTGGTTTTTGGAGGTACCCGTTTCTTTCCGGCCTGTATGCTCTTTTCGTAAGCAGGTTCATTTCCTGCCCATAAAATTGCTGACCTCAAGTGCGAGTTCACCAGTCATTCCAACTTTTACGTTGATGCCCTTGGTGTTGATGTAAACATGAGATACATTTAATTCTTCAAGACTACTGATAATTTTTATGCCTGGCCCCAGTTCAAAATTTTCCAATTCAGTTTCAATCGCTTTTTGGGCTAACAGAAGGTTTTCGTTCAAATGAAAATTCAGGTTTTCTTGTATGGTTTTTTTCAGAGGACTTTTAAACAGCCAGCTGGCCGTTTTCATCAAAGTACGTTTTGCGCTAAAATCAAAATCTACATTTTTCAAAACAATTTCATTTTTTCTGTCATGGTATTCCGGGCGGCCGATCAAGGTGACATCGCCTACATAACTGCCTGATAAAGTAGTTTTTACAGCTAATTTATTGCCTTGGTCTCTTAGTTCAATCGCTTCCACGGTCACTTTCCTTTTCCCATACGAGTACGTTTCCCCGACCATGTTTTGTCGGGCAATTCGTTCTGCTTCTGCAAAGGGGATTTCACTGCCCAAATAGATAGCAAAATTTTTATCGGCCGTGTTTTCGGCATATTTAAAATTGGGTATCGACGTTTTGCTGGCCACTTCCGGCTTATTTCCCATCATCATGCGAGGACGGGCCGAAATGATGACCGTACTTTCAATCATTTCACCGATTGTATTCAAAGGGGTCAGTCGCACAGAATCGGTATTCATGATTAACCAGGTTTTGTATTCATCCGAAACGAGAATGGGCTCTTGCAGTTCTTCCCATGCTTTGGCCACTTCACTTTTTAGATCGATCAGTTTTTTCACCTGTTTGTCAATCGAAGAGGTTAATTCTTTTGCCGCCTGACCGATAAATTGGTTGGCAATCGATTCTACATTTAAATTTCCAAAACCTAATTTGACAATGGGCGCTTTGGTCCATTCATGTCTGGTCAAACTGGTTTTTGTTTCCAGTTCCCAATCGGGTTTTACATCGTAGGCTGTTTCAAATTCCAGGTCGAGAGCACCCTCTGCCGTAACACTGGTCAGGATGACGTCTTTTTTGACCCAGAGTTTTATGGGAACTTTATAACTGACTTTATGATCACTGACATACATGGAAATATCCGCTTGCTTGGTCGCCTTGATCATCAGCCCGTCGCTGTAATCGTCATCTTCATAGATCACTTCGCCCAGTTGTTCGTTGATGGTTTTTTCAAGTTCGGATTTGTACAACTTAATTGGCAAGTTGAGCAGTGAGATGGTCGAATTGGCGTCAGGATCGTAAAATTCCATTGGCTTGCTTGATTGTTTACTAGTTGAACAGGCTTGTAACAAGACCATTAACAATAGGATTCTTAAAAATGATTTATTTGACATAGGTGATATCTTTAACTCGTCGATTCTTAACGACGAAGGGCAAAAGTACTAGGCATTTTCATATTTAGAGGTGCAACTTATAAGACGAATGCTCTGTCTATTTGTGGTACACCGGTTCTGGTGGTTTTAATTAATTTTTTGGTTTTACGTTTTGCACTGTTGAGAACCTCCACTTCTTACAAGTGCATCTAGATACATCATTTTAGCATGAAAAATCTTTTTACAACTATTCTACTGCTGACCTTTATTCTGTCTTCCGGTCAAGCACAAAATTCTGATAAATGGGAAACCTGGGCGGAAAATATAGCTGAATCAGCTGAACGATTAGCCGAAAACGTCTCTCGTGATATGGAAAGAAATGCAGCAGAGATTGCCATCGCTGCTGAAAATCTGGCCCTCGATATAGAAGAGAGATTTGATAATGGAGATTTTAATGTCCAGTTCAACTGGCGGGATAAATTGGAACTTGGCTCGGACCACCACACAGCCTACCTTGGTATACATTCTGATCATATCTCTAAGAAAAAGGCAGAAAGACTTGGCTTTAAAAACATGTATGGCAGTTACGTCACAAAGGTCGTCAGGAATTCCGCTGCGGATAAAGCGGGCCTTCAGCCTTTTGATTATATCTATGGAGCAGAAGATCAACGGACAAGCAACAACCAGGATCTTTCAGATATCTTGGCCGATTATGAACCCGGCGATAAAATCGACCTACATTATATCAGGGATGGCCAAAAGAAAACAACAAAGGTCGAACTTGGAGAGTATGACGATTTTGACTGGGATGACTATGCAGATGAAAGGGCTTTTCTAGGTGTAAAACCATCTGCAAGCGAACGCCGAGACGATATGGACGGTGTTACCGTTGATATCGTCAATAATTCTGCAGCCGAGGAAATGGGACTTGAGGATGGCGATATTATTAAATCGATCAATGGATACCCGGTTCTGGATTGGGATGACGTGAGTACTGCGATCGATAACCTGGAGCCCGATGAAAAGATTACCGTAAAAGTCGAGAGAGGGGGACAGCGGATTGAAAAAACTGGCAACGTGCACACAAAATCAAATGAAAACTATTCTGTGAATTACCAGAACAATAATAATGGAAACAATTGGAATTGGGACTGGGATAACGACAATGATGATGAAGTCTGGGAAGGTGGTGGTGCTTTTTTGGGTATTTACCTGGAAGATATATCGGAGGATAAAGCAAGGGCACTGGGCTTTGACAACCCTTATGGGAGTTATATTTCAGGTATAATCGAAGGTACCGCAGCTGAAAAGGCGGGCTTGATGCCGTTCGATTATATTTTTGGAATTGATGAATACCGCGTTGGAGTTGAACAAAGCCTGGGAGGGATTTTAAGAAAATTTGAAGCCGGCGATGAGGCTGATGTCCATTTTTACCGGAAAGGCAAAAAAACGAGCAAATCGGTTATTTTTCGGGTGAGGCCAGAAACCAAAAATAAATACAAAGGAAAAAACAAATGCGATGATCCCTTTTTGGGCATTATCGAAATGGACAGGTCGAGGTATCAGGAAGGTGTAAGGGTCAATCCGGTGGATAATTCGACCGCTGAGAAATTGGGATTGGAAAGAGGAGATATTATTACCCATATCAACGGATACCAAATGTATGACTGGACAGACATCGGGATTGCAATTGATATGATGACGCCAGGAGAAACCATTGAAATCGATTACACACGTGACGGTGAAAAAATGAGTGGCTCCCGTGAAATTATGTCCTATGCAAAGACCAAAAATTGTGATGATTGCGACTGCGGCGGGAAAAATGACATTGTGATAATTAGTCCAAAATTTGATTTTCGAATTCCTGGAATAAATTCAAACCAAGAAATCATAGACGAAGAACCCCGGGCTGATATTTCTGATTTGGACGTTCGAATGGAGAATATCTCTAATGAAGACTCCCGTTCAATGCAGGCCAGAGGTATCGATATGAAAATCTCAAACCAGCTGGAGGTGGATAACCTGACTCTTCAACCTAATGCAGATATTGGCATGTTTGATTTGCAATTTGATATTGAATCAAGAGGTGAAACGATTGTAAAAGTTATCAACACTACCGGACGTGTTATTTATGAATACGACCTTGGGCCTTTTAGCGGGGATTTTGCTGATCACATCGATATTTCGCAAAACGGACCGGGTACGTATTTTCTACATATTTCGCAAGACGATAAATCATTCGTGCGGAAAATTGCACTGACAAAAAATTAAGTTTCTCATTAAAATAAAAAAGAGTCGGCACAACCAGCGTTGTGCCGACTCTTTTTTATTTCGAGAATCACGAAATCAAAAGGTGTCATATTTAGCCATTTCCAAAATGTTTCCTTCAAGATCACATTTCAAGATTATTTTTTTTGTTTCAGATTTTACGAAATAAAATTTATCTGAATAAACAAAATTGTCGTAATGGTTATTAGGTTCGGCTATTATATGCTTAATACTTTGGGTGCTATTATCTGGGTCGTTTTTTAACTTCAGCAAACTGAAATAGTTATTGAATTCATCAGTGATCAGATAGGAATTATATGGTTGGGTTTTATTTATTTTAAAAACTAAATTTTCCGTTTCACTTAAAGAAATAGATGTCCATTGCTCAGTATTTTGCAATGTTAGACTTTCCAGTGATTTAATTGCTTTTTCAGGGATTGTCAATTTATTGCTTTTACTATTTAATTCCCCTTGATGTTGAATTAGGTGTAAATTATGCAATGCCTGACCTGAAATAACTTCATTACCACAAGATTTTAATTCATTAAATAATTGATTGGCTTGTAAATGCTGTTTGTTTAAAGCCAGTGTCGTTCCTCGAATTAACAGGTAATTTGGATCTTTTTTTTCATTCTCATTAAATGAATCGCTGTTTAAATAGGAGAGGGCCTCCTCATGTTTCTGAAGCATATTTAAAACACAGGCTTTGTTTATTTTTGCCACGGTGTGTTCAGCATTTAAGTGGATCGATTTTTCAAAATAACTTAATGCTATTTCGAGGATGGCATTTCTCGTTTTAAATTATTACATGAGAAAAACGAG
>JBCBRY010000086.1:0-37156 GCA_039819485.1 Bacteroidota bacterium | reverse complement strand
ACCCATCGAAATCGACGCCTTAAGTCTGAAAATCAGCTGATTTGAGCCGATTCAAAAATTTGGGATGACTCATGTTTTTTTCAAAATGCATCAGGTAGAATTCAGGAGAAGCAAGACTGGCAAATTTCCAGGTCAACTGGAGAGAAAGAGCAGGCAAATGACAGAATCAGGCATAAAAAAAGTGACCTCTTATCGTGAAGAGGCCACTGTAAAAAACACGCTCTCTCTAATTATCTTTAGTTTATCTTGGGGAAGGTGTTTAACCTTTCTGACCTCAAAGTTGAGCAATTTTAAGAAAATATTCAAAATTTTTACCAACTTATTAACAAAAAGGCATTTTTTAGGTGCCAGACTGCTTAAAATACAATAACAATTGTAGAAACACACAATCCTAGAGAAGGTTGTATAAAAGTATAACAAAAAATCTCCATGATTTGATTAGGCTTTATAAGTAATAAATATTGCACCAAAATCTTTTTGAAACCTTCATGACGGTAAAATTTAAGGGTAATTATTATAAATTCAGTTCAGTTTTCTTTTCAATTAAGAATAATCCCATTGAGCCAAATAAGACTCCAACCCATCGATCTTCAAATTGGACTGTTGTGACAAAAATTGTGTGGGAGTGCTCCCTACCACCATTTTAAAATCCTTTAGAAAATGGCTCTGATCATAATAGTTTAATGATGCCGAAACTGAAGAAAGCTGACCGCTAAAATCTTTTTGTTGGAGAAAGATACTTGCTTTCTTGACCCTGATCAGCCGCGCAAATTGTTTGGGTGTCAGGCCAATATTCTTTTTAAATAATTTCTCCACATAACGTCGGCTGGCGGCAATGTTATTTCTGAGCGAATCAACACTGATAGTTCCGTTGGTGGCAAAAATCCGGCTGACCGCAAATTGCAAGAAAGGATGATCAAAAGATTCGGCATTTAATTTATCAATAAATAAACGATCCAGGTTTTCTTTTAAAGAATCCAATTTGTCACAAGAGCGAATTAAACACGGTAAATGCCTAAGTAAAGGATCATCGGTCAGGGCCTCTAATTCTGTGATTTTATCATTCAACTGAAACTGGGGAACTTGAAAAAGCAAAAATGGTGTCCACGGATACAACTTTACAAAAAATAATTTGGCATGAGGCTCAAGCACGGTTATAAATCGTTTGGTCAATTGTCCGATAAAACCGGCTGTTGGAACTTGCACGCCAATTAACCCGTGTGGTTTTGTTATGACTTTATTACTCAGCAAAAAAACCAGCTCTGGATGACCATCCGGCACCAAATCAAGTATTTCCGTTTGGGCGCCATTTTCTATCTGCCAATATCCCTGAATAAACTGTCTCAATTCGGGGGAAGGTTCGGTTCTGTTAAATCTTAGCATAACCTGTATTTTTACCAAAAATATTATTCCCTCTGTTGCCCGCAAAAAATCACAGATGGAATGCAGGATTTATTATACAGTTTGCAGTCTGTATTACCCAAACCGAAAATACAACTGACCGATTTATTCCTGTATGGTCGCCTGTATCTGGCGCCACGTTATTAATTTGATATTTTCCTCTTTTAATACCTGACGGCATTTTTCACTGGTAAAAAAATCAAAGTCCTGTTGTCGCCAGGCTGCCCCCCATAAAGGATGATTAATGGAAAGTGCCTGCATTTCCGCATCATTAAAGGCAAGGTGAACCAATAAAATATTAATACCGGGAGAAATGTTTTTTAATGTGTTTTCATAATAAGCTGACAAACCCGTTTTATAATCATCAGGGCTGGCCGTCATAACTTTTTCCAAAATAATATCGGCAGATGTAATCTTTTCTAAAAATGCCGGGGAAGCCGCCTGTAAAAAAAACCTGCCAAGCAAAACAGGCATTTTATATTCTCTTCCAAGTTTTAAATATACCTCAAATAATTCCGGTGAATTAAAAATCAAACACCCCATGTGCGTATCCAGATGTGTCGGCTTTATTCCCATTTTAATTGCTTGTTCTATTTGGGCCCGCAACTCGATCTCTGCTTCTTCTACTTTTGCATATTTCCCGAAATCCAAACAATTATCATAAAAAAAACCCAAGCTGTCGAGTAAGGATTCTACCTGCCCTTTCGGAGCTATCGGTCCCCATTTCAGGTGCTGCCACTCGCTGGTCAAAGTCAAATGCAGGCCAAGATCAGCACCTGGGTTTTCTTTGGCAAAATCAGCTACTTCTGACACCCATGGGCAAGGCATCATAATGCTTGCGGAGTTGACCATCCCTACTTTCATCGCTAATATGCTCGCTTTGTTTTCAGAATGGGCTACGCCCAAATCATCGGCATGGATAATCAGTAATTTATCTTCCGGCCCATAGCCCAGCTTTTCGACCAGGGCAGGTTGTGCGGTTAATTGGAGAACGAAAAAAATGAAAAAAAATAGAATTAAATTACTGTGCATTTCTTATTTTTTTATTGGGAATTAAGTAAGTGCTTGGACAAAAACAAAGAGCGTTAAAAATGAAACTTTTATTTTGGCAAATGTTTGATTTCCAAGTTTTAAAAATCTTTTTCAGGCAAAGGAAAAGTGTCATTTTTAGCGCACCTTATTTTTGATCACCTGCCAGATTAAATCTCGTTTTTTTTTTATTTCGAAATAATTTTCGAGGCATATTTGTTCTACCAAAATACCGCATAAATAACCGCCAATATTCCACAAACTGAGATTGCGGCTATGTTGAAGGTTTCACTTGTTTTAAATAAATTTTTATCAATTTCGATGGCTTTTTTATCAGCCGATTGATTTTCCAATAAGGATATTACAATCATGATGATAGCAATAATTAAAAAACAAAATCCCATACGGTCCATAAATGGAAGTTCAGGCATCATAAATTTAAATCCTGCCGATAAGGGAATGGCTAAAATGACCGCGGCCATGGCAGCATTCGCAGATGTACGTTTCCAAAAAAGTCCAAATAAAAATACAGCCACAACTCCCGGGCTGATAAAGCCGGTATATTCCTGAATATATTGAAACGCCTGGTCGAGATTTTCCAAAAGTGGAGCAACGATGACTCCCAACAACAATGAAATCCCAGCAGCAACTTTCCCCACCTTTACCATTTGCCGTTCTTCCTGAGGCGACAACAATTGTCCGTCCCGTTCGGGTGCTTCCAACAGCTCTTTTTGGCCTTTATGTATTTTCATCAAAAATGGCCGATAAATATCCAGTGTAAAAATAGTCGAAGCACTGTTCACCATTGAACTGAGGGACGAACCGACGGCGGCGATCAACGCGGCAAAGGCCAACCCTTTAAAACCTACGGTCACATAATTGCTCAACACCCAGGGATATGCTTCGTCGGGAATTTCGATATCGGCACCCAACACAAAAGCAGCGATACCAGGGATGACAACAATTAACGGTAATAATATTTTCAGGAAAGCCGCAAAGGCAGTTCCGTGTTGCGCTTCTTTTAGGTTTTTGGCAGCCAGGGCACGTTGAATGATGTATTGATTATTTCCCCAATAATAAATATTTGCAATCCACATCCCACCCACCAAAACACTGATCCCTGGCAAGTTTTTATATTCCGGGTTGGTTTTGTCCAGGATCATATCAAATTTTTCCGGCGCTTTTTCTACTAACATCGCCAAACCATCAAGCACATTTCCACCCAGCGCGTTCAAGACTAACACACTCGCCAACAGGCCACCAAAAATCAGGACCACCACCTGTACGACGTCCGTCCAGACCACCGCTTTCAGTCCACCAAAAATAGAGAACGTGGAAGCAAAAATGGCGAGGCCTATCACCCCGTAAAGAAGTTCCACGCCCATGATTGTTTTCAGTGCCAGCCCACCCAAATATAAAACGGAAGTAATATTGACAAATACGAAAAGTAAGATCCAAAAAATGGCCAGCCCGGTTCTAACCCGGTTGTCAAATCGCTCTTCCAGAAATTGTGGCATGGTGTAAATGCCTTTTTTTAAAAATATGGGCAAAAAATATTTTGCCACAATAATCAAGGTTAAAGCGGCCATTAACTCATACGATGCGATCGCCAACCCAACCGCGTATCCTGATCCCGACATGCCGATGAATTGTTCAGCAGAGATATTAGAAGCGATTAAAGATCCACCTACGGCCCACCACGGAAGTGATTTGGAGGCCAAAAAATAATCTTGTGTTGTTTCCTGTTTCCCCCTGGAAATCCACAAGCCAAACCCCATCATAAAAATGATCCATCCGGCGAAAACGATTAAATCAATTGTAGAAAAATTCATGTATCCCTAAAATTGAAAAATTGAAAATTAAAGAAATAAATCCGCTGCTAATTTTTCTTCCGGGTTCACGGCATATTTCGAAAAGTCGGTCACTCCTTCTTTGTGCAGGACGGCTTCATCAATAAAAAACTGACCCGTCGCTTCCGAACTCTTTTTATTTAAAATACAAAATGCGGCGTCGCCCATGATGGCAGGCGTTCGGCTCATTTGAATTAATTGTTCACCGCCTAAAATATTTCGGACAGCTGCAGTGGCGATGGTAGTTTTTGGCCATAAGGCATTTACGGCGATGCCATCTTCTTTTAATTCTTCCGCCAGTCCTATCACCGTCATACTCATGCCATACTTCGCCATGGTATAGGCCAGGTGATTTCCGAACCATTTTTTTTCCATGTTCAAAGGCGGAGATAAAGTTAAAATATGTGGATTTTCAGATTGCTTTAAATAGGGAATGCAGTGTTTCGAAACCATAAAAGTTCCCCGCACATTTATGTCGTGCATGAGATCATACCGTTTCATTTCCAAAAATTCGGTTTTATTTAAATTAATGGCGCTCGCATTATTGACCAAAATATCAATGCCGCCAAAATGGTCGACGGTCTTTTGGATCGCGGCCTTTACATTTTCTTCTGATCGAATATCTGTTTTGACCGGCAATGCTTTTCCTCCTGCTTTTTCAATTTCTTCCGCAGCGGTAAAAATGGTTCCCGGCAATTTGGGGTGAGGTTCGGTCGTCTTGGCGGCAATGGTGATATTATATCCTTGTGCAGCCAGTTTCAATGCGATGGCCTTACCGATTCCCCTGCTTCCACCCGTGATAAATACTGTTTTTGACATAGATGAATTTTATTTTTTGAAAAAGCTAAATGTATAACTCTAGGACGGGTTGATGAAATAGCGCCTGTCTTTTTTTACCGATTGATGGGGCCACTCAATTGATCTTTTTTCCAAAAAAGCATTTCTTTGAAACTGAGAAGAAATTTAACAATGGAAAAACCCGATGCATACCCAGTCAAATACGTTGATCCGGTCCTTCTACCAGATGGAACGTTGGTTCAACTGAGACCCATTCATCCTGTGGATGGTACCCACGCGGAGGAATTCCGCGAAAAACTAAGCCTGCAAAGTATCTACGACCGCTTCTTGGGGTACATCCCGAAAATTTCCCAACCCCTGATAGATCGGTTGACCCGCATTGATTATACCCGTGAAATGGCGCTGGTGGCAGAAGTGCCTTTGAAAGGAATTGAAAAAGAAGTGATTGCTGTGGCCAGGATTGCTCCCGACGAAAGCAAAGAGGTAGAGTTCGCGATCATTATTGCCGATGCGTGGCAGGGCAAAGGGCTTGGCAGCATCATGACCCAACGTATGATTGCCATCGCCAGAGACATGGGCTTTGAGAAAATGTATGCCCTCGTCTTTTCCCATAACCAAAACATGCTGGACATTCTGGAAAAACAGCTTTTTACAATTCGGCCAGAAGATGAGCGGACACACCGGGCCATCCTGCTTCTAAACCCTGCCTAACCTGTCAGGACAAATAAACTTTTACCGCGCAGCTTCCTCTTCGAACTTTGCGCCCTCTGCGTGATAAATGTTCACACAGAGGGCGCAAAGTTCGCAGAGAAACGCATTACAATTCTTCTGCATTATTAACATCCCGCCTGCTTATCACTCGCTCCGCAATGAATCTACCGGGTTCGCTAAAGCAGCTTTTATACTCTGGAAACTCATCGTTAAAAACGCTACCAAAACAGCGGCCATACCCGCCACAGCGAAGTGCCACCATTGCAGTTCGATCGGGTGGGCAAAATCTTCCAGCCATTGGCTCATAAAATACCAGGTGAATGGCGTCGCAATGACCAGTGCCAGTCCGACCAGTTTTAAAAAGTCCTTCGACAACAATCCGACGATGCCCGCAACAGAAGCTCCCAGTACTTTCCGGACACCAATCTCTTTGGCCCGTTGCTGCACAGTCAGAGAAATAAGCCCAAACAGACCAAAGCATGAAAGGAAAATGGCGATGCCGGCAAATAACTTTCCGAGCGATGCCAACTGGTTTTCGTTCTGGTATGCTTCCGCCAATGATTCATCAAAAAACTGGTATTCAAAAGCCTTGTTGGGGAAAAACTCAGACCAGGTGTTTTCGATGGACGCCAGTGTAGCTGTGAGGTTTGTACTTTTCAAACGAATGCCGAAGGTCGAAAACACCCCTGGCCGCACATCCAGCACCAAGGGTTCCATCGCTACCTGCATGCCGCCGGTAGCGTAGTCGTTCACCACACCGACTATCTGCCCTGTCTTACCGCCATAACCGATCGTTTGGCCAATGGCCTCTTCTGCTGTCTCCCATTGTAATTCTTTGATGGCCATTTCATTGATCATAAATCCTGTGAGATGGTCGGTGCCAAATGATTCGTCAAAATCACGGCCGGCGATGATCTTCAACCCAAAGGTTTCTGCATAATCATAGTCCACCGAAACGGCCGGCATCACAACGTTGTCTTCAACTTTAATTTTATCCGTGACTACAGGATGATAAACCCTGCCAAGACCAGGCATGGCAGACCCTAAGGTAATGGCTTCTACATTAGGGTTTTGCAACAACCGATCTTCAAATGAATTCATTTTGGCCCGCATGGTGGAGTCGCCCGGTGAAAACAGTGCATTCATATTTTGACTTTGCAGGGGCACCGAAATGACATGCTCGTGCTGGAAGCCCAATGGAAGGCTCTGCATATAATTGATCTGTGAAAGGATGATCAGCGTACCGCAAATAAGGAGGATGCCGACCGCAAATTGAACGGTAATCAAGGACTTGCGGAGCCAATTGGAAGATGGCCCACTCCCCTGCCCCATTTTATTTTGAAAAATATCAACCGGCCTGAAACGACTGGCCACTAAAGACGGATATGCCCCGGCTAAAATACCCGCGAGGACAAAGATCCCAACAAACCCAAGTGTTAAGTTCAGATCGTCCAGCAAGCTGAAAGTCAATTCCTGGTCGACGATGGCACTCAATGCAGGAAGGCAGATATCAATGGCAACCAGGGCGATCAAAAACGCCATAAAGCTCACCATTAGTGTTTCTCCTAAAAACTGACCAATCAGACTTTGGCGGCGAGCGCCCAGTACCTTTCGCACGCCGACTTCTTTGGTCCTGTTCAAATAAGTTGCAGTAGAAAGATTGATAAAATTGATGCAGGCAATGAGCAATATGAGGAATCCAATAGCGATGAAAAACCGCAAAAAAGTCATCGGGGAAGTCTCTCCGGTAGCTGAAGCGGCCAAGTGTACTTCTTTTACCGGAAATAATTTAAACCGCTGATTATCAATTACTTCTTTGTGTCCATAGCGTTCCATGAAGGGGATCATTCCCGCATCTACGCCCGCCGGGTCTGCATCTTCTTTCAACAAAACATAAGTGACGGAATGGGAAGCAATGAAATTGCGGGTCGTCACGTATTCAATGCTTGCCCGCGCGTAGTCCGGTTCCACATCGGCCATGTTCCGGTACGGCACCAACATATCGAACTGGACCTCCGAATCATCTGGCTGATCCCGCAAAACTCCGGTGACGGTGAAAGGGCCCCGGTTGGCCAGTAACAGTTGCTGCCCCATGGGTTCCGAATCACCAAAGATGATATCGGCCGTTTCTTTTGATAAAACGACCGAAAAGGGCTGCTCCAGCGCTTCTTCCGGATTGCCTTTGACAAAGTCAAATCCAAATAATTGTTGAATCGTGCTGTCTGCAAACACGGTCCCTTCAATTTCAAAATTCTCACTGGCATCCACCGACCTGACACTGATGCTCCGGTAGTACATCCTAGCGATCTGTTCGATCTGTGGAAAATCCTGACGCATCAAGGGTGCAAGAGGAGAAGGGATCGCCCCGATTATCCGTTCCGTGCCACCAAATGAAGCATGGTAGTTGACCCGGTACAATCGGTCGACATTGGGGTGGTGCTCATCGTAGTGCATTTCATGGTTTACATAAATGAGCAACATAAAACAGCACGCCATCCCGACCGCCATTCCCGTCAAATTGATGAAGGTGAAGCCTTTTTGTTTCCAAAGGTTACGAAAGGAGATTTTGAAATAATTCTTTAACATAATGAAGAATGAAAAATGATGAATGAAGAATTATTTACAAGGGGTGTGCCACCAGTAACAAAACACTGACAATCAGTACTTTATACATAACGACAGTTTTTACAGGTGTACGGGATCGGACGTGAAGAAGGGAAAACGGACAGGGGTAAGTACAATTATGAAAACGAAAGGGCTAAAAGTGTTTTATTAAACACAGAGACACAGAAGCTCAGAGAATAAATCAATGATCTCTGTACCTCCGTGTCTCTGTGTTTAGTTGGCATTACTAATCCACGCAAACATGGACATTAGCGACCTCAATCCGGAATCTGATTTGGGTTCAGCAGGTCATAAAACTGGTCAAGTTTAGGTAAAATGATGATGCGGGTGCGGCGATTCGTCGACCGCCCTTCAGCAGTATCATTCGACGCCAGTGCATTATACTCCCCCCGACCGGCAGCGATCAGACGGTCTGGGTCTATGCTATGAGCTGTTTGCAGGGCCCGTACCACAGAAGTAGAGCGTTTGACGCTCAGATCCCAGTTGTCATCAAGGCAGTCGTTTTTGATCGGCACGTTGTCGGTATAGCCTTCCACCATAACTTCCAGATCAGGGCGGGCCTGGATGATTTGGGCTATTTTACCCAATACTTCGTTGGCCCGGGAAGTCAGTTTGTAACTGCCGCTCTGATACAACATTTTATCTGAAAGATTGACAAAAACGACTGTCTTGTCCACTTTCACCTCCACATCTTCATCTTCAATGCCTTTTTGTAAAACAGATTTCAGGTTGACCGCCAGGGCCAGGTTAATTGAATCCGCACGGGTCTTGGCTTGCTGCAACAGGCGGATGTATTTGTCCTTGGTCTCCAGTTGTTGCAGGGTCTGCCGAATATTTTCGCTGGTTGATTGAGACAAGTTAGTCAGGTCTTCTACCCTTCCCAACTGCTGGTCTCTGGTAGACCGGCAATCGGCGAGCTGGTCTTTCATGTCCTGCAGTTGTTCGTTCCTGAGTTGAGCCGTATTCTCTGCATTCCGTACCTCCCCTTCCAGGGCTTTAACTTCCTGTTGGCAGATGGACAAGCGGCTCATGTAATCGTTTAAGCTTTCGCCACATTTACCGAGTTGTTCATTAGCGGTTGCTAATTCGCCTTGCAGGGCTTCATAAGTTTTTTTGCTGATACAGGAGGTCATCATGGCCAAAGCCAAACAGACACCGGCAATGAGATTAATTTTTGATTTCACGGATGTAAATTTTAATGAATGAAAGGTTGGTTCTTAGTTTCTAATTGTGCTGATTTATCAACTTAGGGTCAAATGTTCGCTAAGTTGGCGCCGCAGTCGGCCTATCGGCCGCTCGGCGCAGTCTGGGGCTGAGGGGGCAGTTGTTTTGAAATCGTTGAAAATTCAACGATTTCAAAACAACTGCCCCCTTAAACCCCTCCTCCGCCCGGCGCTGCGAAGCAGCGACTCGGGCGACTGACAGGGCTGTCCCCATGTTTGTCAATCAGTACCTATAATTATTGGCCTTGGGCTGGCCAAAAATAATAAACACATAGAGACATAGGGCACATAGTTTTCAAGAAATAAAAAACTAAGTGCCCTATGTCTCTATGTGTTTAAAAAAAAGGATGTTCCCGCCTGGAAAGGAATTTTAATTTATCATCTCGATTTCACCTAAAACAATACAATTTCTTTTACGACCTTTTTCCCTTGTGAAATGATTTGCAGATAATAGACTCCTGCCAGCTCCGCATCGATCTGTAATTCCATCTGGTTTTCACCTGCATTCAGATAAAGGTCATTTTCCTGAACGGTTCGGCCAAGCGGATCAGTAATCTTCAAGATACCGTCAATAGCTATTTCATTTTTGATGGAGACGGTGTATTGGCCGTTACCGGGGTTAGGAAACACATTAACCGCATCATCTGGCAACAATGCGCTAAATGTAGAATTGGGCGTCCCAACGATGGTCACATTATCAATGTAGGCATTGTCACCAACACCATATGGGTCAAGGGCTACATCGAGCAACAATGACGTTTCGATACAAATTTCCACTTTGGTTCCAAGATATTCTTCCAGGTCAACTGTCCAGTTAAAATATGGACTGGCCGTGTTGCCGAGGGGAAAGAAATCGGACGACTCCTGAATGCCGTTGACCAAAACTCTGGCCGCACTGCTCAAATTGTCACCGATGCCAAAATCATTTTTGTACAGCGGGGAAAAGGTTTGCTTCAACCTGAACTTGAAATCGGCTGCCTCATATCCAAAGAGATCCGCACAGAAACAAACATTTGAATGAAACTGCTGGTTAACATCCCAGACATTGGTTACCGTTGGATAAGTGACTTCGTTGTTGAAAAAAGCGGTGGAATAGTCACCTCCGGTCACCTGGAACCCAAACTCACCGTCCCTGGCTGCATCGGTCGAAATAAATGCACGGTTCTCACTTCCAGTGATGTAATAGAAAGAATCCGTGGAGGTCATCCCAGCCTCAAAAGAAATAAAATCTTCCAGCTGTATCAGGACCGGGTTCACCACAAATTGAGCCAGCAAACTGTCGTTATTATTCAGTGTATCGAGCGGAAAACCGGCCCACGCATCAAATCGGTGGTTTTTGATTTCAGACAAATCAACTTCCTGGGCAAAGGTGTGTACGAATCGTTCGCCCCGCTGCAAGTCAAATGGAATGGTGATGTTTTCCGTCACGACCGGGTCGTCATCCAACTGGTATGAAACATCGAGGGATTGGCCCCCTTCAATCAAATCGCAACCAAAAAAGCCGATTTCTACAGAAAGTGGTTTTGTTTCCAAAAAGCAACCCGGAAGCGGGTCAGGCAAGTCAGTGACTCCCAGGTCAACATTTTGATCATAAATTCTTTCAAGAACCATTTCAGCGACGTTGTTGTCGGGAGTATTGTCACCGACGAAATCGGCACCAACTGTCAAAGTATAAATACCAGGCTGAATCAAATCTGCAATTGGTTCGGCAAATGTAAAAGTCACCGTATCACCAAAAACCAGTGAATTGATGATTTCTACGGTGTCCCAAATTTCCATTCCGTTATTGATTTGGTAAAATACCGGAATCTTTGAACCCGCCTCGAGATCGGCATTGCAATCACTGAAAACCAACTTGACCGTCACCGTCTCGGTAGCCGAGACCTCGCACCTGAATTCATCCACCCCAACAATATTGGAGACACCAATATCCAGCAATGGTGTTTGCGGACCAACACCGACCGCATACCAGGCATTCTGGGTTTGTTGGACTTCGAATGAACAATTGCCAAACAGATCGGCTGCTGCCTGGACGGCCCCAAAACGAGCATCTGAATATCTTGACGACTCCGTTAAATAATATTTTAGGTTCCTGAAAGCAATCTGTGCTGCCGTATCGAGGCCGAGTGGCAACACTTCGTAAGGGTTATTAAAATCATTGGTATCAACTTTCCCTTCCGTCAAAAGGAAAAACCAAAAATTTTGCACGCCGCTGTTGGTATGGACTCCACCATTATCTCCGCTGCTGGTAGTCCAGTTATCCCCGAAATAAGTATCCGGGTCATTATACAGACCAGGGTCGGCCATGTTCCGAAATGGTTCCACCAAAAAGTCTTCGCCAATTTCCCAGTCACCGGTGGCCGGGTCTGCCCAAAATTCAATGGCTGTGCCAAAAATATCACTGAACGACTCGTTCAGCGCACCACTCTCGTCCTGATAAACCAGGTCAGCTGTAAAATCAGTAATGCCATGTACAAACTCATGACCGACTACATCAAGAGCAGTGAGTGCAGTTGACGAAGCGCCTCCATCACCCAGGCTTGCGTAGGCACCATTCCAGAATGCATTGGTGACATTATCCCCATAATGGACATAACTGACGAGCATCATGCTATCCCCATCCAGGCCAAGAAAGTCATGCTCTTCCAGAAAGTAATCGAATGTCATCTCAGCGCCCCAGTGAGCGTCCGTTGCTGCTTCATCCTGATCGGAGTTGACATTGTTCCAATAGTTGTCATCGTCGAAAAAATCAACCGCTACATCGGTGTTGGTCGACCTCATCAGGTTCAAAGTGTGAATACCATGCCCGCGGGTCGTTTCAAATAACCGGAAGGAATCGGCAGCAATAGAATCGACAATGATTTCCCGGGTGCCGTGGTATTTTGTTTCTGCTGTGCCGGGTACGTTATGCTCGTGCAGCATATTAATTTCATGAAATACATCGCCGGTGGCTGCATCTACAAACATCCATTTTTTCGCTTCAGGTTGAAACGAATAAACCTCCAGACTGTATGCCAACCGGTATTCGCTGGCTTTCTGCGAAAATGCAGCATCAACCAAGACCAGTTCCGGTTGAGGATAATAAGTAGCGGCAGGATCTCGCTTGATTCTTTTCAACATTTGTTCGGCACCTTGGTTTTCCCACATGTACCGCTGAGAAGGCATATATTTAAGAGCGTTTTCAATGGCTTTCTCCCTGGTAATTTTAGCATTGACATCAGTGTTCAATCGTCGGGTCAACTTACCGTTCAGGGTCTTTACCAGTCCACCTTTTTCATGCACCAGCAATTGACTGCCCTGCACTTTTATACCATTAAAATATTGCTGATAACGATAATGCGTGAAACCAATATTATCTTCATCCACCCGGTAAAGCCGTAGCTCATCCCCCAGGCCGAGCCCTAAATGTTGCCGGTACCTGGCCACCAGTTCTTCAGCGGATATCTCCACCCCATCTTTGATCTGCAACCAATCAGGGTTGCCCTCTTTAGCAAAAAAGATCGCCGAAGGAGGCAGTGGCTCCACAACAGGGTCACTATCCGTAAATAAAGTAAATCCAGTAATGGTAATTAGAATAAAACCGATAAGTAGCGATGTTCTCAACATGTTGAATTGTTTAAAATGGACTATTTCGATGTATCAAAAATTTGAAACGGCGTAAGGGCGATTTGGTTTTTGGTTCAAGGTTATTGTCTACCATAATCCTTGAGCACCACAAAGGAAATGAAAAAATCAGAAAGGAAAGGTAGTGGAGGTGACGGGAAGACACGAGTGATGCTACGAGTCAGAGTTAATTTATTAATACCAGATTTTCTATTGATTCAAACGTTTTGAAAGCCGAGGATTTATTGCTTCGAAAATTCCCCCAAAAATAGGACATGATTAAAAGTACGAGGATACAAATTCTCGATGGCCGAGAATCCCTATCAATCCCGTTGCGATGAGGAAGGGCCGAAAAACGATCATAATCATTATGAAACTTCGATAAATTAGTTCCAAACCTTACCTTGCTCAGGCAAACCTATTTCTTTTTTTGAAACAATAACTGACATGCGTACAAACCTACTCTCCGTCTTTTCCCTCATCACTTTTTTGCTTGTAAGTCAACTTTCTTTTTCACAAACTGCCCCTGCCAAGGTCTATGAGAACATGGAATGGCGAAATATCGGCCCAAAGCGAGGTGGCCGTTCGCTCGGTTGTGCCGGCAGCCCTGGACGGCCGAACGAATACTATTTCGGCGCAACCGGTGGCGGACTCTGGAAAACCACCGACGGCGGCGTCAACTGGAAACCAGTGACCGATGGCCAGGTAACCAGTTCCTCAGTTGGTGCTGTGGCAGTGGCAGAGACCAACCCCGATGTGGTTTATATCGGTATGGGCGAAGTACAGCTTAGAGGTAGCATCACGCAAGGAGACGGGGTATATAAAACAACGGACGGTGGAAAGACTTGGCGGCATTTGGGGTTAAAAGAAACACAAGCCGTTGCCCGTATCCGCGTCCACCCTACCAATCCGGACATTGTTTACGTAGCAGCCCTCGGTCATCCTTATGGCGACAACGAAGAGCGCGGTGTATTCCGGTCCACCGACGGCGGAAATACCTGGGAAAAAGTACTGTACGTCAGCGACAAAGCAGGAGCAGCCGATTTAATTATCGACCGTACCAATCCAAAGATTTTGTACGCTTCCACCTGGCAGGTTTACCGCAAAGCATGGAAAATGTGGGGTGGCGGCCCCGATTGCAAATTATGGAAATCGGTCGACGGTGGTGACAACTGGATCGACCTGACTGGTAATCCTGGCATGCCGGAAGGACCGATAGGAAAAATTGGCGTAACTGTTTCACCCGTTGACCCGAACCGGGTGTGGGCCATCGTGGAAGCCAATGAAGGAGGGGTTTTCCGTTCTGATGACGGCGGTTGGAGCTGGACCCGCACCAACAGTGAACGCAAACTGCGCCAGCGGGCATTTTACTATTCCCGCATCTATGCCGACCCGTGGGACAAAGAAACCGTTTATTGCCTCAATACGGGTTTTTACAAATCGACCGACGGCGGAAAAACCTTCGACACCCGAATTCAAGTACCACATGGCGACAATCATGACCTCTGGATCGACCCGAACAACCCACAGCGGATGGTCAACTCCAACGACGGTGGTGGCAATGTGACCATCAACGGGGGCAAAACCTGGACGGAACAAGATTTTTGCACCACACAATTTTATCATGTCATGACCACCAGCGATGTTCCTTACCACGTTGCCGGGGCTCAACAAGACAACAGTACCCTCGCCATGCCCAGCGACGGCTGGCGGCACCGGCAGGCAAGAGGTCCGAACCACGGCTGGTACTATGCCGTGGGCGGCGGGGAAAGTGGCTGGATTACCCAACACCCAGTGAATCCCGACATATTTTATGCAGGCAGCCAAGGTGCCCTGCTGACCCGTTATGATCGCAGCAACGGACAGATTCGGGACATTCAGGTCTATCCCCGTTTCTTTTCCGGTGAGCCGGCCAGCGCATTGCCCGAACGCTGGCAATGGACCTTCCCCATCATGTTTTCACCCCTCGACCCGACGACCATGTACACCTGCTCCCAGCACGTTTGGAAAACGACCAATGATGGACAATCGTGGGAAAAAATCAGTCCCGATCTCACCTACGCTGACCCGGAAACGCTTGGAAAAACAGGCGGAATCATCACCATGGACATGAACGGCCCGGAAATTTATGCGACGGTTTTCGCTTTGGCTCCATCCTACCACGACATCAATACCATTTGGGCCGGATCGGACGACGGCAAAGTCCACATCACCCGTAATGGCGGAAAGAACTGGACAGATATTACGCCGGAAGAATTACCCAAGTATTCCAGAATCAGTATCATCGACGAGTCCAAACATGATCCCGGTACTTTGTATTTAGCGGCTAACCGGTACCAGGTAGATGACCGGCAACCCTATGTTTTTAAAACAACTGATTTTGGTAAAACGTGGACGAAGATCATTTCGGGAATCGCAGACGGACATTTTGCAAGGGCCATTCGGGAAGATCATGTACGGAAAGGATTATTGTTTTTGGCCACTGAGCACGGCGTGTATGTTTCTTTTGATCACGGCGACCAGTGGGAACCGATTCAATTAAATTTACCGGACACACCTATCAGGGATTTGGTGATCAAAAACGATGACGTCGTACTGGGCTCACATGGTCGTGGTTTTTGGATTTTGGATGACATCAATCCATTGCGACAAATGACAGACGCTACCACCCAACAAAATGTCGCTTTATTTAAACCAACCAATCCGATCCGGGGTGTTTATGATGCAGTCATACAATATCATTTAAAGGAACAAGCCGACTCAGTGACGATTGAAATTTTGGATCAACAAGGCAAGCTCATCAATACTTACATTGGCAATAAAACCGAATACAAACCCGACCCAAACCTCCCCTGGTGGCGACGGGGTGGTTCCACAGTGCCAACTACAGCTGCTGGATTAAATGAATTCAAATGGGATCTGCGGTACCCAGGTGCCACCGATTTTGAAGGGATGATTATCTGGAGTGCCCGTCCGACCCGCGGCCCAAAAGCTCCAATTGGCGAATACCAGGTTCGTTTGAAGGTTGGTGATGAAACCCACATGCATACATTTAAAATAGAGATGGACCCCAACCTTAAAGGAATTTCGGAAGCTGACCTACAGGAACAGTTTGACCTGGCGATGAAAATCCGGGACAAAACCACTGCCGCCAACGAAGCAGTCATTGACATTAGAAACACTAAAAATCAAATCAACGACCGCCAGGAAAAAACCGAGGATCAACAAGTACAAAAATTGGCGAATGAACTGATTGATGGCTTGAGCAAGATTGAACAGGAACTTTATCAGGTAAAAAATCAAAGCAACCAGGATCCGCTTAATTTCCCTATCAAATTAAATAACAGATTGGCATCACTGCGGCGCAGCATGGAGAATGGTGAGGCCAAGCCTACCGATGGGGCATATAAAGTCTTTGGTGAATTAAGCGAGGAGCTAACAGGTCATTTAAATAAATTAAATTCATTGTTGACAGATGATTTAAATAAATTAAATGCGGAATTGATCAAAAACAATTTGCGGTCAATTGAGGTTAAAATGAATTAATTAAAAAAGTCATTTTAATTTTTTTGCTTTTCATTTCCGCCTTTTGCGGTCTATGCACCTTGATTTCAAAAGGCACAAAAGAAAAGCGTAGTATCAATTATATGAAATATTTTTCCGCTGCTATTTTATTTTCTTTTTTATTTATGAAAAATGCTTCTGTGCAATCATTGGAAAAACACCAGTGGAACAACCGTTTAATTTTGATATTAACTCAACAACCTAAAAATGACATTTTAAAAAAACAATTAACATCTTTTCGAGCAGCACATGCTGGCATGAATGAAAGAAAATTATTGGTCTATCAAATTACACCTGAAAAATATAGAACCGGAACTGAAGAGGCCATTAATTGGCAGCTTTCAGATAAATTGTTCAGCAAATACAAAAAAGGAAATAATGATTTTGAAATACTATTAATTGGCCTCGATGGTGGAATTAAATTGAGGCAAAATAAATTTTTGTCTACCGATCAATTATTTGCCTTAATTGATAGCATGCCGATGAGAAGGGCAGAGATGAGGAGTAAGTTTTAGTAGAGCGCTTTGCTGTCAGAGGTCAGACCACTTTGCTGTCAGAGGTCAGACCACTTTGTTGTCAGAGGTCAGACCACTTTGTTGTCAGAGGTCAGACCGCTTTGCTGTCAGAGGTCAGACCACTTTGCTGTCAGAGGTCAGACCGCTTTGCTGTCAGAGGTCAGACTTCTGACAGCAAAGCGCTCTAAAAAAAAAGCCATCATCAAAGGACAATGGCCAACACACTCTCTAAAACATTAGTTATGAAAAATTTGGACTATTTTAATTCATCACATGGAATTCACATCACCGGAGCCAGAAATTTTTGAACGGACCCTCGGATTTCCTTTATAACTGACATCGCCACTTCCTGCGATCTTGACGTCCAGGTCGCCGCTTACATGTACGGTCGCATCACCAGAACCGGCAATTTTTACAGAACAATCACTTGCTTTCAAATCATGTGCTTCCACATCGCCAGAACCACTAATGGCAATTTCAACATCTCCGGTCGAACCACCCAATTCCATATCACCGGAACCGCTGATGGCGGCAGATACACTCCTTGAGTCAGCATCCAGGGTGATATTACCGGAACCGCTAACGGCTAATTTCAGCGCCCCTACGCCGGTAAATTTACTTTTACCTTCCACATCGCCAGAGCCACTGACGGCAACAGAGGTCAGTTCAGGAATGGAAATCCAGATTTTGATAGGCTGGTGTTTTCTGACGTTTTTATCAAATTTGATTTTCCACCGGCCATTCTCCACTTCTTTTTTGATGTTATTAAGGATATTTCGTTGTGCCTCTATTCTCACAGATTGTGGTCCCTGAGAGAGATAAACGTCTGCATTGATGGACAGGCCGATGGCATCAAAAGAAGATAATTTAAGGGTTTCAGTAACCAATGAACCTTCACCGGTAATGCCGTTGCCGTTCCAGTTTTGGCCTTCGACGGTGCAGGCCAGGAATAAATTTGCGGTAAGTAGTAATGCAAAAAAATGGATGGTTTTCATTGTTATTATTTTTTATTTTGATGAATTATGTTGAATGACAAAGGGTTAGACAGGAAGTTGCGCAATCGGGTTACAATTGTTAGTGACTGGTTGATAGCTGCTAAAACAATCAACAACTTACCACCAACATTTATTCAAACAGATATTTGTACAATTCTTCGATCTTGCCGATGGTTTTGAGCTCGATTTTATATCGTTTTGGGTCGATGCCTTTGGTGTTGTATTTTGAAAAAACAATTTGCTTGAAACCTAACCGGTCAGCCTCTTGGATTCGCTGGTCGATTCGGCTCACTGCGCGTATTTCACCACTGAGGCCGACTTCTCCAGCAAAGCAGACATCACTCGGAATGGCTACATCCTGGAGGCTTGAAATCAACGCCGTAACTACACTCAGGTCAAGCGCAGGGTCATCCACCCGGATGCCTCCGGCCAAGTTGAGAAAAACATCGTTCTGAGAAAATGGGAAACCGCCCCGCTTTTCCAAGACTGCCAGCAGCATACTCAGTCGCCGAAGATCGAAACCGGTTGCGGAGCGTTGGGGAGTGCCATAAACGGCCGTGCTGACCAATGCCTGGGTTTCGATGAGCATGGGGCGCATACCTTCGATGGTTGCGGCCACGCTGCTACCGCTCAGTTCTTCGTCCGTCTGGGAAAGCAATATTTCGGATGGATTCGATACTTCCCGCAATCCATTTGCCTGCATTTCATAAATCCCCAGTTCGTCGGTAGAACCGAACCGGTTTTTGAGCGTCCGCATGATGCGGTAAGTATAATTGCGATCCCCCTCAAATTGGAGTACTGCATCTACAATGTGCTCCAATAGTTTGGGGCCGGCGATGGAGCCATCTTTGGTGATGTGCCCGATGACAAAAACCGGAATATTGGTCTCCTTGGCAAATCGTTGCAAGTCACCAGCACATTCCCTGACCTGCGAAACACTCCCGGGGGTCGAGTCAATGTGGGGTGAGGAAAGCGTTTGTATAGAGTCAATAATCAATAGATCGGGGGCCAGGTTTTGGGCATGGTTGAGTATTTTGGCAGAGTTGGTTTCCGTGAGCAAATAACAGTCAGATTTAATGTCGCCCAAGCGGTCAGCTCGCATTTTGATTTGCTCCTCACTTTCTTCCCCGCTTACATACAGGATTTTAGCATTCACCTGAAGTGCCAATTGCAACAACAAAGTGGATTTTCCGATTCCGGGCTGCCCACCAATCAAAACCAGCGAACCACTAACGATGCCACCTCCGAGCACCCGGTTCATCTCTTCGTCTGGCGTGATCAAGCGGTGCGTGTTGCCGGTCTTTACTTCGGGCAGGGCAATGGGTTTTATCTCCTTGCTGTTTCCATCGTTTCTTTTCCAGACACGGCTCCTTTGTTCAGGTTTGGTTTCTTTGACAATCACTTCTTCCTGGATGGTGTTCCATTCCCCGCAACTGCTGCAGCGGCCCATCCATTTGGGGAAGGTAGAGCCACAATTGGTACAGACGAAAACTTTTTTGACTTTGGCCAAATCAATACAATTTTTAGTTTAAAAGAAAGTGAATTTAAACGTTCATAACCTAAATCAAGCCGTTCATCACCTTTTTTTAAATATTAATAAAATCCATCTTTATGCCGTTCCGCATTTTAGGATTTAATAAGTAATTTTGCTTTGCGAAATTAGCTATAAGCTCCGTATAAAAGGTAAGCTAATACTCATCTTCGAGAAAAAATAAATTGCCACTTTTGTGACTTTTCAAAATACCATCGTCAGAAGGATGTGCTTAAAAATCAGGTGCAGCGATTGAAGAAGTGATGCAGGAGAACAACGGATTTTAGATAATCGCTTGCCTTCAAGATATATGTAGATTGTTTTCATTTGGTTTTTTGGGGTTATACAGGGTGCAACTATGTTGCTACCCTGTCTTTTTTTTAAGTACCATCGACATCATTTACTTTCAAATTGCTTGATTATTTCCTCTTCTGATTTGCCCAGATTTTCCAAAAGGAATTTGGTATCATCGGCAAATTCATCTTCCGGATATTTAGCTAAAAACTCTTCGTAGACGGCTTTTGCGTCATCCAATTTTTTCAGTTTATCATCCAGGGTATAACCCTTCATAAAAAGAGCAGTGGCAACTTTCTCGCTGTTTGGATATTCTGTCAGAATCTGTTCGTAATAACCCAGTGATTTACCGTACTGTTCTACGAGGGCAGCCATTTCACCGGCTCTCAACAGGTAATCGATTTTCGTTTTTTCATCTCCCTCCGGGTGAGCCACATATTCTTCGTACTTTACCAGCAGGGGATTGATCTTCGAACGGGCATTGCCCGGATCAGCTCCGTATTCATTTTCCAATGCAGTAATCGCTTCAACAATTGAATTAACATCAGTACCAGATTTACAGAAAGTAAAAATCAAAGTTGAAGACAGGGCCAATAAAAAAATGAGCTTTTTTTTCATGGTTAGATTTTTTTCAATTTTGTATTAGGAGTAAATAAGTGGCTAAGATAAAAGGATTGTTGCGTTGTTCACAAACATCTTTTTAAACGAGACGAAAACCTCTTCACTTACATGTTGCTACAAATTCACCCGGACGACCCGGCACCGCGAAAAATACAACAAGTGGTGACGGCCCTTGAAAAAGGCGGTGTTGTCATTTATCCAACCGATACCGTTTATGGCCTGGGCTGCGATATCTCAAACCGAAAGGCCGTGGAAAAAATCTGCCGTATCAGGAAATTGGACCCCGCCAAAGCGAGGCTGACTTTTATCTGCAGGGACATTGCACAAATAGCAGAATACGCCTGGCAAATAGACAATCAATTATTTAAATTATTAAAAAGAAATTTACCCGGCCCATTTACCTTTATTTTAAAATCGAGCAATGCCGTTCCTAAATTATTGAAAAATAAAAAAAGGACAATTGGCGTCCGGATTCCTGAAAATAAAATTGCCCAACATATTGTCGTTGCACTTGGTCGCCCTTTGTTGTCTATTTCATTAAAAAATATCGATGATGATGATGACGAATACCTGACCGACCCGTTTGATATTCATGAGTTGTTTGGAAAATCAGTCGATTTTGTAATCGATGGAGGAATGGGCGGAACCATTCCGTCTACTTTAGTGGATTGTACAGATGGATTTTTTACAGTTATCAGGGAAGGCAAAGGAGGAGTTGTTGGGTATTGAGGTATTGGGGTATTGAGGTATTGGGATATTGGGATATTGGGATATTGGGATAATTGAATAACTCATAACCTACAACTCATAACTCATAACCCCATTTGTGACTGCCTGCTTTAAACTGTTTTTCCAATCTTTAAGATTGATTTCTAAATGCATTATTTCTCAGTCACAAACTGACTGTACGGCCGTTTCAAGTTACGCTTCGCTAAACCTGAAACAACAAAAATGCCACGCCCAAAAATAACTCATAACCTATAACTCATAACTCAATCCTTATTCAATTTTTATCGGCTCATATTCTTTAAATAAGGAATATTCAGTCTCTTCTACTTTTTGTTGAAATTCCGTAAAATCATTTTCCATTAATGCATTTATTTCATCCAGAATATCATTGACCATTTGTTTGGTCTTGTCCATCATGATCGTTGCCGATTGGTTAGGCGCACCTTCGGAAGCCCTGATGTAGCTGGAAGTCCGCCACAATTGGCCGGACAGTAAATTAGGGTTTCTTTGGATGCCTTTTAGACCGGAAGGCATCATGAATTTACCTTCTATGGTTTTAATACTGTCCTGCATAGACTTGCCCATTTCAGTAATATCTTTTTTCAGGCTATCCGGCATATTGACCATAGATTCATTGACCAGCTTTATATTTTTCTTCATTTTTGACAATTGTTTAAACCCTTTATTGGCTGCTTCAACCGTTTTATAAAACTCCTTATAGGCGGTTTGTTTTGCCATCCTGTCTGCCAATGAAATATCATACCGAGGATCGGCATGCACCGTCACATTAGTCGAATCTTTATTGCCTTTATAATGTACAACTAATTTATACGTACCGGGCAAAACAGCGTAACCACTTGGCAGATCAGCATCAGGTTTTGCTGCACGCCGGCTGGGATAGCGAACACCGTTATGGGTTTTATTCCAATAAATCTTGACCAGTCCGGTATCCAATTTACTGGTGAAAGTCCGGATGGTATCACCACTGGAATTAATTACCTGAATTTTTGCTTTATCACTTTTTTTCCCTTTTCCTTTTTTTCCTTTTTTTCCTTTTTTTTCGGCTGAATCCTCCTCGGCTGGTTTATCTTTTTTCTTTTTCCCTTTTTCCTTTTTTGTCGTTTCTTCTTTAGTTTCTTTTTTCTTTTTTGGTGGTGGTTTTACCCAACAATTAATGACGGCATTAGAACTTTTATTATCCCCTTTGAACATGGCGTCTCCGGTGAAACGCGTCCCATCAACAGAGGCCCATGAATTCAAATATGTATCTGGAGACGGAAATACGGCAAAATCCTTTTGCAGGACTTCTCCTTTGGTTCGGGCAATTTCCCGGAAAGGTCGAACATCGTCCAAAATCCAGGCTGCTCGTCCAAAAGTCCCAATGACGAGATCATGTTCTCTCGGATGTATTTTTAGATCAGTCGTGGAAACGGCGGGATAACCCTCGTCCCAACGTTGCCAATTGCTGCCAAAGTCAAAGCTGAACCACAGACCGTGATCGGTGCCAAGCCACAAAAAGTCGTTCACTTCAGGATCTTGCACGATGGAAAAAGCATGGCCGCTCACTTTGTTTTCATCAACAATGCGGGTGAAAGTAGCCCCAAAATCTGAGGTGTAATAAACATAGGGTTTCCAATTGTTCCGTCGATAATCACTAACGACGACAAATGCTTCGCCTGCCGTTTTTCCGGGTTCAATGTAAGGAATCCAACTGCCGGGTTCTGCCCCGGTCAAATTGGCGGCTACATTCTGCCAGCCCTGTCCTCCGTTCCGGGTCACCTGTACATAGCCATCATCTGTGCCGACCCAGACCACGTTCTCATCCACTTTGCTGGGCGCAACGGCGACAATGGTGGTAAAATTTTCAGCTTCCGTGTCGTCGATGGTCAGACCTCCACTTTCGTTTTGTTTCTGTTTGGTGGTGTCGTTGGTAGTCAGGTCGGGGGAAATAATTTCCCACGAATTACCGCAATCCATGCTTTTGTGCAGAAACTGGCTGCCATAATAAATACCACAATCATGAAATGGATTTTGGGCGAAAGCGGCATTCCAGTTGAAGCGCAACTCTGTTCCGTCGGGATGAATCGGCTTAATGTTTTTGGTTCGTCCGGATTCCGTATCAATGTAACCGAGGTTGCCGCCCTGCGACATGGCGTAGGCATAGCGAGAGTCATCAGGTCGGATACCCACATCAAAGCCGTCGCCAAAATAGACTTCCTGCCAATCGGCATTACGGATACCCCCGCTTTTCCAAACTTGCGATGGGCCGATCCACGAGCCGTTGTCCTGCATGCCACCACAAACACGATAGGGAATGCTCATGTCATGATCGATGTGGTAAAACTGCGCCAAGGGTAGATTTTCCACGAAACGCCAGGTCTTTCCTCGGTCGTGGGTAATATTCATTCCTCCATCATTTCCCTCAATGATATAATCGGGGTCATCCGGTGAAATCCACAAGGCGTGGTGATCGGGATGTACGGCCCATCCGACCCAAGAACCAAAGGTCTTCCCGCCATCTTCACTTTTGGACATGACACTCCAGATGCTGTAAATTCGGTTTTCGTTCTTTGGATCGACATAAATATCATGGTAGTAAAACGGGCGATTGCCCACGTTGCTGTTGTCCTTGTCTGCGCTGGCCATTTTCTTCCATTTGAAGCCACCATCGGTACTTTTGTAAAGGGCGTTTTCCTTTGCCTCCACCAATGCGTAAACGATGTTTGGGCTGGAAGGAGCGATCGCTAAACCGATCCGTCCGAGTTCACCTTTTGGCAGGCCGTCTTTATCGGTTCGTTTTTCCCAATTTTCGCCTCCATCAAAGCTGACGTAAATGCCAGAGCCAGGGCCACCAGAATTGAATGTCCAGGGCTTTCGGCCATATTCCCACATGGCGGCAATTAATTTATTCGGGTTCGTGGGGTCCGTCACGAGGTCGGCACATCCGACACCATCATTGACGTACAATACTTTGGTCCAGGTCATTCCACCATCGGTGGTTTTGAAAACGCCCCGGTCTTCATTCGTTCCCCAAGCGGAGCCGGTCACTCCTGCAAAAACGGTATTCGGATCATCGCGATGGATGATAATCCGGTGAATGGTGCGGCTGTTTTCCAGCCCCATCCGCTTCCAGTTTTTACCTCCATCAATGGTTTTATAAATACCGATGCCGCTGTTCTGGGAGTTCCTTGGGTTTCCCTCGCCGGTTCCGACCCAAATTTCATCCGGGTTCTTTTGGTTCACGGTCACCGCACCTATTGACTGTACAGGCACTTCGTCAAAAATCGGCTCCCAGTCGATGCCCCCGCTGGTGGAGCGCCACAGGCCACCGCTGGCTGTTCCGGCATAGATGACTTCCGGATTGTTGAGTACTACGTCAATCGAGGTCACCCGGCCGCTCATGCCGGCGGGGCCGATGTTGCGGGGCGACTTGGATTTGAAATGGTCGAGATTGAGAGTTTGAGCGGGGAGGAGCAAAGGGATGGTCAATAAGGATAACAGAATCGGGTAAAATGTTGATTTCATGTTGTTTTTTTTCGATGTGAGTAGAATGAAGCGTGAATATAGGGGTTGGGGTGGAGAGTTTCCAAGTTTTTGTACTGACTGTAGCATCGATGTCGGTTAGACGGAAGGTGTTGTGCGGAAGAAATCTCGGGCCTATTGAAAGCGTTGGTCAAATGAATCGACAATGCCGTACTATTTGTTTTCTTATTCTTTCAATTCAGGATCTGACCTAATATTTAAATAGAGAAGTTGTTTAAAAACTCCTTGTTGGCCGCAAATTCAATCTTTTGAGTAGTAGTGGCTGTGAGGTAAGTAGCCATGCAAGATTATTTACAATTTGTGGAGCCCCGAAGCGAGTTCAGGGCCCCATTAATTTGTATGAATAACTTTGCGTGCTTAGGTGGTTGGACAAAAATCAGGGGCGCTAAAAATGACACTTTTATTTGGGCATATGTTTGATTTCCACACCTCAAAACTCTTTTTCAGGCAAAGGAAAAGTGTCATTTTTTTGAACAGCCACTTACTTATGCTCATCACTCTGTCAAGTGTATGTTCAATCAGGCATAGCTGCTCGTTTGGAAATAGGGACAATTCAGCTTTTTTTACCTAAAATCAATACCCGATTTAATTGCTTTTACATGGAATTAGCGCATTCAACACTGCAAGTCAGCACGTTACACTTTGCTCAATGTTAAATATTTTCCCCTTAAATTAACAAAATATTAATTCGTTGTTTTTTATTTGATAGGATATCTTATTTTCATTTATTTTGGGCATTATTTTTTCAACTGCTCTTGAGTTAGTCCACCCTATTGTACACTACTCTATATAAAACCCTCCGTTAGATTTAAAACTGCTGTATCCATTTCTCCAATCGGTTATCTATTATCCCATAGCCGGGCCTTGGCACTCTAAAACCTTATACGGCAGCACCCAATCATCTGACTATCAGCACTTTTTGAGCTAAACATTATTTACTGGTACGGAACTTTATACTGCTCTAATTGAATACTAACAAGCACTGTCGCTTCATGAATGCAGTATTGATTAGATCGATCAATACTTTGATCAAAAATTTAACTTTTAAAATCAAAAAAATGAAATTACTCAAACTCCATTTCTTCCTTTTGTTTACCTGTTTTTTATTCAGTCATTCGGTCAATGCTCAGTGGGACCTGTTCGCTGACTTGTTGGGCCAACTGGAAGACCAGGAACTCAACGATTACTTTAACAACCTGGATGAACTGAATCAAAACTGGGACATTGACCAATTTGACCTCAACACCACAATTGATAACCATTATGACCTCTTAAACAACCCTTTTCCGGGTGGGCTCTTGGACTCTTCCTATATCTTCGGACTCGAACAAGGGATCGGAGACCTGGACATCTTGCTGGATGATTCGGGCCTCGCAGATAATGACCAAGGCGCTATCCTGGGCGAACTCGATCGTATTCAAGATATTTTCAACATGAATTTCGATTCTCTTGGCGGCCTGTATGGCCAATATGAGGACAGCCTGGGAACCGACCCTAACTGGGACGTCACTATTTTGAATTACGACGAGCAGGTCGATACCACATTTGGCCTGTTGCAGGATTCTTTGGATATCATCACCAACGGCTCGATGCCCGATGATGCAGGTGGCATCGCAAATATTCTTGGCGATTTGTTTAGCCAATCTCTTTTCAGCGATCTTGAATTGGCTTTCGGTACACAGTCCTCCAACCTAAAATACTGGGATGATCAATATTCTGCTGATGCCAAGGTGCTGCGGGTTGGGTCTGTTCCAAGTTTTGACCGTACCGTTATTGATGGCCGCGATGGTATTTTCAGGGTTCCCATTGAAACACGCTGGCACATGGAAGTCAGCTGGATCAACGGAAGGATACCGTTCACGGTTGATAATTCACAACTGCTCAGCCCCAGTGAATCCGATAACGATAACCCAGAATATAATTACAACAATTCTTCTGATAGAAAATTCAACCCGCTGATGTTTTTCGGTGACTTTGCACTGATGGCAACTCCTACGGTCGGTCAAATTGGCAATACTTCGTTTCGCCTCATCACCAGCCTTGGTTTAGAGGCTGCCACTTACGCCCCTGCCCACCGGGAATACAATCCTTCCAGAACGGGCATCAACCGAGGGTTCGCAACAGGATTTGGGCCACAAGTCGGCAGCGGATTTTCAATCATCAACGGACCTGTGATTGTTTATACCATGGGAACCATAACCCGAGGAGAGTTGCTCCGCAGTGAATTACCTTACACTTATCAGAGTACACGATTTGAAGCAGGCATCAGGTACGGAAATATAATCAATGTTCGTTGTTCAACTGGCCGGGTCAGTTGGCAGGAAAATGACAACCGTCGTGCAGACATCGGGCACCAGGTAACCATCGGGATCATTTTAGATAGCTTATTTAGATAATTTACTTTTTTATTTCACTGATTTAATTTTATCTATCATGTGAATGATCATTTGTTTAAATAAAATTTATTAAAAAATGCGAATCAAGGATTGGAAAAGGAAAGCCAAAAAATAGGGATGATCCATTTCACCCTTGATTTGCATTAAATATCAATTTTATTATAATCTTCAATTTTGATTACCTGTTTAAGTAAGTGGCTGTTCAAAAAAAATAACACTTTTCCTTTACCGGAAAAAAATTTTTGAGACTTGGAAATCAAACATTTGCCCAAATAAAAGTGTCGTTTTTAGCGCTCCTTATTTTTGTCCAAGCACTTACTTAAGAAAAAAGTATAAAAAAGGGGCGTATAAAATACGTCCTTTTTTTTATAAAATTTTTCCACAAAAAAGCTTAAGTAAGCATGCAAAACCAATTAGACGAGTACGTTCGATTTGAGGTGGCTCGGGGTCCCATTAATTTGTATGAATAATCTTGCATGGCTACTTAGTCTTTAATACCGGTTTTTTAAAATATCTAAATGGTGGTGTGTATGAAATATAGTGAAATACATCATTTCCCGAATGCTGAATTTTCCCAGTAACGGGTGAGGTAAAATATATTTACTTAGTTTTTTTTCATCCCATTTTTCCAGTACTTTTTTTATTTGTTCCAATTCATAGGATAATTGCTTGCACAATTCTTCTTTTTGCTCGTTTTTAATTTCTTTGGGCAAATACCTGCCAAAAGCCTGACCACCATCCGCCAGCGCTTTTTTATATTTTTCCCGCAATACGGAATAGGTTCTTTCTTCCCGGTTCATGATTCCAAAAGTTGTGCGCAAAGCAATTTTCGGCATGGCCAATCCTTTTCTCATCGGCACCGTGCTTTTTATTAAATGGTCAGCGTGTTGGCCGGCACTCCATTTACCGGGTGCTTCCGGTATTTCAAATTTGTTGTCATCGTGATGGCGGAGCCATTTAAGGAGTTCGGCATAAGCTTCTTCCAATGCTTCAATAATTTGCGGTTTGGTTTGAATTTCCATTTTTTATGTTTGTGATTATTTTTACTTACTTTTAGTAACTAATGGCTAAGATATAACGTATTTTACTGAAAAACAATCACTTACAAAAACACAACCTGGTAACATGGGAGTAACTATCGCTGACAATCAATCCGTTGCATTAAAAGAAAAAATCAAAAAATATTTTTGGAAAACCAAGCCCTTTATGGATGTGGGATGCTGCCCGACCAAGGACGTGCTGGCAGCCACTACGGACAAATGGAGCATGTTCGTGCTTTTCAACCTGGGATATTCGAACACGTTGCGGTTCAATCAATTGAAAGAAAAAATAAATGGAATTTCGGCAAGAATGTTAACCGTGACCCTAAAAAAACTGGAGAGCAATGGCCTTATCGAAAGAAAAGTATTTGCGGAAGTGCCGCCAAGGGTCGAATATTCACTTACAGAATTTGGGGCGCAATTCTCTGAACGCCTGGTTGATTTTGGCGACTGGTTTTTAGACCAATACCAAACACCTCCTACCTGACAATCATGGGACATCCCCCTTTTAAAAAAGATCTTCAATACTACAAATTTTGTCTTTATGGTTTTCTGAGGAACCTCCGCTTTTTCGATCCGTTTTTAGTATTGTTTTTTTTGGAAAAAAATTTGACCTACACCCAAATTGGAACACTGTATGCCATCCGTGAACTCGCTACTAATTTACTGGAAATTCCGACCGGATTTCTTTCTGACACTTTTGGGCGACGTCATACGATGATCATTTCTTTTGTTTTTTATATTTTATCCTTTATTATTTTTTATGTCTTTTCCGGGTTTTTATTTTTTGTATTCGCAATGATATTTTATGCAATTGGTGATGCATTTCGTACCGGCACCCATAAAGCCATGATTTTTGATTATTTAAAAAATAAAGGATGGTCTGACCAAAAAGTAAGCTATTATGGGCATACGCGTTCCTGGTCACAGATCGGTTCAGCTGTTTCCTCTTTAATTGCAGCCGGAATTGTTTTTTATACAGGTAATTTTCGCGCTGTTTTTTTATATTCAATCATTCCCTACCTCCTCGATTTAATATTAATTATGTCCTACCCAAAATCATTGGACGGGCCAGTGAGCAGTTTAAAGAAAATAAATTTAAATTCAAGGTTTGGAGAATTAATAAATATTTTTCTAAATGTCTTCAAAAACATCGAAACATTAAAGATTGTCAACAGCCTTTCCCTGCACAGTGGTTATTTTAAATCCGTTAAAGACTACCTGCAGCCCATACTTCATTCGTTTGCGCTCGGTGTTCCGGTATTGTTTTTTTTAGAGGACAAAAAAAGGTCAGCTTTAATCATCGGTGCGATTTATTTCATTATTTTCTTTTTGAGTTCTATTGCTTCCAAAAAGGCTGGCAAGGTAGCTTCCTATTATAAACATTTGAATGACCCGCTAAACTTGTCCTTGATGATCGGGTTAATTGCGGGAATGCTGAGTGGCGCATTTTATCATTTTGGGTTTCTCCATGTTGCCGTCATTTTATTCATTTTTATTTTCCTTGTCGAAAACCTGAGAAAACCCATCGGGGTCGGTCATTTTGCCGAACGGATTGATGATCATGTTTTAGCGGCCGCCCTTTCAGCCCAGTCGCAGGCAAAAACACTTTGGGGAGCCCTCATCGCGGTGGGAACTGGAAGCATGGTGGATCACTTTGGAGTGGGGGCCGGGCTGGTCATCATTTCTGGATGGTTATTGGTTTTAGGCTGGTTGTCGAGGCTCCGATAAAAACCTCTTTTGATAAATATTCCAATTGCTACTTTTGCAAAAAAAATACTTGGAAAAATTCATCATTACTGCCAAAACCCTGTTCGGGCTGGAACCTATCCTTGCCGAGGAACTGAAAGCCATCGGCGCCAGTGATATCACCCTTTTAAAACGGGCCGTTCAATACAAAGGTGATAAAGCTTTGTTGTACAAAAGCAATTTATTGCTGCGCACTGCACTGCGTATTCTAAAGCCCATCGCCAGTTTTGAGGTACACAACGAAGACCAATTATACCGGATGGTAAAAGGAATCGACTGGTCTGACTACCTCTCCAACCGGCAAACTTTTGCCATCAATGCCACGACATCAAGCAACAAGTTCCGCCACTCCAAGTATGTCGCACTGAAAGCCAAGGATGCCATAGTAGACCAATTCCGTGACCGCACGGGCAGCCGTCCTTCCATTGATACCAAAGACCCAGACCTTTGGATAGATGTACACATCATGGATCGTACCTGCACCATTTCCCTTAATAGCTCAGGGATCACCCTGGCCAAAAGGGGGTATGGTGTACAGCGCACCGAGGCACCGATCAATGAGGCTTTGGCCGCCGGCATTATTCTCATGTCCGGTTGGGATCAGCAAATGGATTTCATCGACCCCATGTGCGGCTCAGGTACTTTTGCGATTGAGGCGGCGTGGATTGCAGGTAATTTACCTCCGGGCAGGTTACGCCGGTTTAATTTTGAAAAGTGGCGTGATTTTGATCGTCTGCTCTGGAAGAATATTCGGGATGAGGCAAGGTCGAACGTAAAAGAAATAGGCGCAAAAATATATGCACGTGACTTGAGCAGGCACGCCATTAATATTGCCATCAAAAATGCAGACCGGGCAAAAGTCAGTCAAAACATTGATTTTTTGACCGAAGATTTTTTCGAGTCTTCCGGTCCGGACGAAGGTGGTTTTTTAATTATGAACCCACCCTATGGCGAACGGTTAACCGAAGATGACATCATTCATTTTTATAAAGAAATTGGCACTCGCCTGAAACATTTTTACGAAGGATTTGAGGCATGGGTTATTAGCGGAAATATGCAGGCATTAAAATTTGTGGGTTTAAAAACTTCTCGTAAAATCCCTCTTTTCAATGGCCCGATGCCTTGTAAATTACATAAGTACGAACTGTATAAAGGCAGCAGAAAAGCGAGTAAAAATAAAAGCTAATTTCGTTTTGTTCAAATCCTGTATCATCTTAAGCAGGTGATCAAAAATATGGAGCGTTAAAAATGACACTTTTTATTTTGGCAAATGCTTAGTTTCCATAACTGGAAATGCTGTTTCAGGCAATGGAAAAGTTTCATTTTTTTTTGAACGGTCACTTCAGCAGGTGATCAAATTAAATTTAATAATGGATAAAAATAAAAAAGCCATTTTAGTAACTGGAGCAAAAGGTCAAGTTGGGCAAGAATTTCAATTATTGTCCAAGAAGTATTTAAATCTCGATTTTACTTTCGTTGACCTGGCAGAACTGGACATCACGGACATGGATGCGGTGCGTTTATTTTTTGAAAAAAACAATTTTAATTATTGTATAAATTGTGCAGCTTATACCGCCGTTGACAAAGCAGAAAATCATCCGGATTTAGCTGAAAAAGTAAATGTAAAAGGAGTTGAATATTTGGCAGAAAATTGTAACAAAAACAAGGTTCACCTTTTTCATTTGTCAACTGACTATGTTTATCACAGCGGAAAAAATCAACCATTTAATGAAGGTGATAAACCATCCCCGAAAGGTGTATACGGAAAGACCAAACTGGCAGGAGACGAGGTCGCTTTGCGCAATAATGTAAACACGACCATAATCCGTACATCGTGGGTCTACTCCACATTTGGAAACAACTTTGTAAAAACCATGATCCGCCTTGGGACGGAACGGGATGAGCTAAAGATCATCTTCGACCAGATTGGCACTCCAACTTATGCAAGAGACATCGCCAAAGCTATTATGAACTTGATAGAAAAAACTGAAAATCAAGACGTTAACAAAGGAAAATTAAATGGGATATTTCATTTCAGTAACGAAGGAGTGGCAAGTTGGTATGACTTTGCCAAGGCTATATTTGAAATAAAAAACATCGATTGCAAAATCTACCCCATCGAAACCAAAGACTATCCTACCCCAGCCTCCCGTCCACATTTCAGCCTGCTCAACAAAGCTAAAATCAAGACTGTTTTTGGCATTGAGATACCTTACTGGCGAGATAGTTTGCAGGCATGTTTAAGAGAAATGTCGTAAAAAAACCAAGATCAATTCCTGTTCTAATTGTAACGGTTTCAAGAACCCCACCGTCCATATTGCTTTAATCAAATAAGGAGCAATATGATTGATTTTTTAAAAAATAATAAATGGCATTTTGAACTCGCCGCCCGTATTTATGCCTTTGCATTATTGGCTACTTATGGTTCGGGAAAAATATTGGGTGGTCAATTTTACCGGGCGGGTAAAATACCAGAAGAAATTGCCCGGACACCACTTGGTGAAGTTGGTAGTTTCGACCTGGCCTGGACTTTTTTTGGACACTCAGAATGGTATATATATTTCATCGGTGGTTCTCAATTGGTCGGTGCATTTTTATTATTATTTGAAAAAACAAAATTAATTGGCGCCGCCATTTTAATTCCGATCCTGTTAAATATAATTGTTGTGGATTATTGTTTTAGGATTTCCTGGGGCGCCATGACGAGCGCCATCTTTTACTTTTTGGCGCTGTGCTTTGTTCTATATTGCAACCGGATTCAAATTACTATTGCCTTCAAGGCAATTACAGATTTTAAAATGACAGCCACTCCGTTTAGGCAAAGATTAATAAAAATAATAGTTGCTGTAGGGATTGTGGCAGTAATATTTACACTGGAGCAATTAATGCTTAATTTTTTAGGCAGATAATATTTGATTTTTATAGAAGCAATAAAAAAGGCCGCACTACTTTGAAGCAGTACGGCCAACATCGAATTTAATTATTTTGTACGGTTGAACAACTCTGTTATTCAACTATTTAACGAACTATCATGCGCTGCTTTATTTTGGTTTGCCAACAATAAATTGCTTGGCAACTGCTTTGTGTCCCGGACTGAACACCCATACAGCATAATGCCCTTCTTTCATTTCCCGCAGATCAATCTGAAAATACTTTCCAAAAACCTCGGCAATTTCTTCACGCTGGATGATCGTTCCGTTACCATTTATTAATTGAATAGTGACTTCTTTGCCACGTAACGATTCCAAATTAATTTTGATAAAATCACTTGCCGGATTCGGGAAAACAGTAAAATCAATTAAATCCACAAAATGTACAAGCAATGGGTCAGAATAACCAATGGTACCGTCCTGATAATTTAACCTGATGCGATACAGGTTGTCACCCGTGGCAGGCGCATCGTCAAAATCAAAATATACTTCTGATTGGGTTCCTCCTTTTGATGACTGTATATTTAACTGCTCAAAATCTGCCCCGTTCACGGACCTTTCAATCACATAATCAACGACCGTTTCTCCTTTGTTGTGCACCCAGAATAATTCCGTGTGTTCTTCTCCCTTCACCACTTCGAATTGGAATTCTGGCGAATTGGTGGCCAGAAACTGACCGGAGACTCTGAAACCAGCATCAATATCCCTTGGGTGATCGCCTTCCAGTAAATTCAGAACGGGAGAGGTGCTGAAAACAGGGTCGACATCACTATCATTTTCCGAATCGGTGGTACTGTTTTGTACCGTCACCTCATAACCGGCCGGCGTCGAGAATTGCAACTGATAGGTTCCGGCGGTCAGTCCAAAGAAAACGTATTCGCCATTTTCATCCGTATTGGTCCAGTAAATGGAATTCCCGCTTCCGTCCTGCAAATTAATCCAGACATTTTCAAGTCCCGGCTCCCCGTCGTCCTGTACACCGTTGCCATTTAAATCATCCCAAACACGATCACCGATGCTGACACCAAACCGGTCGAATTCAATGCAGTCTGTGTTGATGTTTAAGCTGATGATATTTGACTCGACAAAAGTGGTGCACCCAGCTCGCCTTGCACAACGAAGGTAGCAGGTGTTCTGCTGAACGTCCCCTATGCTCAGCCCCAGTTCATTTGCGCCCTGGATGACCTCCCAGTGAGGGTCATTTTCAATATTTTCGAAAGTAGTCGTCGGAGGCAGGCAGGAAGTGGTACTGCGCAACCAGACAATTTCGAGGTCGCCTTCACCACCTTCAGGTGTTCCACAATTTGCGATCGGCGGCGCCGGTCCATCCAACGGGCAGTATAGAAAATCCGCCAGACAATCCTCAAATCCGATGAAACCACCCAAACCCACATTCAGGCAGGGAGGAACGGTGTAAGTATCAATCACTTCACAGATCAAGTTGAAGCCAGCGTCGTATAACTTCACTGCCACAACGTAATCGCCATCGGCTAGATCGATCACCTGGGTCGGAATATCACAGTCACCTGGGCAAGTGAAAAAAGTGGTGCTGAAATCAGGCGAAAATACCTGGACAGAAGCAAGCGGCGCCTGATCGAGGCCGGAGACAATGATTTTACCGACATCCGTTGAGATATCCAGCAAGCTGCAATCCACGTTCAAATCACAGTCGACAACGATGCGGACGATGTTGGACTCGATAAATGTTTCGCAATTTTCCCGACGGGAACAACGCAGGAAACAAGTGCTTTCTGACAATATACCCGGCTGATAATCAAGGCTGTTGGCTCCGTCAATCACCACCCAGTTAGGATCATTCTCAATATTGGCAAACGTCGTGGTAGGTGGCAAACAAGAGGTCGTACTCTTCAACCAGACCACCTCCAACTGCCCGCTGCCTCCGATCGGACTTATGCAATCCTGAATCAAAGGTGCTTCGCCATCTTCTTTACAGTAAACAATATTTGGAGAGCAAGAACCCAAAAAGCCTATCGTGCCTCCCATGACGATGTTTTCACAAATTCCACCACAATCAGGGCTCAATCGAACATTCACATCGCCCACATCATAATAATCTGAACCACCAAAAAATTCAAACCATCCCGACGCCCCAAATGCAGGTGTCTGGTGATTGGCACCAATCCCCAATTGGAAGGCTGGCCCCCGGCGGGCCACCTGGATGGTCCCGTGGTTAGGTGAAGTGATCGTTCCAAATGTCTGCGTATAATAAACAAAAGTGGATGCATCAAAACCAAAGCAGGCGTTTTCTTTTGGGCTTCCCGCCGGGGCAGTGAATGTTTTTCCACTGAAGTACAAATCGAAAGTCACAAAGTTATCATCGGTCGATCCTTGTGATTTAGTGGCCGTCCCAAAATAGTGGATCGTTCCATCTTCGCATTCTTCCCAGGTCTGGCCACTTCCGTCAAAATAATTCCCTCCATTTGCGTTGTGTAAATAAATCGTGTAAGGCCCCTTACCACTGCAAGACTCGATGGAAAATACTTCCCGCTTACAGGTCGCCTCACAAGTTGGTGGTTCGTTGGTGATTGAAAAATGAATGGTTTTTTCATCACAAACTTCACCCTGACCATGGTTTTCACTGAATGCCTTTACGGTCAAAGAATAATTTCCAAGCGAAAGAGCCAACGGATTATTGTCGCCATTAAAACGGTAAGGAACTACATTTTCAGTATGGGTATCATTAATGTCGCCACTCAGATAAAACCGAACACTCTCCGCATTTCCACTGATCATGGCCTCAATATTAAAATTATCGGGCAGCTGATTTAATTCATAACTCGCCCCATCCACTAAATCAATATTATTTCCACCGTCCAGATTAAATATTTTTAACCCAGTAATTCCTCCCGTACAGACCGGGTCTTCTTTAATTGTAAAGTGGATGGTTTTTTCATCACAAACTTCGCCACCGCCATTATTTTGACTATATGCTTTTACGGTTAAAGAATAATTTCCAACAATTAACGGCAGTGCATTATTATCTCCATTAAATCGGTAAGGAGTAACATTTTCATTGTGCGTATCATTAATGGCGCCACTCAGAAAAAACCGGACACTTTCTGCATTTCCACTGATCATGGCCTCAATATTGAAATCATCCGGCAATTCATTTGAATGGAAAGAAGCGCCATCTGTCAAATCAATTGTATTTCCGTTATCAAGATTATAAATTTTCAATCCGGTAATTTCTCCGGTACAGACTGGTGTTGGCTCACAAGGCACTTCAATGACAAATTCGTAGTGATCTCCCCCGTGGCGGTCTTTCCATTTTCCGGATGATTTTTCCAAAACGGTATAATCACCTTGTCCGCCACTCACACCTTGGTTGTTGGGCTCTCCGTAAGACCAATTGGAATAAGTTACGGACTCATTATTTACCCACTTGAAATTACCTTCTGAATTTTTATCCGTAAATCCAATCCACACGCGATCAGCCATGATATTATTTCGTACAAATTCATTTTCTCCGGCATTATTAATGGTGACCAAATAACCGCCCAATTGAGTTGCAGCATTGCCGGCAGTTGCCTCGTTCCAATTGTTATTGTTGTCATCTGAACAAAAATATTTGCTGCCATTATATTCTCCCATATAAACCAGGCCCGAAAGATAATTCGGAACATTATCGCAGTCGCTACTTCCACAACCTCCGGTCTGTATTTCATAAGTATGGTTATTACAATTGGTAATTTCATAACTCCCCAGATAATTACCATTCACTTTAAACACCCAGTCATGTCCAAAATAGGTGTTCTGGCTGTAGGAATTACCAGCTGACAAGGTTTTATACAGGTATAAATTACTACCATGTTTTTTGTAGATCTTTACTTTTTCACAACCGGTATTTTTGAACTTTACTTTGGAATAACACCAATCCGGACTTTCGGAAAAAATAAATTCGGCAGGATGAGCATAGGCAAAGGTACAGAAGGCTCCAATCAGGAGCATTACGTGAAGTAATGATGTTCGCATTGAATAAGTTTTGGTT